>NZ_CP118574.1:1250000-1562500 GCF_028898845.1 Streptomyces sp. WZ-12 | reverse complement strand
GTCGGGGTCGAGATCGGGAGCGATCCGGTCAATCGAATCATCCGGACATTTGCCTCATCTCAGTGCAACCATGGTGCATGCCCTCTCGACGGCCGACGCGCCTGCGCCAACGACCGGAACCGCGCCACCTCCTGATGCTGATCCCGGTCGGGCTCATCGTCGGGGTCTGCGTGGCCGATGTCGTCGCTCCGCCGTCCATCCACCTGGGCCCGCTCCTGGTCGCCGCTCCCGCCCTCACCGCCGCCTTCGCCGGCCCCGGTCCCACCGCCGCGATCGGCGTGCTGGCGATCGCCGCCCAGGTGGGCATCGGCCTCGCTCGTGACGTCCTGTTCACCGAGAACCTCGTTGCGCAAACCAGCGCCCTGATCGTGGTCTCGGCGCTGGTCTTCCTCTTCACCGTCGTACGGGAACGCAACGAACGGCGGCTCTCCCGGAGCCGCTCGGTGGCCGGCGTGGCGCAACAGGTCCTGCTCCGGCCGCTGCCGGCGCGCAGCGGCGACCTGGAGATCGCCTCGCTCTACCTCCCGGCCGAGGAGGAGGCGGAGATGGGTGGCGACCTGTTCGCCGCGGCCCGCACCTCCGCGAGCACCCGGTTGATCATCGGCGACGTCCGCGGCAAGGGTCTCCCGGCGTACAGCCACGCGGCCCTGATCCTCGGTGCGTTCCGCGCGGCCGCGCACCGTCAGGCCACCCTGCCCCGCCTCGCCCGCCACCTCGACGGCGCGGTGCGCTGGGACAGCAGCCAGTGGCGAACTGCCGCCACCTCGTTGGGAGATGCCGATGTTGACTCTGGTAGCGGTGCCGGTGCCGGTGCCGGTGTCGGAGTTGATGTCGATGTCAGTGGGGCGGGCCGGGGTGGGGGCGTTGGAGGTGTCTCTGATGGGTCTCCTGTCGCGCCCCGCCCGGACGTTGAGCCCGACGCGGACCCCGCCTCCGATGCCGGCCCCATCGACGAGACCTTCGCCACCGTCGCCCTCTTCGACATTCCCGACCGGCGCCCCGAACTGAACGTCGTGAGCTGCGGCCACCCGCCGGCCCTCCTGCTGCGCGAGGGGCGGGCCCACGTCCTTGATCCCCGGTGCTCCGCTCTCCCCATCGGCCTCGGGCCCCTCGCCGGGCCGCCGGACTACGAGGTCGAGACCTTTCCCCTCCGCCCTGGCGATCTGCTGCTCCTCTATACGGACGGGGTCACCGAGGCGCGGAACGCCGACGGCGATTTCTACCCGTTGACCGAGCGCGCCGGTGCCTGGTGCCGGAGTAGCCCCCACCATGTGCTCCGGCGGCTGCGCGAGGAGTTGTTCGCGCACACCGGTGGTCGGCTGGCCGACGATGCGGCGGCGGTCGCGGTCCGTCGCCTGCCGAGTGGTTCGGGGCGTGCTCCCCGTCGTCGCCGTCGTCCGGGCGCGAGGGACGGCGACACGTAGTCGGGGGGCGTGGGGAAGGGGGATGAGACACGGGGCGGGGGTGGGGCTTTCGGGGGAGCGGGTGGGTGTTCTGCCGCTCGTCGGCGGGGCCGGCTCGGTCCGGCGCGCGGGGCCGTGTGCATCTCCGGACCGATGGTCGCGGCCACGTTCGTCGAGACCCGGTGAGCGCGCTGGTCGGAACCCGGCGGGCGCGCAGGCCCGGGGCAGGCGGGTGGGGCGGCCGGGGCGGGGCGGCGATCGCCGCGCGGCCACTCCGGGCGCGGCGCGCGGCCCTGTCCCTGGGCATGAAGTGCGTCACGCCCGAGGGGGCTGATGTGCCGCTCCGCCCCGATATACCGGGCTTTCGGCGCCGCTTCGGAGCTGTATCCGGAGGCTTCATCCGGCTGACGCTTCCTCAAGCCCATCCCACTTGCTAAACACATCCGATCGGGGTTTCTCGCCCGAATCGTCCGCAAGTGACACAGGAAGCGCAGCATGACCGACCCCATCAGTCCCACCGGCCCCGAAGCTGACATATCCCGCGTCACCGGGATCTCCGCCGGTGGCACCAGCGGAACCTTCGAGTTCGACCTCGCCGGCCACGAGGCCCGGCGGCGGGCCGAGGTCTTTGCCGCCCTCGGGGACACCTGGGACCCCGCGGCGGCGCTGGCCGACGAGACGGCGGCCCAGCGGCTCCTCTACTCCGGCCTCGACGCCGACCAACAGGCCACCTACACCATGCTCGTCGCCGCCGGAGTGCTGCCGGCCGCCGGCCGGGACTGAGCATGCTGCCGCTCGACCCCACCGCCGACATCGGCCGCCGCGCCTGGGTCCCCTGCCCCCGCTGCCAGGACCACCAGGGCTGCCGGACCTGTAACGACGGGCGCACCTGCGGCGACCACTGGCGCTACCTGCTGGCCAACAAGGGCAGCCTGCTGCACCTCCAGTGCCCCAACTGCGCCCACCTCTGGGCCTGGGACTCCGGCTTCGGCTCCGGTACCCGCACCTGACGCGCATCCCCGATCAGGGGCTCGCCGCTGATCAGGACGCTGGGCTTCCCCGGAGCCAGTCGGCGCCCCGCCGTGCCTCCTCGTGAGTCGCCCCCAACGCCCGCTCCGCCGGAACGGTGCGATCCGGTCGCACTCCCACCCCCTCCCAGTTGGTCCCCGTCACCGCGCTCACCGTCCGCGCGGTCGGCACCGTGACCGTGATGTGCTCGGTCACCGGATGCCGATCGGTCGGGTGCGCGTCGCCCCGGGTGGTCTCCCCGACGACCACCGCCCGCCCGTGCGCCTGAAGGGCGTACGCCACGTCCTCACCACCGGAGAACGTCGTCGCGCTGGTCAGCGCGTACACCGGGCGGTCGAGGTAGCGGGGCGCCGGCAGATGCGACGCCGTCCAGTACTGCCGGGTGGAATCGGTGGCCCGCGAGTAGGTGTCGTTCAGGTGCACCTGGTCGTCGGGGAAGAAGTAGCTGCACCACAGGGCCGCGCCCTCGGGTGCGCCCCCGCGGCACTCCCGCAGGTCGAGCAGGAGCGCGCGGGTGGGGGCGCCCAACTCCATCGCCGCACCGATCGCCCGGATGCCCTCGCCGCCGTCCGCGATCCGCCGGATGTCCATCCGTCCTACGTTCCCGTCGAGTTGTTCCACGGCGCGGATGCCCTGGTTCTCGGCCCGCAGCAACGCGAGGAAGGCGGCCCGCCCCGCGTCGTCGTCCTCCGACGCCACGGACTGCGGCTCGTCCCGCCACAGCAGCCTGAGGTGCCGGTCCGGGCAGACCTCCTGGAGGTGGGCCGTCACCGCCGTACACAGCCCCGGCCCGTCCAGCGCTACGCATTCGCCCGCCGCCAGCCGACCCCGTATGGCCGCCTCGATCGTCGCCGCCCGCTCCGGGAACACATACCCGGCCACGATCCGGTCGAGCGCCGCCCCGACGATCCGCGCATTCCGCCGGGCGTCCACCACCCCGGGACCCGGTGCCCCCACTGGCCCCTTCTTCCTTCGTCCCTCCGCCCACTCCTCCTGCTCCTCCTCCTTCTCGTTCTCCTCCGTCACCTTCGCACCCGCCCCCGTGTCTCGTCGCACGGTCATCGATCCGTTCCCCTCTCCGTCGGCCCCGGAGTGAGCCGGACCCGGCCGGTGAACCAGGGCGCCGGCCACGCCGCACACTGCCCCCGCCTCGCCCCGCCCCTCTCTCCCCTTTCCTGCCTTTCCCTGCGGCCCCGCCCGTACGGCGCTAGCGTGCACACGGCATACGCGACAGGCGCGATACTCACGACGCTCACGTGAGGAACGAACAGCCCCTTGCGGCGCTCAATCCGCCTTGTGGTGTGCATTTTGACCACCAGCCAGAATTGCTCGCCTCCCTGCTCCCACCCGCACCGCGATCGCCCGCCCCTCCCTCGCCTCTCGCCTCGTATCCCGTCTCCCATCCTTCCCGAGGAGTTCAGCCGTCCATGGAACCGCGCACCGCACAGCGCGCACGATCGCTCTGGCTGGCAACCGAACCGCTGCACGCCGTCTGCTACTTCGACGACGACTGCCGGGCGCTGGGCAAGGACCTCGGCCTCAAGGGCTTCTGGATGGGCTACTTCGCCACCCGTATCGCGCCCCTCGGCGCAGTCGCCCCCGCCCTCGCCACTTCCGTGCTCGGCGTGTTCGCCCCCTGCATGGTGGCCCGTGCGCTGCCCGCTGCCTGGAACATCGTCAGCCCCGACCGTGTCCTCGGCGAACGCGGCACCCGCGCCGCCCGCGCGCTCCGCGCCATCCACCCGGGCCTGGACCGGTCCGCCACCGCGCTCCTGCCCCGCCTCCAGGCGCTCGTTGACAACGCTCCCGACACCGCCCGCCCGCTCTTCGCCGCCAACCGCGCGCTACGCGACCAGGCCGACCCCGTGGAGCGGCTGTGGCAACTGGCCACCACACTGCGGGAGTTCCGGGGCGATGTCCACCTGGCCGTGCTCGCCGACCGGGAGTTGGACGCCTGTGAGGCGCTGGTGCTCGCCGCCGCCACCGGGCGCGTGCCACGGGACACGATGCGGGTGGACCGCGGCTGGACCGAAGAGGAATGGGCCGCCGCCACGGACCGCCTGCGCGCCCGGAACCTCGTCGATGCCCATGGTGCCGCCACCGCCCTCGGCCGAAGCGCACGCACCCGCATCGAGGAGGACACCGACCGCCTGGCCGCCCGCTTGCTCCGCCCCCTCCCGCCCGCGGAGAGCGATCACCTCCTGGAACTGCTGACCCCCCTCGCCCGCCGCGTCCTCGCCGCGGACCTGCTGCCGTTCCCCAACCCCATCGGCCTGCCGCGCCCGGACACGCCATAGCGTCGCCCCGCCCCGCGTCACCGCCGCGCACTGCCGCTCGCCACCGCAACATCCGGTACCCCCTTCCGCTCGTCGGCACGACCGCTTCGAGCCGCCGACCTCGCACGATCCGACTGATTTCGAAGGTAACTCCCCGCACTGACAATCGACTTCCGGCACCGCTGCGGCCCCTGCCGGACGACGAGGTGATTGTCGGCTCGGCTACGACGTGATTGTCATTTGGTGGTTCGATGGGTGCTTTGGGGTGCTTTGCAGCAACAGATCGGATCACCTCCGACGGAAGCGACGTTGTCTGAGTATGGATCCGAGAGAATTGTGGGACCGCAACGCCGTACTGGCAGAAGCGTTCTGTCTTGGAGACGAACGTGTCCGGGAAGCGCAGGCCAGACTTGACGAGGCGCAGGCCGACCGCTCTCGCGTGCTGGCGGCATTCGCGGTCACGGTGGGCAGCACGGGCGCGGTGGCCGGGCTGTTCGGGCTCAACGAACGGGAAGTCCGGGTCGCCCGGCGCACGGTGGGCAAGGACGACGCCCGGGCCGTCGCCGAGGAACTGCTGTCCACCGTCCGTACACCGCCCAAGGAACCGGACGAGCCCGTCCCGGCGCCCGACTGCACCGCCGACTACGCGGCCGCGGCCTCCGCCCAGCAGGCGTACGCCGCACCGGCACAGCCGGCCGGCACCCGCCAGGCCACTGCGCCCCCCGGTTTCGCGACGGACCAGAACTGGTCACCCGCCATGGACGCGGTCCTGATCGGCAGTTGGCAGACCGGAGTGGACCTGCGCGAACTGGCCGCCGAATTCGGCCTGGACCTGTCCCGCCTGATGGCGCGCGCCCAGCAACTCTCCGCCCAGGGTCGCTTCTACCCCGGGCCCACCGAGACCCATGCGGGGCGCCACCGCCGCGGCCCCGGCGAGGTGCAGGACGGCGAATACACCATCCCCGCCCAGCAGACGACGTCCTGGAACCCGGCGTCCGCCGCCCACCACATGACGTCCGCCGCCTGGCAGACGGGCGCGATGCCCTACACCGACCCTGTTGCCGACGTCACCGCCCTCGCCTCCGAATGGGACAGCGCCCTCGCCCCCTGGGGGACCCTCACCCCCGCCGCTCACGAGGAGCCCGCGCCCGCATACCAGCCCTGGGCCCAGTACCACCTCAGCTCCTAGCGCGCGAACACGAAATCAGTTGCCGAATGACCTATCAATGACGAATTTCGTTAGATACCTAGCCTGAATATTGTGAAGTCGTTACTCTGACGGGCAGTCCCGCTGGGCTGCCCGGTCGTGCGCGCAGCCCCGAGCAGACCGGCAGAGAGCGCAGACCGCCATGACCTCGTCCGTACCCGCCCCGGGCCGCACCCTGACCGAAACCGAGCGCACCCGGCACCGCCGGCTCCGCGAGCAGGGCAGCCTCGACCGCGCCGAACTCGACGCCATCCTGGCCGCCGGCTTCGTCTGCCACCTCGGGGTGAGCATCGACGGCAGCGTGCGGGTGGTCCCCACCGTCTACGGCTCGGACGGCACCACCCTCTACTTCCACGGCTCGGTCGCCAGTCGCAGCCTGGTGGCCTCCCCAGGGGCGGAGGTCTGCGTGACCGTCACCCATGTCGACGGCCTGGTGCTGGCTCGTTCGGTCTTCGAGCACGGCGTCAACTACCGCAGCGCGATGCTCTACGGAGCGCCCCGGCTGATCACCGACGACGAGGAGAAGCTGGCCGGCCTGCGCTGCCTCACCGAGCAGTCGGCGCCCGGCCAGTGGCAGTACGCCCGCCGCCCCAACCGCAAGGAACTCGCCGCCACGGCCCTGCTCGCCCTCCCGCTCGACGAGGCATCGGTCAAGATCCGGACCGGTGCCCCCGACGACGGCGACGGCCCCGACGCCCAACTGGGCCTGTGGGCGGGCGTCCTTCCGCTCCGCACCACCTGGGAGGCACCCCAACCGGATCCCGCCCTGGGGCCGGGGATCGCCGTGCCCCCGCACATCGCCGTACGGGCGGGTACGGCTGCGCCGTAGGGACGGTGGTGCGGCGCGATGGCTGCCTATAGGGCCGGCTCCGGGCGGCGGCGGTCACCGGGGACGACGGCACGTGGCGGCCCCACGACCGGTGACGAGCCGCGGAGCCGCGACTCGACCAGGACGTGCGCCGCTCGGGGTGTGCACCAGCCAGGGCATGTGGAGCCGTGATCAGGCAGGTATGCGGGGGCGTAACGGACCGCGCCCGCCGGTCAGTTCTCCCGCAGCGCCTTGCGCTTGTACCAGGCGACGATGAGCGCGGCCAGGCCGCTGACCGCGATGAAGCCCATGGCCAGGAGGAACGCCGGCGACGTGGGTGTCGACGCCCGGGCGCCCGCGACCGCGTAGGCCGCCGTATTGGGGACGCTGCCCACCGCCGTGGCCAGGAGGTACGGACCCCAGCGCATCCGGGAGACGGCCGCCGAGTAGTTCATGGCCGCGAACGGCAGCCCGGGCATGAGCCGGATCGCCAGGATCGATCGGAAGGCGTGCTCGCTCAACTGCCGGTCGGCGGCGGCCAGCCAGCGGTGTCGTAGCAGCGGCCGCAGCGCCTCCTGCCCGAGCAGCCGCCCGAGCCCGAACGCCAGCCCGGCGCCCAGCACCGTACCGGCCAACGCGGTCACCAGCCCCGCTTGACTGCCGAAGAGCGCCCCCGCGGCCAGGTTGAGGACCGGCCGTGGGACGAACGCGGTGGTGCACACCCCGTAGGCCAGCGTGAAGGCCACCAGGGCCGCCGGGCCCGACAGTTGTGCCGACCAGCCGCCGGCCAAGAGGCGCTGCGGATGCAACAGCAGCATCGTGGACGCGGCGGCGGCCAGGAGGGCCAGCAGCAGGGCCAGGCGTGACCAGGGGGAGAGCAGCACGCGCGTGCAGCGCGCGGCGAGCCCGTCGGGCGGTGCGGCGGGGGCAGGCATCCCGGGAGCGTAACCGACGAGAGTGACGCGGGGCCGGATTCCGGGCCGCAGGGCAGTGAACTGGGCGATCCGGCCCTGGGGTAGGGAATCGGGAGCAGGCCCTGGTGCCTCGTGCCTCGTTCCCCTGGTCACGGGCCGTGTCCCGGTACCGGGGGCTCAGATCCGCGCGCACCGTAAATCGTTCGACGCCGGTCCCGCGCCTCGGCACCATAGGACGCATGCTCCGGTACGCCGTCCTCCCGATGTCGTCCGCGGTGGCCATCGCCGCCGCGGACGCGCCGGAGGCTGCCACCGGATTCCTCGCCGCGGCCCCGGCTATCGACGGCACCGCATCCACCGCCGTCTTCACCAGTACGGCAGCCGTCGCGCTCGCCGCCGCACCCGTCCCCGCACCCGTTCCCGCCGCCGCAGCCCTGTCCGCTGCCGCCCCGGCGCACGGCACGCGAAGCTGACCCTCTCCGGATCGTCCGGCGGACCCCGCAAGGGGAGGGTCGGAGCGGGCCAGGGGTCCCCACGGCGCCAAGTCGCCGTCAACACCGCATCCTTGCGAGGAAATCCCATGCCCAAGACGGCATACATCCGGACCAAGCCGCACCTCAACATCGGCACCATGGGCCACGTCGACCACGGCAAGACCACCCTCACCGCCGCCATCACCAAGGTCCTCAGCGACCGGGGCACTGGCACGTTCGTGCCGTTCGACCGTATCGACCGGGCCCCGGAGGAGGCCGCCCGCGGCATCACCATCAACATCTCGCACGTCGAGTACGAGACCGACACCCGGCACTACGCCCACGTCGACATGCCCGGCCACGCCGACTTCATCAAGAACATGGTCACCGGCGCGACCCAACTGGACGGCGCGATCCTCGTCGTCTCCGCGCTCGACGGGATCATGCCGCAGACCGCCGAACACGTCCTGCTCGCCAAGCAAGTTGGCGTACGGCACCTCGTCGTCGCGCTCAACAAGGCAGACGCGGGCGACCCCGAACTCACCGACCTGGTGGAGTTGGAGGCGCGCGAACTCCTCACCGCGCACGGCTACGACGGCGAACACCTCCCCGTCGTCCGGGTCTCCGGCCTCCGCGCCCTGGAGGGCGACCCGCGCTGGACGGACGCCATCGGCGCCCTCCTGGACGCCGTGGACACCTTCGTCCCGGTGCCCGACCGCTACGTAGACGCCCCGTTCCTCCTCTCCGCGGAGAACGTGCTCACCATCACCGGGCGCGGCACCGTCGTCACCGGGGCCGTCGAGCGCGGTACGGTGCGCTGCGGCGACCAGGTCGCCGTCCTGGGCGACGAGACGCTGCACACCGTCGTCACCGGGGTGGAGACCTTCGGCAAGCCCATGGAGTCCGCCCAGGCCGGGGACAACGTCGCGCTGCTGCTGCGCGGGCTGCACCGCACGCAGGTGCGCCGCGGAAACGTGATCGCCGCCCCGGGCAGCGTCACCCCTCGACGCCGTTTCACGGCCGAGGTGTACGTCCTCTCCACCGAGGAGGGCGGCCGCCGCACACCGCTGTCCACTGGCTACCGGCCGCAGTTCTACCTCCGCACCGCGGACCTGCCCGGCGTCGTCGACCTCGGCGAACGCGCCGTCGCCCGGCCCGGTGAGACGGTGACCGCAACGATCGAACTCGGCCGCGCCGTCCCCCTGGAGCCCGGCCTCGGCTTCGCCATCCGGGAGGGCGGCCGCACCATCGGGGCGGGCACGGTGCGCACGGTCGAGGAGTAGGCGCGCGGCTCCACTGGAGCCTGTCAGGAACGGGTCCTGCTCGGCCAACTTGGCCGAGCAGGACCCCTGTTCACATCGAGGGCGCGCCTCTACGATCCCGCCGGTGTGCACGCCCGCACACGGTGCGCGCCCCTGCGCCCTGCGCTTCCGCCGGGCGCTGCCCGCAAGTGGCACAAAGAGGTTGCACAACGGCGGAAGCTGCACAAAGACCCTGTACAACGACGGAAGGGCAACCCATGTCGCGGCGAACGGCGCTGGTCCTCGGCGGCGGAGGGCTCACCGGCATCGGTTGGGAGGTCGGCATGTTGGCCGGTCTCGCCGAGGCCGGGGCCGACCTCTCCGACGCCGACGTCGTCATCGGCACCTCCGCCGGGTCGATCGTCGGGGCGCAACTCACCTCCGGTCGTTACCCGCTGGAGGAGCTGTACCGGCGCCAACTGACCGCTCCCAACGGGCGGTCGGTCGCCGCCCGTATGGGCCCGACGGCGTTCGCGCGGTTCGCGGCCATCGCGCTGCGCTCCCGTGACGCGGTGTCGTTCGGCGCCCGGATGGGGCAGCTCGCGCTGGCGGCGCGCACCGTTCCCGAGGCGGACCACCGCGCGGCCATCGCCCGCACCCTGGGTGTGGACGGCTGGCCTGACGGACGGCTGTGGGTCACGGCGGTGGACTCGTCAACGGGGGAGCGGGCCGCGTTCGACGGTACGGGTGGGGTCCCGCTCCTCGACGCGGTGAGCGCAAGCTGCGCGGTGCCGGGCGTCTATCCGCCGGTCACGATCGGCGGGAGGCGGTGGGTGGACGGCGGCGTGCACTCCAGCGCCAACGCGGACCTGGCCGCGGGCTACGACCGGGTCGTGGTCATCGCCCCGATCGCTGTCGGTGGCGGACCGGTCGCCGCGCCCCGCGCCCAGGGCTCCCGGTTGGCCGGACGTGGTGCCCAGGTCTGCGTGATCACCCCGGACCGCACCTCCAGAGCGGCCTTCGGGCGCAACGTACTGGACCCGGCCAAACGCCCCGACGCCGCCCGCGCGGGCCGCCGCCAGTCAACCCTCCACATCGAGGAGGTCCGAGCCCTCTGGACCACCACCTGACACCTGACTCGTTGTCCCCCTGCGCCCCATCCTGGCCCCTGACCTCCTCTGATCCGCGACTCCCTCCACGACTCCCTCCAGTGCTCTGATCCACGGCTCCCTCTGGTGCCGCCCGCGTTCTACTGCGCCTCCTTTCCTCCCCGTTGCCTCCCACCTCGCTGTCCCCACCTGCCTCGGCCGACTCACGCCATCCCACTCCACGTCATCCCACTCCACCCACCCAGCCACCCACCTGCTTCGACCGTGCTCAGGTGCCCCGGCCGTCCGGTCCCACCCGCCCGTCACAATGGCAGGGTGCACAACGAACCAACGGCCGCTGACGCGCCCGATGTCCAGGAGTCCGACATCCCGGCAGCGCACCGGGCCGCCCCGGGGGCGGAGGCCGCCTCGACATCCTCGACCGTCTCGCCCCCCACGACCGCGTCAGCCGAGGATCCGATCCCCGTCGAGGACCCGAACACCGTCGAGGATCCGATCCCCGTCATCCGCACCGTCGACCACGGCACCGCCAAACTCCTCCCCGACGTCGACCGCCCCCGCGCTTGGCTGCTCACGGTGGACGGCGCACCGCAGTCGTACGTGGACCTCGACGCACCCACCCACCTGGAGTTCGAGTACGTCCGCAGGCTCGCGCACGTCCTGGACGAGGCCGCGCCTCCGGGTGAGCCGCTGGACGTGCTGCACCTGGGTGGCGGCGCGCTGACCCTGCCCCGCTACCTCGCCGTGACCCGCCCGCACTCCCGTCAGGACGTGGTCGACGCGGACCGCGGCCTGCTCGCCCTGGTGGCGGAGCACCTTCCGCTGCCGGACGACTCCGGGATCCAACTGCACGCTAAGGACGCCCGGGAGGCGCTGGAGGCGGCGCCGGAGGGCGGCGTCGACGTGATCGTCGCGGACGTCTTCAGCGGTTCACGCGTGCCCGCCCAGTTGACCTCCGTCGAGTATGCGAAGGTCGCCGCCCGCGCCTTGCGCCCCCACGGTTGCTACGCCGCGAACCTCGCGGACAGTGCGCCGTTCGACTTCCTGCGTCGCCAACTCGCCAACTTCGCGGCGGCGTTCGCGCACCTCGCACTGATCGCCGAGCCGTCGGTGCTGCGCGGCCGTCGCTTCGGCAACGCCGTACTGCTCGCCTCCCAGGCCGAGTTGCCCGTCGCGGGGTTGGCTCGACGGGCGGCGGCCGATGCCTTTCCCGCGCGGGTTGAGCACGGGGCGGCGCTGCGGCGCTTGATCGCCGGCGCCCGCACGGTGCCTGATGCCGAAGCGCTGCCGTCCCCGGTACCGCCGGAGGGCACGTTCAGCGTCGGCTGAGTGGTTGGCAGTTGGCGGAGCGACGACCGCTTGGCGGATGCAAGGCATCGGCCACCGCCCCCGGTGCTCTCTGTGCTGACTGCGGAGCTCCCGTCGCGCTCCCCGGCGTGCCGTGGCTGAGCCGGGCCTGGGTGCCGACGGGTAGTTGGCGCGGCCTGGGCGCGGGGCTTGGGTCGGGCCGCACCGGGCATGGGGGCGCGGTTGCTTGCTTGTCCCGGCCTTGTCTCTCCTCCGGTCTTGTCTCTCCGGGATTGACCGATCGACCTCCGGTTTCGACTCTCGGTCTCGGTCTCGGTTCCCAGTTTCCGGCTCTCGGGTTTCGCCTCTCGATTCACCTCCGCGGTCTTGCCTCCGTGGCGCCTCCCCTTGCCTCCCTTCCTCTTTCTCGGCAACGATTACGGAGAGTGATTAGTTCCCCGCGTTGTGTTGGTGCGTTCCCGGGTCTTGTGCGGGGGCGTTGCTCGTGCGGTGTTGGGGGTTTTCGGGCCGGGGTGGGGAGTTGGGAGGGGCGGGGGCTTCGGGGGTGGTGGTCGGGCGGCGGGTGAGATGGCGGACGTCGGGGATGAAGAGGACGGCGGCCGTGAGGAGGACGATCAGGGCGGCGCAGGACCACAGGGCGGCGGGGCGGCCGATCAGGTCCTGGGTCGGGCCGGCCAGGGAGGTGGCGACGGGGACCATCGCCAGGGAGCCGAGCCAGTCGTACGAGGAGACGCGGGAGAACTTCTCCTCGGGGATCTCCTGATGGAGGGCCACCATCCAGGTCACCGCGAAGACCTCGATCGAGATCCCGGTGCAGAACATGATCGGGGGGAGCCAGCCGGCCGGCACCGGGATGGCGAGCGCGGCGGCTGGTAGGGCGACCGGGAAGACGCCGAGCGTGCCGGTCAGGAGGATGCGGCGCGGTGTGAGGCGCGTCATCAGGAGGGCGCCGGCGGCGGTGCCCGCGCCGAACGCGGCCAGTGCCAGGCCCCAGGGGCCGGCGCCGCCCAGGCGTTCCTTGGCGACCAGCGGCCCGTAGACGGACTGAACCGTGATCATCATGGCGTTGACGACGGAGAACTGCACCACGATCGCCCAGAGCCACGGCCGGGAGACGACCTCCCGCCAGCCGTCCCGCAGGTCGTCGAGGATTCCGCCGCTCGCGGCCCGCTTCGGGACGCCGCTGACGTCGAGGAACGCGCGCAACGCCCCGGCGACGGCGAAGGCGGCGGAGTCCACCGCCAGTACCCACCCCGGGCCGACGGTGGCGACCAGGGCGCCGCCGAGCGCGGAACCGCCGATGGTCGCGCCGTTCACGCCGATCCGGAACACCGCGAAGGCGCGGCCGGCCTGTGCACCGGAGACGCTGGCGAGCACCATGCCCTCGGAGGCCGGCGCGAAGAACGCCTGCCCGGTGCCGCCGAGTGCGGCCAGCAGCACCATCTCCCACAGGCGTGCCGTCCCCGAGAGGATGACCAGCGCGAACGCGCCCTGGGAGACGAAGTTGACGCAGTTCGCCGCGACCATCACGTGGTGTCGGGGGAGCCGGTCGGCGACCGCACCCCCGATCAGCAGGAACAGGATGAGCGGGACCGTGCGGGCGGCGGCGACCAGCCCGACGTCGGCCGCGGAGCCGCCCGCGTCGAGGACCGCGAACGAGGTGGCGATCATCGCGCCGCTGTTGCCGAGGCCGGCGATCACGGTGGCGGCGCTCAGCAGGACGAAGTTGCGTCCTGCCCACGAGGGTCGGGCCGCCGCCATCAGGGACGGACCTTTCGGGCCGGCACCCGGTGGGAGCGGCTTGTCCTCAGGGGTGGTTGAGGGAGGACCTGTGGGACGGGCTGGGTGTGGAGTGGCGTTTGGCGTGGGCGGTGGGTGTGGTCGGCGGGCCCCCGTTGCGTCATGGACGTTGAGGATATGGGGAGTTGGGGAGGGGGGACACGCGGTTTTCGGCAGGAGGGTGGGGGTGTGGAGGGGGCCGGTGGGCGCGGTGGTGCGGGGCTTCCCAGCTAAGCTACCGCTAGGTAACATGGTGGCATGTCCTCAGACTCCCTGCCGTCGATCGGCGACATGATGGCGGCATCCGTGCCGATGGTCCGCACCCTGAACCTGGAGTTCACGGAGACCACCGCCGAGCGTGCCGTGGTCCGCATGCCCGACCAGCCCGACTTCCACAATCACGTCCAGGGGCCGCACGCCGGCGCCATGTTCACGCTCGCCGAGTCGGCGAGCGGCGCGATCGTGATGACGGCCTTCGGCGATCAGCTCGGCCGTGCGGTCCCGTTGGCCGTGGGCGCGGAGATCGGCTACAAGAAGCTGGCCATGGGGGCGATCACCGCCACCGCTCGGCTGGGGCGCCCGATTGCCGAGGTGATCGCCGAGCTGGACGCCGGCGAGCGCCCGGAGTTCCCGGTGCGGGTCGAGATCACCCGCGACAAGGACGGTGCGGTCACGGGCGAGATGACGATCGTCTGGACGCTGCGTCCCAACGACCCCGGCAAGTGAGCGTGAGCGGGTCGCACCACTCCGCTGAGTGAAGCGCAACGGCCCCCGCCAAGTGCGCGGTGAGCGGCCCCCGTTCCGCGGGTGACCTGCGGTTTCGTGACGTACCTGCGGCCCGCATCGGCCCGTTCTCACCGCGTGCGTCCGGAATGCACCCGCGTGCGATCGCAATCGTGATCCGGGTGGTCCGATCGAGTACGCTTCCCCGGACGCGCTGGTACGGCGCGTCCGGGGAAACGACCGATCGGTGCCCACGGCACCGGCACCGGCCCACGGGGGCCCTAGATCAGCGGAGGAATCGGCCTTGCACATCCAGGAGTGGCTGGCGACGGTACCCGCCGTGAGCGTCTACCTCCTCGTGGGGTTGGTGATCGGGCTGGAGAGCCTGGGCATTCCGCTCCCGGGCGAGATCGTCCTCGTCAGCGCGTCGATCCTGGCTGCGACCCAGGACCACATCAACCCGTACGTGCTGGGCGCCTGCGCCACGGCCGGCGCGATCGTCGGTGACTCCATCGGTTACTTGATCGGGCGCAAGGGCGGCCAGCCGCTGCTGGACTGGGCCGGCCGGAAGTTCCCCAAGCACTTCGGGCCGGACCATGTCGCCATGGCCGAGGAGAAGTTCGACCGGTGGGGCATGTGGGCGGTCTTCTTCGGCCGCTTCATCGCGCTGCTGCGGATCTTCGCCGGGCCGCTGGCGGGCGTGCTGAGGATGCCGTACTGGAAGTTCCTGATCGCCAACGTCCTCGGCGGCATCATCTGGGCCGGTGGTACCACCGCGCTGATCTACACCGTCGGCCTCGTCGCCGAGCCCTGGCTCAAGCGTTTCTCGGTGTGGGGCCTGGTCGCCGCGGTGCTCTTCGGCATCGGGTCGTTCCTGCTGATGAAGTACCGGGCGAAGAAGGCCGCGGCGAAGCGCGAGGCGGCGGAGGCGACGAAGTCGCCGGTGGCCGCGTCCCCGGTCGACTGAGTCCACGGCCCGCGGCCGACGGCGAACGCAACGGTCCGGACGTCCTGTGTGAACAGGAGGTCCGGACCGTTGCGTTGTGCGGCCGCGCAGTCGCGTCGTCAGGGCGTCACGGCATCAGCCAGGTGTCCGGTCCGCCGGCGCGCCACTCGATGAGGCCGGTGTCGTCCCAGCCGAAGCGGGTGGTGGGGAAGCCGGCCCGGCGCAGGATCGCGGCCACGTCGCCGGGGCGCAGCGCGCGGCCCAGGTCCTGTCCGTGCAGTGTGACGCGGCGGCCGCCGGTGGACGGCGGATGCACGATCACGGGGGCGCGCTTCATTCCTCCAGGATGCGACGGGCCCGGTGGCCGCGCATCCCGACCGGAGTTGTCGCGTCACGCACGGTGCGAGGGGCCCGAGCCCGTGTGCCCCGCGGGTGTTCACGGGCCGGTGCGCAGGCGGGAGAAGAACGGTTGGCGGTGGGGGCCGGCGGTGCCGCGGCGCCACCAGCGGGGGTCGGTGGTGCCGGGCGGGCGGTGCGGGGTGCCGGTGCGGAGCCCGTGGCGCAGGCCGGCGAGCATGGTGCGGGCGCCCGCGATGAACAGTGGGTCGCCGATCAACTTCTTGGCTACCAGGGCCTTGCGGCAGGCCCGGAGGGCGGTGGCCGGGTCGCCGTGGGCGCGTTCGATGAGCGCATGGGCGTAGAGGATCGTGGAGTGGAGCCAGAAGTCGCTGTCGGCGTGGCGGGTTTCCCAGGCGCGGCGGGCCGTGGCTCTGGCCCGGGTGGCGTCCAGTGGGGCGAGCGCGATGGCGAGCAGGGCCCAACTGTGGGCGGGGCCGGGGCCGAACCACGGGTCGTGGGAGGCGTGTTGGGCGGCCTCCTCCAGGCAGGCCACGGCGGTGGCGGTGTCCTCGCGGTAGAGCGCCAGCACCCCGTGGGCGTGCGCGATCCGGGCCAGGCCGTCGGCGTCGGCGTGCAGCACGGCCGCCGTCCAGGCCCGAGCGAGCAGGGTTTCGGCGGCGGTGGGGGCGTTCTCCTGGGCGGTGAGGTAGCCGGCGAGCCAGAGGGCGCGGGCCCGTAGTGCGGTGTCCTCCGGGGCGAGCAGGAGGAGGCGGTCCAGGTGGGCGCGGCCCTCGTGGCGGTAGCCGCAGGCGGCCCACCGGAACCACAGAGAGACCGCGATCTCCAGGGCGCCGAGGGCGTCTTCGGCGTCCAACGGGGGGCGGGTCAGCGCCGCGTCGAAGTGGTGCCGTTCGTCCTCGACGAGGCGGACCGCGAGGTGCTGGCCGGTGCCCTGCCAGGTGATCTGGGCCTCCGCCGCGAGGGCCGCGCACGCCTGGCGGAACCGGCGCAGCGCCCCGGCCTCGTCACCCGCCTCGCGCAGTCGGGCCCGGCCGAACTCCCGGGCGCCGCACGGCAGTCGGTAGCGGGGCGGCCGGGCGGCCCCGGTGTCGTGGGCGGTTGCGGCGTCCCGTACGCGTTCGAGGACGGAGGCGGTGCACAGGCGCTCCAGGGCGCCGTCGACGGCGGCCGAAGGAACGTCACTGCTGGTGCCGACGCACCCCGCCAACCAGGGGTCGAAGTCCCCGGGGAGCACTGAGAGCCGGGCCCAGACGCGGCGGTCCAGAGGGGAGCACAGGGCGTAGCCGGCGGCGTGCGCGGCGTGGAGGGAGGTGTGGCGGACGGTGCGGGAGGGGCCCGAGTAGTGCAGTGGGCCCTCCGCCTTGAGATGGGCGGCCAGTTGGGGCAGCGTCATGCGGTCCAACTGGTGGGCGGCCAGCCCGATCGCGAGGGGGCAGCCCTCCAGGGCCCGGCAGACCGCGACCAGCAACTCCGGGGCGGCCGGGCCGGTGTGGGACGCCAGGAGTTCGACGGCCGGTCCGGCGCTGCCCTCGCCCAGCGTCACCGGGAGCGGGGTGAGCGCGATGACGCGTTCCGAGGGCAGCCCCAGGGGGCGGCGGGCCGTCGCCACGATGCGCAGCGTCGGCGCGGTTCGTAGCAACCGCCGGACCAGGGCCGCGCAGGCGTCCAACAGCGGGTCGCAGTCGTCGAGGAGGACGATCACCCGGTGGGCGCGGCAGTGGGCGGCGAGCTCTTCGGGGGTGGACCGGGGCGGGAGGCCGGCCGCGTCGAGCAGGGCGCCGAGGAGGCGGTCCGCCGCCAACTCCTCCCAGCAGGTGATCCGGACGACGGCGTCCGGGCGGTCGGCGGTGCGCTCTTCGAGGACGGCCCGGGCCAGCAGGCTCTTGCCGACGCCGGCCGGTCCGGTGAGCGTGATCGGTGCGGCCCCGTCGAGCAGCCCGGCCAACTGCTCGTGCTCGGCCGCCCGGCCCACTACGCCGGGCAGCGGCCCGTGTTCGGCCCACGCGGTCATCGGTCATCCCCAACCACGGCACAGCGCCGCGCACTTCCCTAGGAGCGACCCACGATGCCAGAACCGACCACCGGGCAAACAGCGGATGGGCTTGACCGTTAGGGGGAAACGCGTGCGGTGCGCTTGACGGGGCGGGTTCGTCTTCCTGGTGACACGGAACGGTAAACCCCAGGTCACGAAGGACGGGGTCGGCGTCCGGTGGCGGACCGGGCGCTCTTACAGTGGTGCCTTTCGACCGGATGCGCGGTGCCGCCGCGGTGCTCGGCCGGCCCCAAGTGCCTTGAGGAGAACGACCCGATGAAGTCCCTGCGCGTCAGAGCTGCGGTGAGTGTGGTGGCCCTGGGGCTGCTGGCCGGATGCGGCGGGCCGAGCCAGGACGTCGTCGACGCGTCGAACGTCCCGAAGCTGCGGGCGCGCACCGCGGACACCCGCAACGGCAAGCCGCGGACGGTGTTCCCGCAGGGTCCCCGCTCGGTGTTCACCACCTACCGCACGACCGGTGACGACGGGACCCGGGTGACGCACACCAAGTGGCACGGCCGCGCCTCCGGTTACACCGGCGACATCTGGACCTGGGTGCCGCCGCAGTACAACCAGCCCAAGTACGCCCGGAGCGGCTTCCCGGTGCTGATCGCGCTGCCCGGGGCCTGGGGGTTCCCGTCCAACTACTGGGCGGACGCGCCGTTCGCGCTGGAGGAGCGGCTCGCGCAGTGGGCGGACCAGGGCAAGACGCTGCCGTTCATCCTGGTGATGCCGGTGCTCAACCCGCGCAAGACGTACTACGACGGCAGTGACATCCCCGGCCAGCCGAGGATGGGGAGCTGGCTGACCCGGGACGTGCCGGACTTCGCCCGGGCCAACTTCCGTACCTACGCGTCGCGGGACGGCTGGGCCTTCATGGGGTCCTCGTCGGGCGGGTTCGCAGCGCTGAAGGCGGTGCTCAAGGAGCCGCAGCGGTTCAAGGCGGCGATCGTCAACGGCCCCGACACGGCGCCGGATTCGCCGCTGTGGAAGGGGCACCCGGCCGAGAAGCTGGCCAACGACCCGCGGCACCTGGCGCGCCAACTGGCCGCGCGCGGCGGTCCGCAGGTCTACCTCGCCTTCGAACTCGGCAGCAAGGAGGACGCGGTGCCCGACGTGAAGCGCTTCGTCCGCGGCTTCACCGACGGGGCCCGCGGGCCGATCCACTCCACGCTCTTCGAGATACCGGACGGCGTGCACAGCGGTCACACCTATATCCAGCGGATGCCCGAGTCGTTGCACTGGATCAGCGAGCAGTTGCAGGGTCCGGTGGCGGCGCCTTCGGTCTGACGGGCGACGGGGCGATACCGGTCGCCCCCTGACGGCTGACGCCGTCGCCGACTCCCCGCGGATCGCGGTCAGTTGGGCCGCTGCGGCTGCGAGTGTTCCATTGGCCGTTCCCGGATGCCGGCTCCCGCCATCCGTCTCCAGGCTGCCGTAGCCGACGCCCGCGCGCCATCGAGAGCGCGCGGGCGCACCGCACCGCAGGTGCGTCGCACCGGCGCGACCGGCCGCCTCCCCGAACCCCGCGCCCCCGACGCCCACACCCTCCGATCCCGCCCGCGGATTCGCGGGTGCATTGAGCCTTTGCCAACCTCACTTTGAGCAGTTCAGGTGAAGCGTCAGCACTGCTTGAACGACGCCGGTGATGCGGGTGGTGCTGCAGCGGAGTTTGCGCAGGAGGCGCCACGTTTTGAGCGTGGCCATCGCCTGCTCTCCGAGAGCCCGAATGCGCGCATGTGCGACGTTAACAGCTTGCTGACCTGCGGAGAGGTTGTTGTGCCGGCCGCGGAAGGGCACCCGGACACTCCCGCCGGCGCCCTGGTATCCCTTGTCCGCCCAGCAGGCCAGGTCGGCATCAGACAGGGCGTTGATGATGCCGTGAGTGCGGGCGGCCTTGATGTCGTGGACGGCGCCGGGCAGGGCGGGCGATGCCCACAACAGTCGGCCGTGCGGGTCGGTGAGGACCTGCACGTTCATCCCGTGCTTGCGATGCTTGCCCGAATAGAAGGGTCGGTCGGCGGCGATCCGGTCGATCGGCAGCAGGGTCCCGTCCAAGATGACGAACGCCTTGCCCTGTGCCGCCTTCACCGCCGCCGCGAGCTCCGGCGCCAGGGCGGCCAGCAGTTCCACGGCTTCGGCGACATATCGGTAGACGGTGCTGAGACCAACCTTGAACCCGGCTGCGAGCTGCGCATACGTGTGCCCACAGCGCAGGTGCGCCAACACCAGCAGGGCCTGTCGGCCAGCGGGCAGCCGGCGCCAGCGCGTACCCCGCCCGGCCCGGTGTGCAGCCAGTTGAGCCGTCAGAAACCGCAGGTGGGAAGTGGACAGGTCGAGCGCGGACGGGTAGACAAGCACGCGAAGCTCCTGGAGCAGACGAGCGATCTTGGTCGTGAACTCGTCTACCAGGAGCTTCGTCATGTCACGCACCTGGGCCCCACCCCAACACCCCATCAAGCCCAGCAGGTTGGCAAAGGCTCATTGTGTCCGTTACTTTCTGGTCCCTATGCGCTAACGGACCGTCAGGAAGAGATCCGAACGGTTGCGTACGAGGTGGACGTCAAGAGCCAATAGACCCAAAAGTACGGCTTGTTGAATCTCCGTCAGGTTGCAGAAGGTTGCAGTTCACTGTTGGACCGTGGCCTATGCCGTGATGCTAAGATCATCGCACTTGCCAACCGGGTAGTCACCTGCTATGGCAAATGGGAATTCCGCGCATTGGCCTGAGATGAAACGCCACCCCGGGGAGAGCTATGCCATTAGCCGGGCCCTCAGAGGCATTCTGGCAGGCGACCGTGCGCGGCCGATCGTCTATTGTCTGGTGGCCGCGCATGAACATCCGTACGGCAGCCGGACATTCGGCACCTGGTGGCTTCGTCGTCCGAAGAGAGACTTATGACGCAATACTTCCAGGACCCAGCGCTGTGGGCTTTGGTCGCTGGTACACCTGTCGCCGCAACCGCGATCATTCGTGGTCGGAAGAAGATTTCGGAGCTGAGGAAAGAAAAACTTGAGCTGAAGCAGCACTACGCGCAGCTGGAGGAGCACTACGCGGAGGCCGTGGAGGAGGCCAAGGAGCGTGCCGAGGAAGCCACCAAGAATACCCTGAAGACCGCCATGCGGACCCTCCAAGGTCTGGCGAGCGAACAGCAGTTGACGATCTCCAAACTCCAGGAGACGTACGGCGAGCATAAGATCCTGCAGGACCTGCTGGACATCGACCACATGAACTCGCAGTTCGCGCGTCGAGCCCAGTCCATCGCCGTGCTCTGCGACGGTTGGCTCGGCCGGAGGCGAAACGATGCCTCACTCTACGA
Source organism: Streptomyces sp. WZ-12 (assembly GCF_028898845.1). Lineage (NCBI taxonomy): Bacteria > Bacillati > Actinomycetota > Actinomycetes > Kitasatosporales > Streptomycetaceae > Streptomyces > Streptomyces sp. WZ-12. The sequence goes on along the minus strand of NZ_CP118574.1, from coordinate 1,541,572 downwards.
CGTGGTCCGCAGCGCCAAGGGCCGTATTCGTCATTTCACCCGGGTCGAGATCCGGTCGCAGAGCAATTTCGCCATCGTCAGCCGCGCCGTGGAACCGGTTGCGCTGGTCCTCGCCGAACTGCTGGACAACGCCACCAGTTATTCGGCGCCGGAGACGGCGATCGAGATCAACATCCGCCCGGTGCCCAAGGGCGTCTGCATCATCGTCGACGATGCCGGTGTCGGCATGAACGAAGAGGAAAAGGCGCGGGCCGGTCAGCTCCTTTCCGGCGGCACTTCGGCCAGCGTTTCCAGTCTCGGTAATCCGCCGCAGTTCGGATTCACCGTCATCGGTGTGCTCGCCGCGCGCTACGGCTTCACGGTGTCGGTCGACTCCACCTCGCCGTACGGCGGTGTGCGCGCGGTCGTCCTGCTCCCCGACGAGCTGCTCACGTCCCTGCACGAACCTGAGGAGGGTCCCGCCGTGGCCGCGTCCATCCCGTTGCCGCCCGAGAATCCCTCTGGTCAGCAGGGCGCCGCGGTCCCGGGGCGACACCGGGCGGTGGCCGAGACCGGCCTCCCCGACGAGGACGCCGGCCGCCCGGCCATCGTCGAGACGACCGCCGGCGGTCTGCCCAAGCGTCGTCGCCGCGGCGCGATATCGATCGTGCCGTCGGAGTCCGAGAGCACTCCCACTCCGGCTCGCGACAGTGCCCGAACGGCGTCCGCGATGGGCGCATTCCAGCGCGGTACGCAATCGGGCCGTCGTTCCACCCAAGCAAGCAGTGAAGGGCATGAGGTTCCGTGAACTACGATCTGTCGTGGATGCTTGACAGTGCTCTGGAATTGCCTGAAGCGCAGCATGCCATTCTCGTTTCCGCCGACGGGCTGTTGATGGCCCGTTCGAAGGAGGTCGGCCGGGACCACGCGGATACCGTGGCCGCCGCCATGAGCGGAATGCAGTCGCTGAGCCGCACGGTCGCCAACTTCTGCAACACTGACGGGCCCAACGCGCGTCCGCAATGGCGGCAGACGCTAGTGGAGTTCGACCACGGCTGGGTCTTCCTCATCTCGGCCGGCGAGGGTGCCTATCTTGCGGTCTCGGCGTCGCCCGACGTCGACATGGCGGAAATCTCCTTCCGGATGCAGCAGTTGGTCGGTCAGCTCGGCAAGGCGCTGACCAGCCCGCCGCGGGAGAGGGCCGATATCCAACCATGAGCACCGATGACGAGCCGGAACTGGTACACGAAGCAGCGGAATTAGTACGGCCGTACGTCATCACCAACGGCCGGGACCTCGTCGACGACAATGCCTTCTCGTTGCTGACGCTGGTCACCATCGCTCAGGAACCGCCCCGGACCACGCCGCTCGACCCGGAGAAGCAGCGGCTATTGGAGCTGTGCGCCGGGGGTTTCCTGTCGATCGCCGAGATAGCCGGGCACACCGGTCTGCCGGTGGGCGTCGTCAGAATTCTGGTGTTCGATCTCACGGAGGAGGGCCATCTCTATGTGCGCGCGCCCATCCCCAGCGCTCAGCTTGTCGAACGGCAAATCCTTGAGGAGGTGCTGAATGGGCTCCAGGCTCGCTTCGGCTGACGGCGTGTATCTGCGGAATTCCGTGCAGACCGCCGCGAAGATCCTGGTTGTCGGGCACTTCGCGGTGGGCAAGACCACGTTCATCGGCACCATGTCGGAGATTCCGCCGCTGCGCACCGAAGAGGTCATGACGCAGGCCAGTGCGGGAATTGACGATCTTCGCGCGGTGCCGGAGAAGACCACCACGACGGTCGCGATGGACTTCGGCCGCTTGACGCTGAGCGAGCGGCTGGTCCTGTATCTGTTCGGAACTCCCGGCCAGCAGCGCTTCGTTCAGGTGTGGGAGGACATGACGCGCGGGGCGCTCGGAGCGCTGATCCTGGTCGATCCGCAGCGCCTTCAGGAGTCCTTCCCTGTCATGGACCTGGTAGAGCAGTACGGCATACCGTACGCCATCGCCGTGAACCGCTTCGACGGCACTCCGGACCATGCGCTCGACGAGATCCGTGAGGCGCTCGATCTGCTCCCGGAGACGCCGGTGGTCAATTGCGATGCGCGTGACCAGAAATCGTCGGCGGATTGTCTGATCACGCTGGTCCGCTATCTCCAGTCCCGTCTCAACTAGGAGCTGATCCATGCAATCACGTTCGGAATTCGAGACTCCGCCGCCGGGTTGCCCGGCACATGCCGACGGCAAGGGAACGTCCCTGCACGGTCCGGAATTCGCCGCCGCTCCGCACGCGGTCTACGAAAAGCTGCGGCAGCACGGCCCGACCGCCCAGGTCGAACTGGCCCCCGGCGTCGAGGCGGAGCTCGTCACCGACTACGGGACGGCGCTGCAGATCCTCCAGAACCCGGACGCCTTCGCCCGCGACCCGCGCCGCTGGCGGGCGCTCAACGAGGGCCGGGTGCCCCTGGACAGCCCCGTGCTGCCGATGATGATGTACCGCCCGAACAGCATGTTCTCCGACGGGGCCGACCACTTGAGGCTGCGGCAGGCGGTGACCGACAGCCTCGCCCGGCTGGACATGCACCGCGTGGGGCGGCACGTCGACCGGGTCGCCAAGTACTTGATCGAGCAGTTCAGCGGGCACGGCAAGGCCGACCTGGTTGCCGACTACGCCCGATGGCTGCCGCTGCTGGTCTTCAACGACCTCTTCGGCTGCCCGCCCGAGATCGGTGACCGGCTGGTGTTCGGCTTCTCCGGCATCTTCGACGGCATCGACGCGGAGAAGGCCAACGAGACCCTGACCGAGTCGCTGTTGGAACTGGTCGCCCTCAAGCGCGCCAACCCGGCCGACGACGTCACCTCGTGGCTGATGCAGCACTCCTCGCAGCTCTCCGACGAGGAGATGATCCACCAGTTGGTGATGCTGATCGGTGCCGGAGCGGAGCCGATGCAGAATCTCATCTCCAGTGCGTTGCGGCTGATGCTGTGCGACGAGCGGTACGCGGGCGGCCAGCACTCGGCCGGCCTGCCGGTCGACGACGCCGTCCACGACGTGCTGTGGAACAGCCCGCCGATCGCCAACTACGCCACGCACTACCCCGTTCATGACGTCGAGGTGGCCGGCAGCAAGCTGCCCGCCGGTAGCCCCGTCCTCATCAGCTTCGCCTCTGCCAACACGGACCCGGGGCTTTCGGTCGGTCGGCAGACGCTGAGCAAGCGGGCGCACCTGGCCTGGGGCGCCGGCCCGCACGCCTGTCCGGCGAAGGATCCGGCGCTGCTGATCTCGGTGCTGGCCATCGAGAAGCTGCTCAACACGCTGCCCGATATCGAACTCGGCGTGCCTGACGAGAGTTTGACCTGGCGGCCGGGCCCCTTTCACCGGGCGCTGAACGCGCTGCCGGCGCGCTTTACACCCGTACGGGTCGAGCGTCGTCAGGCCGGGCCGATGCCGGCTCCGGCGGGGGCCGGTGCCATTGGCAAGCAGGACCAGACTTCCGGGAAATCTCGGAAGAGTAGCTGGTGGAGCGGGTTTCTGTCGTGGTGGAAGGTGTGACGTTCACAACGAAGTCGATCATGAGTGCATCGTATGAATGTTCAATGGCGGGGGTAGATAGGGGTGTTGCGTCCTACATGATCTTCTGAAAGGGAGTTGCTGTGGAGCCCGCCCTGGCCTCTCGGACCGTTGACCGGCGTGCGGTGGTTTCGCTCTTCTCGCGTTTGCGGAAGGCGAGCGGACAATCAAATCCATTGCCCATCTACTCTGAACTCAGGGCCATGGGCGATGTCGTTCCAGCCCCCTGGGGCGGGTACCTGATCAACTCCTACGACCTCTGTGACCGCATCCTCCGGGACCGGGCGTGGCGGGTCCCCGACAGTGCCTGGCGGGCACGTCAGGGGGGTGGTACCCGCTGGGGTTCGCCCTCGTCCAGTGAGATGGGGCGTACTCTGCCGGCACTCAACCCGCCCCATCACACCCGGATGCGGCGGTCGTTGGGCAACATGTTCGACCGGAAATGCGTGGGTAGCATCACGCATTCCATCGAGGTGCATGCCGAGCGCCTTCTCGACCAGCTTGCCGAGAAACTGCGTGACGGCCCGGTGGATTTCAGCTCGCTGGTGAGTGAGGAGCTCCCGATGTGCTCCATCGGGGAATGGCTGCAATTGCCGTCGAGCGACTACCCGTTGCTCCTGGCGCTGGCCCACGACCAGGTATTCACACAGGAATTGCTGCCCACTTCGAGTCAACTCGCGCTTTCCGATGCCGCCACAGTGCAATTGGAGTCCTACTTCCGGGCATTGGTGCAGGAGCGTCGGAAGTTCCCCGGTGACGACCCGGTCTCGAAGTGGTTGCGCACTTGGGACGAGCTCGAAGCCGACCGGGAGGCGGTCGACGAGACCGTGTACCTGCTGGCACTCCTGGTGTTCCTGGCCGCCCCGGAGACCACAGCGACCTTGCTGTCCAGCATGGTGTGGCTGCTGCTGGAGCACCCACGCCAACTCGGTTGGTTGCGCGCTCATGAGGAGCACATACCCGATGCCGTGGAGGAGGTCCTGCGGTACGACTCCCCGAACCACATCATCAGCCGGATCGCTCCCGAGGACCTCACCATCGGTGGCACGCACATCGAGAAGGACCGGATGGTCCACCTGATGGTCGGCGTCGCCAACCACGACCCCGCGCACTTCGCCGACCCTGAGGTCTTCGACGTCCGGCGCAAGGCGAGCCACCTCAGCTTCAGCGGCGGCATTCACTACTGCCTCGGCGCGCCCCTGGCCCGCCTGGAGGCCAACACGCTGCTGTCCGCACTGCTGCGCCGCATGCCCGGCCTGCAGGTCGCCGCGCCGCCGGTGTATGCGCCGCGGGTGGGGTTCCGACGGATCGTGGAGCTTCAGGTCGTCGGAACGTGATGGAATGTCGGGCCGCCGCAGGCGGGTGGGAAACGAGGAAGACAGCACACCGTGATGAAAGACTTCAAAGCCCTCAGAGTGCTCACCGAGGGGCCGGTGGTGAGAGTGGAGTTGAACGATCCGGAGGCCGGGAACGCGGTTTCCGGACTGCTCTTGGACGAACTCCTGGCCGTACTGGGCACGTTGCACGACGACCCCCACATACGCGTGATGGTGCTCTCCGGCGCCGGGGACGACTTCTGTGTGGGGGGCGACCGGCGGGAGTTCGGTGAACTGCTCGCCGCCGACCCGGGCGGCGCGGAACTGCGCACGCTCGCGGGCAAGGCGCGCCGGGTCTGCGACGCCCTCGCCACCGTCCCCACGGTCACCATCGCCCGGCTGCACGGCGGGGTCATCGGGGCGGGGCTGGCGCTGGCGCTCTTCTGCGACCTGCGGGCCGGGGCGGACACCTGCCGCTTCCGGATGCCGGAGCTGGCCCTCGGCATGCCGCCTGCCTGGGGCGGATCCCTGCCCCGACTGCTGCACGAGGCCGGCGCCGCCAAGGTGCGCGAACTGATGCTCACCGGGGCCAACTTCGACGCCGAGAAGGCCGCGGAGCTGTCGATCCTGCACACCGTCGTCCCCGAAGGTGAGTTGGACGCCGCCGTGACCCGCTGGACCAAGCCGCTGGTCCGCCGGTCGCCCACGGCGCTGCGCACCGCCAAGCTGATGATGAACGCCTACGGGAACGCCAACCGCCTGGCGGACGCCACGCTCTTCGACGCGGAGCTGCTCTCGTCCGCGCTGAGCGCCGCCCAGCAGGCCCGGCGGGGCTGAACCCCCGCCCGTAGCAGGGGGACAGCGGACTCCGCCGGTGCGGCCCTGACCAGGCCGCACCGCCGCACGAGCGGGACCGTCAGTCCCCGGCCCCGCCGATCCGGCCGGCGTCCTCGCCACCCCCGGCGACCGGGACCGCCGCACGGTGCCGGGCGACCAGCTCCAGGTACATCGCGGCGTTGAGCTTGATGGACTCCCGCTCCTCCGCAGTCAGTTCGCGCTTGACCTTGGCTGGTACGCCGGCGACCAGCGAGCCCGGCGGCACCCGCATCCCCTGCGGTACCAGCGCCTGGGCCGCGATCAGCGAACCCGCGCCGATGTGCGCGCCGTTCAGCACCGTGGCGCCCATGCCGACCAGCACGTCGTCCTCCACGGTGCAGCCGTGCAGCACCGCGTTGTGACCGACCGAGACCCGCTCGCCGACCGTCACCGGGAAGCCCGGGTCCACGTGCACCGTGCAGTTGTCCTGGATGTTGCTGTCGGCGCCCAGCACGATGGGGCCGCAGTCGGCGCGCAGCACGGCGTGGTACCAGACGCTCGCACCGGCGGCCAACGTGACGTCGCCGACGACGACGGAGGTGGGCGCGGTGTACGCCCCGGGGTCGATGTCCGGCGCTTCGTCGCCCACCGCCGCGATCACTGCCCGCTCTGCCATCTGCGCTTCTCCTCGCCTCTCGGGTGCCGCGCCACCAGCACCGTAGACGACCAGGTGGCCGGGTGGCGGGGGTGGTTGCGGGTGGGGCGAAGATCACAGCACGGTGCGCGGTCGGCGGCCGGGCGTGCTGAGTACCGTGAGCGGGTGCCGATAGACAAGAACGTGTTCTCGTCCCTGACGGCCTGGCGGCGCCGCGCGGTGTCGCGGGCCGTCCACAGCGGGGCGCACTGGGTGCGCCGGGCCGCGGCCGTCACGGTCGAGCGCCCCGGCCCGTACCGCTTCCGCCGGATCGGTACCGGCACCCGGCTGGCGTTCCCGCAGGGCACGATCTTCGGCGACCCCTGGATCGAGGTGGGCGAGCACTGCATCATCGGCCAGGACGTCACCCTCACCGCCGGCATGATGCCGGACCTGGACCTCGGCCCGGACCCGATCCTGACGCTCGGCAACGGCGTGGTGCTGGGCCGCGGCAGCCATGTGATCGCCGACGTCCGGCTGACCATCGGCGACGACTGCTTCTTCGGCCCCGGCGTCTACGTCACCACCACCAACCACAGTTACGACGACCCCGAGACGCCGGTCGGCAAGCAGTGGCCGCGCAGCGCGCCGGTCGCCATCGGGCCGGGCGGTTGGATCGGGACCGGTGCGGTGATCCTCCCCGGCGCCCGGCTGGGGCGGAACGTGGTGGTGGCGGCCGGGTCGGTGGTCCGCGGGGAGGTCCCGGACCACGCGGTGGTCGCCGGGGCGCCCGCCCGGATCGTCCGCCGCTGGGAGCCCGGCGAGGGCTGGCGGCCGCCGCTACGGACGCCGGCGCCGGTGCCCATCCCGGAGGGCGTCACCCCGGAGCAACTGCTGGCCCTGGGGGAGTGGGAGAAGGCGCAGGGGTAGCGCCGCGGCCGCTCGTTTCCGGCGGCCCACCGGCCGTGCGGCGACTGCTAACTTGGCGGCATGCCCGTGCCGATGGATGCCTTCGACGTGGTCCGGCCCGCCACCGAGTGCCTGGACCTGCTGACCGAACCGGTCGCCGCCGCGCTGCGCGCCTGGCGCGGCTCCGTCCCCGTCGAGGAGTTCCGCTTCGTCGACACCGACCCGGCCATCGCGGACACCGAACGCCTCGTCGCCCACTACGGCCAGTGGCTGCTCCAGCAGTCCGCGAACTGCGTCGTGGTGGCCGGCAAGCGCGGCGGCGAGGTCACGCTCGCGGCCTGCGTGGTGCTCTCCACCACCCGCGTCGACGTCAACGGCGTGGTCCGTCGCCATCTGGGCGCCCGCAAGGCGTCGTTCGCGCCGATGGACACCGCGGTCGGCGAGAGCGGCATGGAGTACGGCGGCATCACCCCGGTCGGCCTGCCCGCGGCCTGGCCGCTGTTGGTGGACGCCGCGGTCGCCGACACCCCCTACGCCCTGATCGGCAGCGGCAGCCGCCGCGGCAAGCTCATCGTGCCCGGCAAGGCACTGACCGAACTGCCCGGCGCCACGGTCCTGGAGGGGCTGGGCGTCGGCTGACCGCCCCGCCCGGCCGGTCAGTCGGCCCGCGCCTCGCGCCACCGCCGCAGGTCCAACGACAGCGGCGTGGCGTGCTCGGTGAACCCCAGGCTGCGGTAGAGCCCCTCGGCGTCGTCCGTGGCGTGCAGGTCGACCCGGCCGATGCCCTGCTCCGCGAACCACCCCAGCAGCGCCTCGGTGGTCGCCCGGGCGTAACCCCGGCCGCGGTAGCCGGGATCGGTGCAGACGTTGAACACGAAGCCGCGCCGGCCCGTCGGGTGCACCGGCGACGGCAGCCGCTCGTCGATCGTGCCGAGCGCGCACGCCGCCAGCCGGGGCCCGGCCGCGCCGGCGGTGTCCCCATCCGCCTCCACCACGAAGCCGACCATCCGGCCGTCCGGCCGGGCCAGTTGCCGGCGGGCCACCGCCTCCGCGTCCCGCTCCCAACTCCCCGGCTGGTCCCGCCCGTTCATCGCCAGGTACATCAGCCGGCGCAGCCGGACCAGCTCGGCGGCGTCCCCGGGGGCCGCGGCACGTGGTGTGATCATGGCTGGCACGCTAGCGCACCCGGCGCTCAGCCCAAACGGGGAATCTCGATGGCCGGACAGCGGTCCATCACCATGTCGAGACCGGCGGCCCGGGTGCGCCGGTACGCCTCGTCGTCGGTGACGCCGAGCTGGAACCAGACCGCCCGGGCACCGATCGCCACCGCCTTGTCGGCGACGTCCCCGGCCAACTCGCTGCGGACGAACACGTCGACGACATCGACCGGGAACGGCACGTCGGCCAGGGACGGGTAGCCCGCCGCGCCGTGCACCGTCTCGGCCTTGGGGTGCACCGGCACGATCCGTTTGCCGTGGCCCTGGAGCACCTCCGCGACGTGGTACGCGTCGCGCTGCCGGTTCGCGGACAGTCCCACGATCGCCCAGGTGTCCCCGAGTTCGGTGAGGATCTTGCGGATCGTCGCCTGGTCGCCGTGCATGGGCCTCCTGCCGTCGATGGTGGGGGCAGCGTACGCCCGGCGGGCGGCCGCTACCGCCCGGCCTCCTCGGCCAGCGCGCTCCCGGCGGGACTGGCCATGTCCAACAGCACCATCGCGTCGTGGTCCGGGGTGCCCGCCGGCGCCTGGTACGTGACCAGGCGCTGGCCGTCGGTGCGGAAGATCTCCATCACCTCGAAGCTCAGGCACATCGTGCCGACCTCCGGGTGGTGGAAGTGCTTCTGCCCGCCGCCGCGCAACCGCACCTCGTACCGCTCCCACCGGCGGGCGAACTCCGGGCTCTTGACGACGAGTTCGCCGACGAGCTGGGCCAGTTCCGGCATGTCGGGGTCGGCTCCGGCCATCGCCCGCAGATGGGCCGCGCTGTGCCCGGCCATCTCCTCCCAGTCAGGGTAGAGCCGGCGGCTCATGGGGTGCAGGAACAGGTAGCGGGTGAGGTTGCGGCGCTCCGGCGGCCAGTCCGTGATGCCGGGGAAGAGCCGCAGGCCGGGGCGGTTGGCGGCCAGCAGGTCGTTGGTGCGGCCGACGACGCACGCCGGGTGCGGGCGCAGCGTCTCCAACAGGGCGCGCACCGACGCGCGGACCGTGCGCGACCCGCCCGGGTCCGCCGGCGGTGGGGGTGCCTGGCCCGCGGCGAGCGCGGCCAGCTCGTGCAGGCGGTGGAGCGCCTCGGGGGAGAGGCGGAGTGCCTGGCCGAGCGCGGCGATCACGGCGGGCGAGGGACGGGTCTCCCGGCCGCGCTCCAACCGCGTGTAGTAGTCGACGCTGACGCCGGCCAGCGTCGCCAACTCCTCGCGGCGCAGCCCCGGCGTGCGGCGGATGCCCGTGCCGGCGGGCAGACCCACGTCCCGCGGGCGGATCAGTCCGCGGCGGGCCCGCAGGAAGCGGCCCAACTCCGTGCCTTGGCTCATCCGGCCATTGTCGCAAGGCGCGGCGCGCGGTGGGGGGCCGTATCAGGGCCAGGCACGGCGCTCCCCCGCACCGCCCGGTCTGGTGGGCACCGGACCGGGCGAGCAGGCTGCTGTCCGGATCCGGCGTGTGAAGGCGCCGTGTGGGGGCAGGGCCACCGCACGGCGGGAGCAGGGGCCGGCGCAACGGTGAGGAGCGGCGCACGATGAACGGGATACGAGCCTTTGCGGGCACGGGAGTTGAGCCGGGGACGGGGACCCCGCAAGGGTCGGGTCCCGTCGTCGCGGCCCTGGTCGCCGGCGTGCTCGGATTCTTCGTCATCACCGTCGACGTCTCCGGTGTCAACGTCGCGCTGCCCGCCGTGGGGCGGGAGTTGGGCGGTTCGCTGGCCGGGCTGCAATGGGTCGCCGACGCCTACACGTTGATGTTCGCCGCGCTGATGCTCTCCGCCGGCGCGCTCTCGGACGCGGTGGGCGCGCGGCGCGCGTACGGCTGGGGGCTGGCCGCCTTCACCCTCGCCTCGCTGGTCTGCGGGGTGGCGCCGACGCTCGGGGCGCTGACCGCGGCGCGCGTCGTCCAGGGCAGCGCGGCGGCGGTGATGGTGCCCGCCTCGCTGGCGCTGATCCGGCAGGCGTTCCCCGAACCGGGCGCGCGGGCGCGGGGGGTCGCGCTGTGGACGCTCGGCGGCGCGGTGGCCATCGCCGCCGGGCCCGTCCTGGGCGGGCTGCTCACCACGACCTGGACCTGGCGCGCGGTGTTCGCCCTCAACGCGCCGGTAGGGGTGGCCACATGGCTGATCCTGCTGCGGACGGCGCCCTCCCCGCGGTACCGCGCGGCGTTCGACCTGCCGGGGCAGGCGACGGCGGTGCTCGCGCTGGCCGGGCTGACCTTCGCGGTGATCGAGGGCGGGCACCGCGGGCTCACCGCCACCGTGCTGGTCGCGGCCGGCGTCGCGGTGGTGTCCGCGGCCGGTTTCGTGGCCGTCGAGGCGCGGCGGCGCGCGCCGATGCTGCCGCTGGGGCTGTTCCGGCTGCGCGGCGTCGCCGTGCCGGTCGTCGCGGGCTTCGCCACCAACGCCGCCTTCTACGGCGGGGTGTTCGTGCTCAGCCTCTTCTTCCAGCAGCAGCGGGGCCAGTCGGCGCTGTCGGCCGGGCTGATGTTCGTGCCGATGGCGGCGGCCACCGCGCTGCTCAACTACCTCTCGCCACGGACGGTTTCCCGCTTCGGCCCGCGCGCGGTCATCGTGGTGGGGCTGCTGATCGTCGCGGCGGGCTGCGGTGCGCTGTGCGCCGTCGGCGTCACCACGCCGGCCTGGGCGATCGCGCTGGTGATGATCCCGTTGGGCGCCGGCGGCGCCCTGGCGATGCCGGCGATGACCTCGCTGCTGCTCGACAGCGTCGCCGCCGAACGGGCCGGCACGGCGGCGGCGCTGCTCAACACCAGCCGTCAGACGGGCGGGGCGCTCAGCATCGCCGTCTTCGGCGCGCTCCTCGCCGGCGACTTCGCGACCGGCATGCGGGAGAGCCTGCTGAGCGGCGCCGGTCTGTTGGCGGCGATGGCGCTGGCCGCGGGGGCGCTGCTGCCGCGGCGTTGATGGCCAACGAGTAGGCGTCGACGGGGAGTTGAGAAGAGTTCGACGGCGGTCCGGCTACCGGCTCCGCAGGAACTCCCGGGCGCCGCGCAGCCGGGTCCGCAGCCGCCGCCGGGTGGCGCGGCCGTCCAGCCGGACGTCGAGGGCACCGGGCAAGGCGGAGTCGGCGCGCCGCCCGGCGGCCAGCCGGTCCGGGTCGAGGCCGTCGCGCCGGGCGATCAGCACGCCGAGCTCATGCCGGCTGAGGGCGTCCGCCCCGCCCAGGTGGCAGACCCCGGCGCGCTCGGACGCGGCCAGTTCCCACAGGGCCGCGGCCAGGTCCCGGACGTGCACCGGACAGCGGACCTCATCGGTGAACAGCACGCCGCCGCGCTCCCCGGCGGCCACCGTGTGCACCAGGCGCTCGTGGACGGACCCGCCGTCCCCGATGATCAACGAGGTGCGGGCCACCACGGCGTCCGGCAGCAGCAGCCGAACGGCGCTCTCCGCGGCCGCCTTTGCCGCGCCGTACGGCGTGACCGGATCCGGCGGGCACCCCTCGTCGTAGTGGACCCGGGCGCCGGAGAACACGGCGTCGCTGGAGACGTGGACCAGCCGGCAACCGCGCCGCGCCGCCGCCACTGCCACGCGGATCGCGCCGTCGGCGGTGACCGCCCAATCGCCCTGCCCGCTCGTCGCGTTGACGACGACCCGCGGGGCGACCGCGCCCAGCACCTCGTCGACGTCCCCGGGGGCGCGCAGGTCCAGCCGGCGCCAGGAGACCCCGGGCAGGCGGCCGGGTCGGGAACAGAACGTCGCGACCGTCTCCCGCTCCGCCGCCGTCGCCTGGCGCACCAGTTCCGTCCCCAGGAACCCGCTGCCGCCGATCACCAAGACCGTCATGCCGGCACGGTAGGGCAGCCCGGCCCCGGGGCGAACGGGCAGAACCGGACGTCATTTCGCGTGCCGCCCCGGCCCGCGGCAGCAAAGCGCCCCGCCCGAAGGGGAAGACGGGCGGGGCGGGTTCAGGGGGCGGCGGTCAGCCGGAGCGACCGGCGCCCACGACGCGGGTGCTCGCCGAGCGGGCCGGCTTGCCGATCGCCCGGCCGCTGCCCACCGGCTCGGGCGTCCCGGCGCCGGTCCCCGGGCGCAGCGCCGCGACGTCCGCCTTACGGGAGCGCCGCCCCACGCCGACGCCCTCGGCGGCGGCCAGCGCCGCGCGCAACGGCTCCGGCTCCACGAGCATGCTCACCGCGCCGGCCGGATTGAGGTACAGGGCGTGGCCCGGCGGCAGTTCGTCGAGCAGTTCGGCGGCCGGCCGCTGGTCGTAGAGCAGCCGGCCCGCCGACTCCAGTTGGGCCTCGCAGGTGTAGACGGGGAGCACCGGGGCGCCCTCGGGGGAGGCGGCGGCGAGCGGCGTGCCGGCCGCGGTGACCAGGACGGAGACCTCCGCCCGCGCCAGCTCCGCGCAGACCGCCTGGTCCGGACCGTAGCCGGTGGCGGCCAACTGCACCGCGCGGTCCACCGGGTCGGTGGGGTCCGCCCAGTCCAGCATCTGCGGCGACGGCCGGTACTCCGGGTTGTCGCGCCACTCCACGATGTCGCCGTCCGACCCGGACCGCCACTGGCCGATCACCGCCCACAGTGGCGGGGCGCCGTCGCCCGCCCAGGTCAGGTCCACCATGGCCAGCCAGTGGTCCGGCGCCTCGCGGGCCGCCTCGACGACCTCCGGCGGCGGCGTGGGCATCTCCTCGCCGGTCACCGGAGGGCCGGCCGTCATCGCCGCCTGTGTGCTGTCGTCCATCGAGCCCTCCGCCGAGCCGCCGATCCGTCCCGCGGGCCCCCGACCGCCGTGCGGCGCGGGGCCCGCCCGCGGCCAACAGTGCCCATGGGCCCCGCGGACGTCTCCCCGACGCACCGTGCGGAGGGCCCGGGTACGCCCCCCGGAGTGCCCCCTGCGCCCGTACGGCGGACAGCGCCGGGGAGCACGGGACACCGGGGGGCCGGCCCGCCCCGCCCGGTGGCCGCATAGGCTGGGCGGATGCAGGAGCAGTACCGGACGCTGGCCCGCGAGGGCGTCCACGAGATCGAGATCAACAAGTCCCGCTTCATCTGTGCGCTCGCGCCGGTCGCGACGGAACAGGAGGCCCAGGACTTCATCGCGCGCATCCGCAAGGAGCACCCGGCGGCCCGGCACAACTGCTTCGCGTACGTCCTCGGGGCCGACGGCGGCGTCCAGAAGGCCAGCGACGACGGCGAACCGGGCGGCACGGCCGGGGTGCCGATGCTCCAGATGTTGGTGCGGCGCGAGATGCGTTACGTGGTCGCCGTGGTCACGCGGTACTTCGGCGGGATCAAGCTGGGCGCCGGCGGGCTGATCCGGGCCTACGGGGGCGTGGTCGGCGAGGCGCTGGACGCGCTGGGCACGGTCACCCGGCAGCGGTTCCGGCTGGCCACCGTCACCGTGGACCACCAGCGCGCGGGCCGGCTGGAGAACGACCTGCGGACCACCAGGCGGGCGGTGCGCGGGGTGACCTACGGGGCCGAGGTGCGCATCGAGGTGGGGCTGCCGGAGGCGGACCTGGAGGGCTTCCGGGCCTGGCTGGCGGACGTCACGGCCGGCACGGCCCACGTGGAGCTCGGCGGCGAGGCGTACGGGGAGGCGTAGCCGGGAGGCGCCTAACGGGGGCCGGGGCGGGGCGAGTTCGGTCCGTACCGGTGCGCGGGGGCGGGTGGCGTGTCAGCCTGGCCGGCGGAACGGGCCGCGACCGGCGCGCCCGCCGGCACGGGAAGGGACTCCACGCATGCCGGACCTCCTGGGGGAGCGGGTGGGATTCGCCCGCCGGATCGGACTGTTCCAGGCCACCGCCATCAACATGAGCCAGATGTGCGGGATAGGCCCGTTCGTGACCATCCCGTTGATGGTGACCGCGTTCGGCGGGCCGCAGGCCGTCATCGGCTTCGTGGCGGGCGCGGTGCTGGCGCTCGCGGACGGGCTGGTGTGGGCGGAGTTGGGCGCCTCACTGCCCGGCGCGGGCGGCAGTTACGTCTATCTGCGGGAGGCGTTCCAGTACCGCACCGGGAAACTGATGCCGTTTCTGTTCGTGTGGACGGCCATGTTGTTCATCCCGTTGGGGATGTCCACCGGCGTCATCGGCTTCGTGCAGTACCTGGGGTATCTGTGGCCCGGGATGAGTCAGGGGCAGGGGGACGCGGTCGGGCTGGTCGTCACGGTGGGGATCGTGGCGCTGCTGTGGGGCCGAGTGGAGCGGATCGCGCGGCTCGCCGTCGTGCTGTGGGCGGTGATGATCGCCGCCGTCGGCCTGGTCATCGTCGCGGCGTTCACCCACTTCAGCCCGGAGCGGGCCTTCACCTACCCCGCCCATGCCGTGGACTTGACGGCCAGTCACTTCTGGATCGGGTTCGCCGGCGGCCTCACCATCGGCCTCTACGACTACCTCGGCTACAACACCACCGCCTACATGGGCGCCGAGATCAAGGAGCCCGGCCGCACCCTGCCGCGCGCCATCCTCTTCTCCATCGCCGGCATCATGGCGATCTACCTGCTGCTCCAGATCGGCACGCTCGGCGTCGTCGACTGGCGCGAGATGCTCGACCCGCACAGCACCGCCGGCTCCTCGGTCGCCTCCGCCGTCCTGGAACGCACCTGGGGCCGGACCGCCGCCGACGCCATCACCGTGCTCATCCTGATCACCGCCGTCACCTCCGTGATGACCGGACTGCTCGGCGGCTCCCGGGTCCCGCACGACGCCGCCCGCGACCGGGTCTTCTTCCGCCCCTACGGGACGCTGCACCCGCGCCACCGCTTCCCCGTCCTGGGCCTGTTGACCATGGGCGGCATCATGGCCGCCGGCTTCCTCCTCGGCCGGCACACCGATCTGGCCACCGTGATCCAGTTGTTGACGACGGTGATGGTGCTGGTGCAGTCGCTGGCCCAGGTCGCCGCGGTCACCGTGCTGCGCCGCCGCCAACCGACCCTGCACCGCCCCTACCGGATGTGGCTCTACCCGCTGCCCAGCCTCGTCGCCCTGGTCGGCTGGCTGCTGATCTACGGCTACGCGGACCGCAACACGCCCGGCCGGCACCCCATCGAATGGTCGCTGGCCTGGGTCGCCGCGGGTGTCGTGGCGTTCCTGGCGTGGGCCCGCTACGAGCGGGAGTGGCCGTTCGGGCCGAAGCGGATCAGTGAGGAGTACCTGCGGGGCGGGGAGCCGGACGGGGCGGCGGAGGGGGAGGGCGCGCCCGTGCGTTGAGTTCTGGGTTGCGCGCCGATGTGGCGTCAAAGCCCCACAGTCGCCCGGCCGTTCAGTCATCGGGAAGCTCGAAGTGGCGCGTCGTTCCCGGGGCCACGGTGTAGGGGCGGCCGCGCAGCCGGACGCGGATTGCCGCCTGTTCCGACTCCGGGACGGTGATCCCGACCCGGTGGGTGCGGATCCGCAGGTCGATGTCCCGGTGCCGGCGGTAGCGGATCCGCACGCCGAACTTGGACAGTTGGGGGAGCGGTGCCGGGTCCAACCACAGGGCGCGGGCCCGGGTCTCCAGTCCGGTCATCCCGCGCTGCACGAAATCCAGGGTGCCGGCCATCGCCCCCAGGTGGATGCCCTCCGCCGTGGTGCCGCCCTGGACGTCCGCGATGTCGCCGGTCAGCGCCTCCGCGCAGTAGCCCCAGGCATCGTCCCGGCGGACCCGCGCCAGCACCCAGGCATGGACCACGGCGCTGAGCGTCGAGCCGTGACTGGTGCGTTCCAGGTAGTGGTCGACGGTCGCCCGCCAGGTCTCGTCGTCGAGTCGGTAGCCCAACTGCTCGAAGAGGGCGGCCAGTTCGGTGGGGGAGAAGAGGTAGCCGAGCATCAGCACGTCGGCCTGTTTGGACGCCTGGTAGCGGTTGACGGTGTCGCCCTCCGCCTCCAGGATGCGGTCCAGCCGCCGGATGTCGCCGTAACGGGCGCGGTAGCCCGCCCAGTCGAGCTCGGCGAGCCGCTCGTAGCCGGCGAACTGGCTGATCACGCCCCGATGGTGCGGGACGTACAGCCGGTGCGCGAGGTCGTCCCAGTGCTGCCGCTCGTCGTGCGAGAGCTCCAGCCGCTCGAACAGCGGCCGCCGGCGCGCCTCCGGCAGCGTCCGGCACAGCTCCAGGGCCCGGGACAGCACCCAGGCGGCGGTGACGTTGGTGTAGGCGTTGTCGTCCAGGCCCGGCCGGTCCGCCCCCGGATAGCCGTCGTGGTACTCGTCGGGGCCGACCACCCCGCGGATCCGGTAGCGGCCCAACCCCGGGTCCCAGTCCGCGCTCGACGCCCAGAAGCGGGCGATCTCCAGCAGCATCTCCGCGCCCTTGGTGTGCAGGAACCCGGTGTCGCCGGTGGCCTGCCAGAACTGCCACACGTTGTAGGCGATCGCCGAGCCGACGTGGTGCTGGAGGTGCGAGTGGTCCGGCAGCCAGCGGCCCGAGCGCGGATTGAGGTGCAGGAGCTGGGTCTCCTCGCGGCCGTCACTGCCGCTCTGCCACGGGTACATCGCGCCCGCCCGGCCCGCCTCCAGCGCCGCCCGGCGGGCCGCCGGCAGCCGCCGGTGGCGGTAGGACAGCAGCGCCCGCGACACCTTCGGGAAGTGCAGGTTCAAGAACGGCAGCACGAACAGCTCGTCCCAGAAGACGTGCCCCCGGTACGCCTCGCCGTGCAGCCCGCGCGCCGGCACCCCCACGTCCAGCCGCGCGGTGTGCGGGGAGAGGGTCTGCAACACGTGGAAGACGTGCAGCCGCAGGATCCGGCCCGCCTCGCCCGGAACGTCCCACCGCACCCGGTGCCACAGGTGTTGCCAGGCTCGGTGGTGCGAGGCCAGCAGCCGGGGCACCGCCGGCGCCCGACGGATCGCCGCCAGCGCGCCGGGCACCGGCGCGGTGCGGGCCAGGTCCTGGGAGGTGTGCAGCGCCACCGTCTTGTCGACGGTGGCCGGGGCGCCCGGCCGGACCGGGACGGTGTGCAGCCGCCAGACCCGGCGGTCCGCGACCCGGGTGCGGGCGGTGCCGCCGCGCGGCGCGACGTGGGTGCGGGCGGCCAGCGCGACGCTGATGCCGGAGGTGAGGGTGCGGCAGCGCAGCCAGAACACCCCGTCGCCCTCGCCGCCGGTCTCCCAGTCGGTCAGATGGGCATCGGCCAGGTCGCGGTAGCGCGCCACCCCGCGGTTGCGGATGTCGCCGTCCAGCCCGGCCGCGACCTCCACCTGCCCGGACCAGCCCTCGGCGGTGAACACCGCGCGCTGCACGGCGAGATCGGGCTCCGACATGTGCACCAGCCGGCGCTCGGTCACGGTCAGCCGCCGCCCCTGCGCGTCCTCGTAGGACGACCAGCGGGTCAGGGTGCCGCGGCGCAGGTCCAGGGTCCGGCGGTGGTCGGTCAGTTGCGGGTGGTCGGGGGAGAGCCACGGGCCGGGCGCCGGGGCGTCGTCGGGGCGGATGCGGTAGCGCAGCGGCAGCCAGTCGGGGAGGTTGACCAGGTCCTCGTTCTCCACCGCGCGGCCGGCGACGGTGGAGGTCAGCCGGTCGTAGACGCCGGCCGCGTAGGTGCCCGGGTAGTGGGCGGGGCCGCGCGGGGTCTCGGGGGCGGCGCCGCGGGTGGCGAACCGGCCGTTGCCGAGCGTGCACAGCGCCTCCCGCAGTCGCTCGTCCTCGGGGTCGTACCCCTCGTACGTCCACGTCCAGGCCCGCGCCGTCATCGGGCCGCCCCGGGCACCAGCAACTCGGCGAGGTCGGCGACCACCAGGTCGGCGCCGCGGCGGTGCAGCTCCGCCGCGTGCCCGCCGGTGCCGCTCCGGTCGACGCCGACGACCAGGCCGAAGCCGCCGCGCCGACCCGCCGCCACGCCGGCCAGCGCGTCCTCCACCACCGCCGCGTCCCCGGGCGGTACGCCCAGCCGCCGGGCCGCCTCGACGAACAGCGCCGGGTCCGGCTTGCCCGGCAGCCCCAGCCGCGCCGCCTCGTTGCCGTCCACCACCGCGCCCAACAGGCCGCGCAGGCCCGCCCGTTGGAGCAGCTCGGCGGCGTGCCGGGACGCCGACACCGCGGCGCACGCCACGCCCTCGTCGCGCAGCGCGTGCAACAGCCGCACGCTGCCCGGCCAGACCTCCGCCCCCCGCTCCCGCAGCAGCGCGGTGAAAACCTCCTCCTTACGGGCCGCGACCGCCGCCACGCTGCCGGTGCCCGGCGCGTCCTTGGGGGAACCGGGCGGCAGCTGCACCCCTCGGGAGGCGAGGAACGCGGCCGCGCCGTCCAGCCGGGACCGGCCGTCGACGTGCCGGAGGTAGTCGTCCACCGGGTCGAAGGGGCGCTGCCCGCCCACCGCCGCCAGACAGGCGTCGAACGCCTCCCGCCAGGCCGCGGCGTGCAGCCGCGCGGAGTCGACGAGCACGCCGTCGGTGTCGAGGACCACGGCCCGCACCGGGCGGAGACAGGTGGCCAGCGGCGACGCCTCGGCCATGACGGATCCCTTCGGCATCCCCCGATCGGACTCGTCCCTCCATGGCACCACGACATCCGGGGCGGGGCCGCTCGTGCCCGGTCCCCGGGCCCTGGCGTGCCCCGGGGGACCGGGCTCACGATGGAAGGGAGCCGAGGCGCATCCGGTCGCCGCGGCCGACGCCCCGCACCGCCGGCCGCGCCCGCCGCGGCGCCCGCCCCGGCCCGGCCACGACCCGAGCGGCGGAAGGCGGTGGGGACGATGGAACTCCCCCTGGTCGTAGGCGTGGACGGATCGGACGCCGGGCTGCGCGCCCTGGACTGGGCGGTGGACGAGGCGGCCCGCCACGGGCTGCCGCTGCGCCTGGTCCACGCCTCCCAATGGGAGCGCTACGAAGGCGTCGCCCCACCGGAACACGCCCCCGCCGAACAGGCCATCGCCGACCGCGTCATCGGCACCGCCGCGGAACGGGCCGCCCGCCGCAACCCCGAGGTCGAGATCTCCGTCCAGGTGCTGGCCGACGACCCGGTCACGGTGCTGCTGCGCGAGGCGCCCTACGCCACCGCCGTGGTCCTCGGCTCCAAGGGCCGCGGGGAGTTCGCCGACCTGCTGCTGGGCTCGGTCAGCCTGTCGGTGGCCGCCCGCGCCGCGCACCCCGTGGTCGTCGTCCGCGGCGACAAGGCCGGCCTGGAGAGCGGCCACGACCGGGTGCTGCTCGGCGTCGGGGACACCGCACCGGGCTCCCCGGCCGTCCGCTTCGCCTTCCGGGAGGCCGAGGCCCGCGGCTGCGTCCTGGACGCCGTCCGCGCCTGGCGCTGCCCCGCCTACGAGACCGCCGACCGCGCCGAGCGCGCCGCCGGGCCCGAGCACCACTACGAGCAGCGGGCGTCGGCGCTGGTCGACGCGGCGGTGGCGGCGGAGGCCGAGGAACACCCGGCGGTGCGCGTCCGCCGCACCACCGTCGAGGGGCCGGCGCACAAGGTGCTGATCCGCCGGTCCGCCGCCGCGGACCTGCTGGTCCTCGGCGCCCGCCACCGGCACGGCCACTTCGGGCTGCAACTCGGCCGGGTCGGGCACGCCGCGCTGCACCACGCCGCCTGCCCGGTCGTGGTGGTCCCGCGCCGCTGAGCCGGGCCGACCCTCACGCGGGGTGCCCGTACGGCGCCAGCACCGCCCGCTCGATCCGCCGCCGCACGTCCGCCGCCAGTGCAGCCAGCGGCGCGGAGACCGAGGCCGTCACCGGCACCGGCGAGCGGATCGCGCGGGCCGCCGCCGGCAGCTCCGCGAGGTCCGCCGCCAGCCGCGCCCGGGCCTCCGCCAGCGGCGTCCGCGGCGCACACCGCACCCCCTCGCGCAGCAACGTCTCCAGCAACGGCACGCTGCCCGCCGGCACCGGCTCCTCGGCCAGCCCGATCACGTCTTGGCACCCCCGGTGCCGGAACACCTGCTTGCGGCCCGGCGCGGTGACCTTCGCCGCCGACAGCTTCATCACCGGCCGCCCGTCGTAGGCGACCAGCTTGTACGCCGAGTCCAGGTACGGCGCATCGGCGCTCACCCCGACCCGGGTGCCCACCGCGAACACGTCGATCGGCGCCCCGGACCGCACCAGGTCGTCCACCGCGAACTCGTCCAACCCACCGCTGACCACGATCCGCACCCCCGGCAGCTCGGCCCGGTCCAACATGGCCCGCGCCCGGACCGCCAGCGCCCCCAGGTCGCCGCTGTCCAGCCGGATCGCGGAGCCCTCGGCGCGGTCCAGGGCGTGCAGCACCCGGGCCGCGGCCGCCACCCCGGAATCGACGTCGTAGGTGTCCACCAGGAACGTCACCGGACCCGGATGGGCCCGCGCGAAGGCGGTGAACGCGCTCTCCTCGTCCTCGAACGCCTCGACGTAGGAGTGCGCCATGGTGCCGACCGCCGGCAGTCGTTCGGCGTGCGCCGCCGCCACGTTGCTGGTCCCCGCGAAGCCCGCCATCGCCGCCAGCCGCGCCGTCCGCAGCCCCGCCTCCGTCCCGTGCGTCCGCCGCAGCGAGAAGTCCACCACCGGTCGGCCGCGGGCCGCCAGCACGCACCGGGCGCACTTGGACGCCACCGTCGTCTGGTGACTGAGCTGGTTCAGCACGAAGGTCTCCACCAACTGCGCCTGCGGCAGCGGCGCGGTGACCTCCAGCAACGGCTCACCGGCCAGCACCACCCGCCCCTCCGGCACCGCCCGCACCTCCCCGGCGAACCGCATCCCCAACAGCGGCGCCAGCTCGGCGGTGGGCCGGCGGAGCGCCTGCGCGAACACCTCGACGTCCTGCGGCCCGACCCGGAAGCGGCCCAGGAAGTCGAGCACCGACTCCACCCCGGCGGCGACCAGGAACCCGCGGTCGGCGGGGAGCTCCCGGACGAAGCAACTGAAGGTGGCCGGCCCGGTCATCCCCTCGCGCAGATACGACAGGGCCATGGTCACTTCGTACAGGTCGGTCGTGGTCGGACCGGCCGTCGTCGGCTCCGGCATCGCCGGCTCCTTCCCGGGCCCCGCGCGCCGGCGGACGCCTCCGCACGGCCCGCGGCCGGCCCGTGGGCGGACGTCAGGCCAGCTCGTCCGTCCAGCCGTAGAGGGTGTGCCGCTCGTGCCCGGGGGGCGCGGCGCCGACACCCGCCAGGTCGCGGTCGGCCAGCTTGATCAACTGTCCGGCGAGGTCCTTCATCGCCCGGCCGGCCGCCAACTCGTCGCCGATCACCGGGACGTCCGGGTCAGCGGGGTTGCAGCGGGCCCGGCCGTGCCCGGTCAGCGTCCGGGTTCCGGTGTCCAGCTCCGCCCGCGCCCGGGTCGTCCCGTCCTCCTCGGTGAGGACCAGCCGGACCGGCCACTCGGTGGTCTTCGCCATGGCTCACCTCCGCGGTGTCCGCCGGGGCGCCCCGTCTCCTCGCCCCTGCACCCATTGTTGGGAGAAACGGGACGGGGCGCCTGTCCGTGGGGCCGGATCGCAGACCGGGGGCCGGGGCTGCGGAACGGGACGGCCCACTCACTCGTGCGGCACGATCGCCACCGGGCACGGCGCGTGATGCACCGCCGCATGCACGACGTGCCCGATCCGCGACGCCGGGAAGTGCAGCTTGTGCCGGCGCCCGACGACCAGCAGCGCGGCGTCCGTGGCGTCCCGCAGCAGCGCCCGCGCCGGGCCCTCCAGCTCCACCCGGGGGGCCACGGACACCTCCGGGAACGTCTCCCGCCAGGGCCGCAGCGCCGCCACCAGCTCCTCCCGGGCGTCCGCCGCCGTCTGCTTCGCCACGATCGGCTCGACCCCGCCGCCCCGGTTGTACGCGAACGACGGCAGGTGCCGGCCGTGCACGACGCGCAGCGGGGCGCCCCGCCGGGCCGCGCTCTCGAACGCGAACTCCAGCAGCGCCGCACACGGCTCGTGCAGGCTCAGCCCGACCGCCACCGGGGCGTTCGGCGCCGGCGCCGCCGCGCCCGCCCGGGACCGCACCAGCACCGTGGGGGTGCGGGTGTGCGCCACCACCTTGAGGCCGATCTCGCCCAGCACGTACCGCGCCATCGCGCCCAGGTCCCGCGAGCCCAGGACCAGCAGGCTCGACTGGTCCGCCGCCTCCTCCAGGGCGAGCTGCGGGTCCTTGCTCACCAGGCACTCGTCCACCGGCAGGTCCGGGTGGCGGTCCCGGACGGCATCGTGGACGTCGCCGAGGATCCGGTGCGGCCAGTAGTTCTGCTCGTCCTCCCCGGCCACCCCGTCCTCAGGCTCCGGCGCCAGCAGCACCCAGGCGTGCAGCAGCCGCAGCCGGGCCCGCCGCAGCCCCGCCTCGTCCGCTGCCCAGAGCGCGGCCGCCGTCGCCTCGGGCGTTCCGTCGACGCCCACGGTGATCACGTCCTGCATGACCTCACCTCGTTCCCGGTCCACCCACCGCCGCCGGACGCCGTGGCGCTCCCCACCACGGCCCGCGGTGCGCAGCACCTCCAGTCTCCGCCGAACCGGCCCCGCTCGCCGTGCCTGCCCCGACCGCGGTGCGTGCGCCCCGGGTGACGGGCGGTGGCGCCCGCCGGAGGGCGCGGCCCCTCGTGGCCCGAGAATGGCCCACAGGCCGCGCCAACCCGCCACGGCCTGCCGGTCATTGAGGCCCGCACCCACCACGACCCACGGGAGACCACCACCGATGAACCCCGCACACGCCACCACCGACCACGTCTTCACCGTCCCCCTGGACCACGCCGCCCCCGACGGCGCCACCCTCCGGGTCTTCGCCCGCGAGTTCGTCGACCCCGCCCGCGCCGGCGAGGAGCTGCCCTGGCTGCTGTTCCTCCAGGGCGGGCCGGGCGGCAAGTCGCCCCGCCCGACCGGCACTTCGCCGGGCTGGCTGGCGCACGCCCTGAAGACGCACCGCGTCCTCCTCCTGGACCAGCGCGGCACCGGCCGCTCCACGCCGCTCACCGCCCGCGCCGCCGCCCGCTTCCGCGATCCGGCCCAACTGGCCGCCCACCTCGGCCACTTCCGGGCGGACTCGATCGTCGCGGACGCCGAGCTGATCCGCCGCGCGCTGAGCCCCGACCGCCCCTGGGAGACCCTCGGCCAGAGCTACGGAGGCTTCCTCACCCTCACCTACCTCTCCCGCGCCCCGGAAGGGCTCCGGGCGTGCTACGTCGCCGGCGGACTGCCGGGCCTGGCCGCGACCGCCGACGAGGTCTACGCCCGCACCTTCCCCCGGGTCCGGGACCGGGGCCACGCCTTCTACGCCCGCTACCCCGACGACGCCGGGCGCCTGCGCCGCATCGCCGACCTCCTCGCCACCCGGGACGTGCGGCTCCCCGACGGCGACCGGCTCACCGTCCGCCGCCTGCGCACCCTCGGCCTCGTCCTCGGCATGGGCGACGGCTTCGAGCGCCTGCACTGGCTCCTCGACGAAGCGCTGGACGACGACGGCGAGTTGACCGACACCTTCCGCTACCAGGTGATGGCCCTCACCGGCTTCACCGACAACCCCCTCTACGCCGTCCTCCAGGAAACCCTCTACGGCCAGGGCGCCGGCCCCACCGCCTGGGCCGCCGACCGCGCCCACGCCGCCCTCCCCGCCTTCGCCGAGGACGCCGACCCGCTGCTGCTCACCGGCGAGATGGTCTATCCCTGGATGTTCCGGGACGTCCGCGGCCTGCGGCCGTTCGCCGAGGCCGCGGAACTCCTCGCCCGGCGCGCCGACTGGCCGCCGCTGTACGACCCGGCGCGCCTGGCCGCCAACACCGTCCCGGTCGCCGCGGTCGTCTACCACGACGACATGTACGTGGACGCCGGCCTGTCCCTGGACACCGCCCG
This sequence comes from Streptomyces sp. WZ-12, assembly GCF_028898845.1. Classification (NCBI taxonomy): domain Bacteria; kingdom Bacillati; phylum Actinomycetota; class Actinomycetes; order Kitasatosporales; family Streptomycetaceae; genus Streptomyces; species Streptomyces sp. WZ-12. The sequence continues at coordinate 1,517,481 of NZ_CP118574.1, read as the reverse complement.
TACCCTCGGCGCCGCCCGGGTCTGGGTCACCAACGAGTGGGAACACGACGGCCTCGCCGCCTCCGGCGACCGGGTCCTCGCCCGCCTGATGGACCTGGCCGCGGGGCGCGCCTGAGCCCGTCGGGCGGGCGAGGGGGAACCGGACCGTCCCGCGTCAGCGGAGACGCTGGAGCGCGTCGGGCGTGAGGTCGGCCAGGGTCGGGTAGCCGTCGACGGCCATGAGCAGATCGGCCTCGGCGAGCAGCGAGCGCAGGACGTGCACGATGCCGTCGGCGCCGTCCAGGGCCAGGCCGTAGGCGTAGGGGCGGCCGACGCCGACGGCGGACGCACCCAGGGCGAGCGCCTTGACGACGTCCGTGCCGGAGCGGACGCCGGAGTCGAACAGGACGGGCAGCCCCTCCGCCGCCTCGACCACCCCGGGCAGGCAACGCAGCGCCGGCAGACCGCCGTTGGCCTGCCGGCCGCCGTGGTTGGAGCAGTAGATGCCGTCCACGCCCCCGTCCCTGGCGCGGCGGGCGTCGTCGGCGTGGCAGATGCCCTTCAGGATCAGCGGCAGGTCGGTCAGCGACCGCAGCCAGGGCAGGTCGTCCCAGGTGAGGGGGTTGCCGAAGAGCTGCGCCCAACGCAGCACCGCGGCCCCCGGATCGTCCTCGGGGGACTTGGTCAGGCGGGAGCGGAAGACCGGGTCGCTGGTGTAGTTGGCCAGGCAATGGCCGCGCAACTGGGGGAAGTTGCTGACGGCCAGGTCCCGGGGGCGCCAGCCGGTGACCCAGGTGTCGAGGGTGACCACGATGCCCTTGAAGCCGGCGGCCTCGGCCCGGCGGACCAGGCTCTCCGCCAACTCCCGGTCGGTGGGCGTGTAGAGCTGGAAGAAGCCGGGAGTGGCGCCGAACTCGGCGGCCACCTCCTCCATCGGATCGACGGACAGCGTGGAGGCGACCATCGGCACGCCGGTCCGGGCGGCGGCCCGCGCGGCGGCGAGGTCCCCGTGGCCGTCCTGCGCACACAGCCCGAGCACGCCGACCGGGGCCATGAACAACGGCGAGGGCAGCCGCAGGCCGAACAGCTCGACCGACAGGTCCCGTTCGCTCGCACCGACCAGCATGCGCGGCACCAGGCCCCACTCCCCGAAGGCGGTGACGTTGGCCCGCTGGGTCTGCTCGTCCCCGGCACCCCCGGCGACGTAAGACCGCACCGACGGGGGCATCGCCGCCTGCGCCGGCGGCTCCAACTCGGCGTAACTCATGGGCAGCCGCGGTACCACCCCGCGCAGCCCGTCGAAGTAGATCTCGTTCTGGTAATCGGCGAACGCCACGATCCGCTCCTCCTGGTCCCGACCTGCTGACTTCCGCGGCCCACCCGCCCCATGCGAGCGGGCCCGCCGCTCCCTACAGTGCGAGACTGGTCATCGGGATGAGGGAAATCGCAGGAATCTCGCCAAGAGGCGGCCACGAATGCAGGAAGCTGTCACGGACGCCACACCACTCAGCGAGGACGACCTCGCGCTGATCCATGCGCTCCAACTCCGGCCGAGGGCCTCGTGGACCGAGCTCGGCCGCGCCCTCGCCGTCGACCCGGTCACCGTCGCCCGCCGCTTCCACCGCCTCACCGAGCACGGCACGGCCTGGGTCGGACTCTCGCCGGGCCCACGGATGCTGGACCGGATGTGCGTCTGCTTCGCCCAGATCGACTGCGCCCCGGACACCACCGCCGCCGTCGCCCGGGCCCTCGCCGGCCACCCCCACATGCTCACCATCGAGCGCTCCGCCGGCGCCCACGACATCCTCGCCACCGTCGCCACCCGCGACCTGCCCGCCCTCTCCCGCTACACCCTCGACCTGCTCCCGCACGTCCCCGGCATCACCGCCGTCGACGCCCGGATCGTCACCCACATGTTCACCGAGGGCGGCCGCTGGCGCATCGCCGCCCTCGCCCCCGACCAACGCGCCCAACTCACCGCACCACCCCCGCCCCCAACGCCCCGGCGCGGCCCCGGCGACCTCACCACCGCCGACCGCGCCCTCCTCACCTGCCTGGCCCGCGACGGCCGCGCCTCCTACCAGACACTGTCCACCGCCCTGGGCGTCAGCCTCTCCACCGTCAAGCGCCGCATCGAGCAGCTCACCCGACTCGATGTCCTGCGATTCCGCTGCGACTTCGCCCGCCCCCTCGGCGGCTGGCCCGTGGCCCTCACCTTCTGGGCCAAGGTCCCGCCCGCCGACCTGCCGGCCGTCGGCCACGCCCTGATCCGCCTGCCCGAGACCCGCAACTGCGCCGCCGTCAGCGGCCCCCACAACCTCCTCGTGCAGGCCAGCCTCCACTCCGTCACCGACGCCCTGCGTCTGGAGACCCAACTCGCCACCGCCCACCCCACCCTGGACATCGTCGACCGCGTCGTCACCCTCCGCCACGACAAACTCCTCGGCCGCCTCCTCGACCCCCACGGCCGCTCGATCGGAGTGGTTCCCCCCGACGTCTGGGCCGAGCCGCACATATGACGCCCCGTCAATGTACTTGTGGGCGCCGTGGTGTGACCGTGACCGTGACTGTGACCGCGGCCCCGTTCCCGCGTGCGGGACGTCGGAACGGGCACCGCGCCGGCGCTGCACACCCTGGGACGGCTGAAGTTGTCGATGCGGAGGGGGAGTTGAGGGTCCCGGTGGTGCGGCACTCCCAGGCGTGCTGCACCGTGTCGCGGGGCGGGGCCGTCACCGCACCCCGTCGTCGCCGTCCCCGTCCCCGTAGTCGCCCTCGCCGCGTCGCGTGCTGGCCGCGCGGCGCAGCCGTTGCAGGCGCGGGTGTTGGGGCCGGCTGTGCTCGGTGACCGCCTCGCCGACCATGGCCGTCACCGCGTCCCGCAGTCCGTGCAGGGCGTGTCGCGGGGCGCCGGCGCCCGGGTCCTCGCGCAGTTCGGCCAACAGTGCCCAGCACAGCGCCAGCATCACCAGGACGAACGGCAGCGCCACCAGGATCGTCGCCGTCTGGAGCGAGCTGAGCCCGCCGGCGATCAGCAACACGGCCGCGACCGCGGCCATCAACACGCCCCACAGGACGACCAGCCAGGTCCGCGGGTGCAGCGCGCCCCGACTGGTCAGCGAGCCCATGACGAGCGAGGCGGAGTCGGCGCTGGTCACGAAGTACGTCATCACCAGCACCATCGCCACCCACGAGGTGAGCGTGCCCAGCGGGAGGCTGTCCAGCAGCCCGAACAGGGACGCCTCGGCGCCCTTGGCGACCATCGACGCCAACTCGGCCCGGCCGTTGGCGTCCAGGCGGATCGCGCTGCCGCCCATGACGGAGAACCAGACCATGGTCGCGCCGCTGGGGACCAGCAACACCCCGATGAGGAACTCGCGGATGGTCCTGCCGTGCGAGATGCGGGCCAGGAAGGTGCCGACGAACGGCGCCCAGGACAGCCACCACGCCCAGTAGAAGATCGTCCACTGGCCCAGCCAGGCGGGGTCGGTGAAGGCGCCGGTCCGCGAGGCCATCGGCAGCAGTTCGCTGAGGTAACCGCCCAGGCTCGCCGGGATGGTGTTCAGCACGTACACGGTCGGGCCGGCCACGAAGACGAAGACCATCAGCAGGGCCGCCAGCGCGATGTTGAGGGTGCTCAGCCACTTCACGCCGCGGTGCAGCCCGGAGAAGGCGGAGGCCACGAAGGCCGCCGACAGCGCGGCGACGATGATCAGCTCCAGGGTCCGGGAACTGGGCGCGCCCGCCGTCAAGTTGAGGCCCTCGGCGACCTGGAGGGTGCCCAGGCCCAGGCTGGTCGCGGTGCCGAAGACGGTGGCGAAGACGGCGAGCAGATCGATCGCCTTGCCCGGTCCGCCGTTGGCCCGCCGCTCGCCGATCAGCGGGACGAAGGCCGAACTCAGCCGGTTGCCCCGGCCCTTGCGGAAGCCCGCGTAGGCCAGCGCGAGGCCGGCGACGCCGTAGATCGCCCAAGGGGTGAGCGTCCAGTGGAAGAAGGAGTACTCCATGGCCGTGCGGGCGGCGCTCAGCGTCTTGGCGTGCACGCCGGAACCGGGCGGCGGCGACACGTAGTGCTGGAGCGGTTCGCCCACGCCGTAGAACATCAGGCCGATGCCCATGCCGGCGCTGAACATCATCGCGATCCAGGCGAGGTTGGTGAACTCCGGCTCCGCGTCGTCCCGGCCGAGCCGGATCGCGCCGAACCGGCTGAACGCGATGACGACGCACAACACCAGGAAGAAGTCGGCGCCCACCACGAACAGCCAGCCGAAGTTGGCGAATACCCAGTGCAACGCGGTGTCCGAGACGGTGGCGAAGTTGTCCTTCCCGATGGACGCCCACCCCACCACCAGCAGGACCGCCACCACACCGATGGTCACGATCGTGGGGTCCGGGGGCTGTTGTGGGGGCTTCTGGTCGGGGGCGACGGGATACGAGGGCTCCGTGCTCATGGCGCCCCACTATGGTGCGGAATGCGGTGATTTGCGGGGCTGGCGCGCCGTTCGGGCCGGTGCGCATCCCATCTGGCCGGTGGGCGGGGCGGGCCGCTCGGCCGACTCCCCGCGGGCGCGCGGTTCAGGGGCGGCGGGCCGCCCAGGCGATCCGGCGGCCCCGGACGATCAGGTCGTCGCGGTGCAGCACGGACTCGGGGGCGTCCACCGCCAGCAGCCGGTCGAGGGTGTCGAGGTCGTCGGCGGCCAGTTGGTCGGCGAGGCCGTGGCGCAGGGTGCGCAGGACGCCGTGCGCGTAGCGGTGGGCGGCGGGTGGCGCGGGATGGATGTCGAAGGTGAAGGCGCGTTCCGCCACGTCCGCGAATCCGGCCCGCTCCAGATGGGGGCGCCAGTTCGGGTACGCGTTCCAGCGCGCCCGCGCCATGGCCTCCTTACCGCGCGCCTCCAGACCGGGGCAGCCGATGCCGAGGTCGTCGGGGAGGAAGCGCGGCATGCCGTCCATCTCGATGACCACCAACAGGCCGCCGGGGCGCAGCGCGCCGTGGAGGTCGCGGAGCAGTCGGTCCGGGTCCTGGGCGTGGTGCAGCGACGAGGCCAACCACGCGAGGTCGACGGCGCCGATCTCGGGCCAGGCGACGTCCAGATCGGCCGGGACCACGCGCAGCCGTTCCGCCAGCCCCTGGGTGCGTGCCGTCGCCGCGACGCGGTCGAGCATGACCGGCGAGCGGTCGACCGCGACCAGCCGCGCCCCGGGGAAGCGGCGGGCCAGCGCCGCCGTGCCGGTGCCGGTTCCGGCGCCCACGTCGACGATCGCCCGAGGGGCGGCCCTCGTCTGCCCGCGGACCCAGCCGGTGACCTCGTCGAGGAACGGGCCGAGCACCTCCGCGTCGAGGTCCAGCAGGTCCGCCAGACCGGCCTCGTGGTCGCGGTGCTCCTGGTGCTCCTCTGGCTGCTTGTGGTGGTGGAGGTGCTGGTCGTGCCGGTGCGGTGTCATGCCTTCACGCTAAGCGCGCCGTGCGCGAAATGCATACACTCTTGCCCATGGAGCAAGAATTGGATCTGGACGCCGTGATCCGCCGACGGATCCGCGGGCTGCGGCGGGCCCGCGGCTGGACGTTGGACGCGCTCGCCGCCCGGTGCAACCTCAGCCCGTCCAACCTCAGCCGCATCGAGACCGGGCGCCGCAGGATCGCCCTCGACCAGTTGGTCCCGATCGCCCGGGCCCTGGACACCACGCTGGACCAGCTCGTGGAGTCCGACGAGGACGAGGACGTGGTGATCCGGCCGCAGCCCTGCCACACGCCGGGGATCACCAGTTGGCTGCTGTCCCGCGAGCGCTCGGTGCACGGGGTGACCGTGGCGAAGATGCGGATCACCCCCGAGCGGCCGACCGGCCCGGAACACCTGGCGGTGCACCCCGGCAGCGAGTGGTTCACGGTGCTGTCCGGCACCGCCCGCCTCCAACTCGGCGAGCGCGTCCTGCTCATCCAGGAGGGCAACGCCGCGGAGTTCTCCACCATGACCCCGCACTCCGTCGGCGCGCACGAAGGCCCAGTGGAGATCCTCACCCTCCTCGACCACAACGGCGAACGCGCCCACCTGCACGGCGCCGACGAGGCTTGAGGGGACAGGGGCGACGTGCGCGCGGCGCACGCTGCGGGACCCCTCTAGGCTGCCGCCGTGAACGACGACACCACACGAGGGATACGGATCAGGCCCGGCGAACCGTCCGACGCGCCGGCCGTCTTGGGGATGCTCGACGCCGCGGTGGCCTGGATGAACGCGCGCGGCAACACCGAGCAGTGGGGCACGACCCCGTATTCGCGCAAGCCCGGCGGGGTGGCGCGGGTGGAGCGGTACCTGACCGAAAACGAGCCGCACATCGCGGAGTTGGACGGGGTGCCCGTCGGGACCCTGGTGCTGGACACCGGCCCCAACCCGCAGGTGCCGATCCCGCCGGCGGGCGAAGCCGAGCGGTTCGTCCGGCTGTTGGTCTCCGACCGGCGGCAGGCCGGCCGGGGCGTCGGGGCGGCGCTGCTGGCGCACGCCGTTGCGGAGACCCGGCGGGCCGGCGTGGCGCTGCTGCGGGTCGACTGCTGGGCGGGCGGCGGGGGCGAACTGGTCGCGTACTACGAGCGCAACGGCTTCACGCCCACCGACGCTTTCCTGGCCGGCAGTTGGCCGGGGCAGGTCCTGGCGATGCGGGTCGACTGACGGCGCGGGTGCGGGTGTTGGCGGTGCGGGCGCGCGGGAGGCACGAGTGGTCGCGAGCTGAACCAGGCGGTGCCGGGCGCCCGTTGCTGTCCCGTGCGTGACGTGCCGCGCGGCGCCGGCCGTCAGGGGCGCACCCGGCGGGCGCGGGGCTCCGGGTAGCGCTGCTCGGCGCGGTGGCCGCGTTGGTATACCGCAGCCAGGCCGCCGGCGTCATCGCCGCGGCCCGCTTCGCCGGGCCGGCCGCCCCGGTCCTCGCCGTGCGCCCGCGGACGGACGCCGGCTCGGCGCCCGCGGTGCCCGAGCCCGAGGCCGGTGGGCCGGTAGCCCCGCCCCCGCCGAACCCGAGGGCGGTGCGGGCCGGCGCGGCGGCAGCCGCTAGGGTCGGCCGTGCGCTCGCGCGGGCCCGCGCCGGCGCGATAACGGGTCGGTGCCCGGCGAATCGGTACCGGGAGAAGGGGAGAAGATGCAGGTCGGAGCGGTGTCGTGAGGCTTCTGCACACCTCCGACTGGCACCTGGGCCGGTCCTTCCACCGCGTGAACCTGCTCGCCGCCCAGCGCGCGTTCCTCGATCACCTCGTCGAGACCGTGCGGACCCGGGACGTCGAGGCGGTGCTCGTCGCCGGCGACGTCTACGACCGCGCGGTGCCGCCGCTGGCCGCCGTGGAACTCTTCGACGACGCGCTGCACCGGCTGGCCGCGCTCGGCGTCCCCACCGTCATGATCTCCGGGAACCACGACTCCGCCCGCCGGCTCGGCGTCGGCTCCGGACTGATGCGGCGGGCCGGCATCCATCTGCACACCGACCCGGAGGAGTGCGGCACGCCCGTCCTCCTGGCGGACGCGCACGGCCCGGTCGCCTGCTACGGGCTGCCGTACCTCGAACCGGCCATGGTGCGCGACTCCCTCGGCGCCCCGCGCGCCGACCACGCCGCGGTGCTCGGCGCGGCCATGGACCGGGTCCGGGCCGACCTCGCCGCCCGGCCCGCCGGCACCCGTTCCGTGGTGCTGGCGCACGCCTTCGTCACCGGCGGCACCGCCAGCGACAGCGAGCGGGACATCACCGTCGGCGGGGTCGCCTCCGTCCCCGCCGCGGTCTTCGAGGGCGTCGACTACGCGGCCCTCGGCCATCTGCACGGCTGCCAGACCCTCACCGAGCGGATCCGCTACTCCGGATCGCCGCTCGCCTACTCCTTCTCCGAGGCCGCCCACCGCAAGTCCTCCTGGCTGATCGACCTCGACGCGGAGGGCACCGTGCGCGCCGAGCGGGTGGACTGCCCGGTGCCCCGCCCGCTCGCCCGGCTCCGCGGCCCCCTCCAACACCTCCTGGACGACCCGGAGTTGACCCGCCACGAGGACTCCTGGGTCGAGGCCACCCTTACCGACAGCGCCCGCCCGGCCGAGCCGATGGCCCGGCTCGCCAAGCGCTTCCCGCACACCCTCAGCCTGGTCTTCGACCCCGACGAGTCCCCGGAACGGCCCTCCGTCTCGTACGCCCAGCGGCTGCGCGGCCGCAGCGACCAGGAGATCGCCGAGGACTTCGTCGCCCACGTCCGCGCCGGCCGCGGCGCCGACGACGACGAACGGGCCGAACTGCGCTCGGCCATCGACGAGGTGCGGACCGCCGACGCGGCCGCGGAGGTGGCGCGATGAGGCTGCACCGGCTGACCCTGACCGCCTTCGGCCCGTTCGCCGGCAGTCACACCGTCGACTTCGACCGGCTCGCGCGCGACGGACTGTTCCTGCTGCACGGGCCGACCGGTGCGGGCAAGACCTCGGTCCTGGACGCGGTCTGCTTCGCCCTCTACGGCTCGGTGCCCGGCGCCCGGCAGGGCGGCCAGGCGCTCCGCAGCGACCTGGCGGACCCCGCCACCCCCACCGAGGTCGTCCTCGAACTGACCGTCGCCGGCAGGCGGTTGGAGATCACCCGGCTGCCCGAGCAGCCCCGCCCGAAGAAGCGCGGCGCCGGTACCACCAAGGAGAAGGCGGTCAGCCGGCTGCGGGAGTTCGCCCCCGCCCCGGACGGCGACCCGACCGCCGGTGCGTGGCGCGCGCTCAGCCGCTCCCACCAGGAGATCGGCGAGGAGATCGGGCAGCTCCTCGGCATGAGCAAGGAGCAGTTCTGCCAGGTGGTGCTGTTGCCGCAGGGCGACTTCGCGCGCTTCCTGCGGGCGGACGCGGAGGCCCGGGCGAAGCTGCTGGGCCGGCTCTTCGACACCGGGCGGTTCGCCGCGCTGGAGGACCAGCTCACCGCCCGCCGCAAGGCCGCCGCCGACCGCGTCGCGGCCGGCGACGAGCGCCTGCTCGCGCTCGCCCACCGGATCGCCCAGGCCGCCGGCGACACCCCCGACCTCGACGACCCGTCCGTGCCGGCGCCGGCCGCCCGCGCCGCCGTACCGGCCCAGGCCGGGCGCGGCCCACGCACCCCCCGGAGCGCGGCGCCGACCGCCCCCGCCGACGCGGGCACCGCACCCGGACCCGGCGAACCCGGCTTCGCCGACGCGGTGTTGGCCCGCGCCGCCGTCGCCCGGGTCGGCGCCCGCGAACGCCTGGCGCTCGCCCACCGCGCGGTGGCCGCCGCCGAGACCGACGAACGCGCCGCGGCCGACCGCTGGGAGGAGGCCCGCGACCGCGACCGCCTCCAACGCCGCCACGCCGACGCCCGACAGCGCGCCGAGCAGCTCGCCGCCCGCGCCGACGAACGCGCCCGTATTCAGGCGCGGTTGGAGCGCGCCCGCACCGCCGCCGAGGTGGCCCCCGCCCTCGCCCTCCGCGACGCCGCCCGGCGGGAACTGACCGCCGCCCAGGACGCCGAACGGCGCCACCGCGCCCCGCTGCCGGCCGCCCTCGCCGACGCCGAGGGCGGCCGGCTCGCCGAGCAGGAACGCCAGGCGCGGGCGACCCTCGGCTCCCTCGCCGCGGCCCGCCGGGCCGAACGCCGCGCCGCCGAACTCGCCCGGGAACGCGCGGACGTGGACCGCGAGGCGCACGCCGACGAGCAGACGCTGCTGGACGCCGCGGAGTGGCTGACCGGCTGGGACGCCGCCCGCGGCACCCACCAGCGCCGCATCGACGAGGCCCAGGAGGCCGTCCGGCGCGCCGAACAGCTCGCCGGGCAGCTCGCACCGGCCGTCGAACGGCTCACCGCCGCCCGCCGCCGCGACGACCTGACCGACGAACTCGCCGCCGCCGACAAGCAGTTGCTCATCGCCCGGGAGCGCGCGGCGGCCGCCCACGAGCACTGGCTGGACCTCAAGGACCGGCGGCTGCGTGGCATCGCCGCCGAGCTCGCCGCCGAGCTGACGGACGGTCAGTCGTGTGCGGTGTGCGGCTCCACCGCGCATCCGGCGCCGGCCCGCCCCGGCGCCGGCCACGTCGACCGGGCGACCGAGGACGCCGCCCAGGCCGCCCACCGGCGCGCCGAGGACGCCCGCCGGCGCGCGGAGGACCACCACCAGGGGGTCAAGGAGGCGCTGGCCGCCGCCAGCGCCGCGGCCGCCGACACCCCGACCATCGAACTCGCCGCCCACGTCGAGGAGTTGACGCGGGAAGTGGCCCGCGCCCACGCCGCCGGCGCCGCACTGCACGCCGCCCGCGAGGCGCTGGCCCGCGCCGAGCGGGAGCACGAGCGCCGCCGCGACGACCAGCGGCACGCCGAGCGCCGGGCCGCCGCCCGCACCTCCCGCCGCGAGGCCCTGGACCGCGAACGGGACGCGCTGGAGGGCGAGTTGACCGAGGCCCGCGGCGACTGCGCCAGCGTCGCCGACCGGGCCGACCGGCTCGAACGCCAGGCGGCGCTGCTCTCCGCCGCCGCCGAGGCGACCCGCACCGCGGCGGCCTGCGCGGAACGCCTCAGGGACGCCGACACCCAACTCTCCGCCGCCGCCCACCGCGCCGGCTTCGCCACCCCTCAGGACGCCGCCGACGCAACGCTCCCCGAGGCCGAACGCCGGGCGCTGCAACGGCAGTACGACGACGGGCAGGCCGAGGCCGCCGCCGTGGCCGCCGAACTCGACCGCCCCGAACTCCGGGCCGCCGCGGCCCTCCCGCCCGCCGACCCGGACACCGCCCGCGCCGCCCACCAGGCCGCCACCGCCCGGCTCCGCACCACCACCGCGACCCTCGCCGCCGCCGGCGAGCGTTGCACCGCCCTCGACCGGCTCTCCGCCGCGGCCACGGCCGACGCCCGCCAACTCGCCCCGCTGCGCACCGCGTACGAGCGCATCGCCCGGCTCGCCACGCTCACCGCCGGCACCTCCGCAGAGAACGCCCGCCGGATGCGACTGGAGTCCTACGTCCTGGCCGCCCGCCTGGAACAGGTCGCGGCCGCCGCCACCGCCCGCCTGCACCGGATGTCCGCCGGCCGCTACACCCTCGTCCACTCCGACGAACGCGCCGGCGGTGCCCGCCGCTCCGGCCTCGGCCTGCACGTCGTCGACGCCTGGACCGGCCGCGAACGCGACACCGCCAGCCTCTCCGGCGGCGAGACCTTCTTCGCCTCCCTCGCCCTGGCCCTCGGCCTCGCCGACGTCGTCACCGACGAGGCCGGCGGCACCCGCCTCGACACGTTGTTCATCGACGAGGGCTTCGGCAGCCTCGACGAGCAGACCCTCGACGAGGTCCTGGACGTCCTGGACGGCCTCCGCGAACGCGACCGCAGCGTGGGCATCGTCAGCCACGTCGCCGACCTCAGGACCCGCATCCCCGCCCAACTGGAGGTCGTCAAGGACCGCACGGGTTCCCGGGTGCGGCACCGGGGGCCGGTGGCGGACTGACGGCCAACGGCCCGGCGGCCAAGCCCCGTTGGAGGGTCAGGTGCTGACCGAGCGGCGGGGGAGCGGCGAGGAGTACACCACGCTCGTGGCCACCTCGCCCAGGGCGCCGATGCGGCCAGAGACCTCCTCCAGGTGCTTCATGGAGCGCGCGGCGACCTTGAGGAAGAGGCAGTTCTCGCCCGTGACGTGGTGGGCCTCCAGGATCTCCGGGGTGGCCGCCAGCAGGTCCCGGAAGGGTTTGCCGTTCCCGCCGGAGTGGCGCAGCCGGACGAAGGCCAGCACCGGCAGCCCGACCCGTTCCGGCTCGATCACCGCCGCGTACCCGGAGATCACCCCGGACTCCTCCAGGCGTCGTACCCGCGTGGCGACCGTGCTCGGCGACACGTTCACCGCCCGGGCCAACTCGGCGCGGCCCACCCGCCCGTCGTGCTGGAGGACGTCGAGGATGCGCCGGTCGACGGCATCAGGGGAGTATCCGGTCATCCCCGCTGTCTAGCAGGGAATTCGCCGGCCGGGCAAGGGCCTTGGGGCAGCCCTGACGGCCGGAGGCGCGGAGCCGGCCGCGGCCGGCCACACCCCGAAGGCGGGTGGCCGGCCGCGGTGCGCGGCCCGTCGTCAGAGCGCCGAGAGCTCGGTCAGCAGGTCGTCCAGGCCGAGCGAGCCCTGGGACAGCGCCGCCATGTGCCACGCCTTGAGGTCGAAGTCCGCGCCGTGCCGGGCCCGGGCCGCCTCCCGGCCCTGGAGCCAGACCCGCTCGCCCAGCTTGTAGCCGATCGCCTGGCCGGCCATGCCCTGGTAGCGGATGATCTCGCTGTCGACGAAGTCGGCCGGCCGGCTGCTGTGCCCGGCCATGAACGCGTGGGCCAGCTCCGGCGTCCAGCGCTCGCCGGGGTGGAAGGGGGAGTCGGCCGGGATCTGGAGCTCCAGGTGCATGCCGATGTCGATGATGACCCGGATCGCCCGCATCATCTGGGCGTCCAGGTAGCCCAGGCGCCGCTCCGGGACCGTCAGGAAGCCCAGTTCGTCCATGAGGCGCTCGGCGTACAGCGCCCAGCCCTCGGCGTTGGCGCTGACCAGGCCGACCGTCGTCTGGTAGCGGGAGAGCCGGTCGGCGACGTACACCCACTGCGCGAGCTGGAGGTGATGGCCGGGCACGCCCTCGTGGTACCAGGTGGAGACCAGGTCGTAGGCCGGGAAGCGGGTCTGGCCCATGGTGGGCAGCCAGGTGCGGCCGGGGCGGGAGAAGTCCAGCGACGGCTGGGTGTAGTACGGGGCGGCGGCGCCACCGGGCGGGGCGATCTTCGACTCGACCCGGCGGACCGGCTCGGCGAGGTCGAAGTGGGTGCCGTCCAGCGCGTCGATGGCCTCGTCCATCAGCGACTGGAGCCACTGCCGGGTCTCCTCGACGCCCTCGACCGCCTCGCCGTGCTCGTCGCACCACGCCAGCGCCGCCCACGGCGTCTTGGCGCCGGGCAGCACCTTCTCGGCCTCGGCCGTCATCTCGGCCAGCAGCCGGTGGAATTCGGACCAGCCGTACGCGTACGCCTCTTCCGGGTCGATGTCGGCGCCGTTGTAGTAGCGCGCGAGCCGGGCGTACCGCTCGCGGCCCACCACGTCCGGCGCGCCCTCGACCGCCGGGCCGTAGACGTCCCGGAACCAGTCGCGCAGCTCCACCAGGGCGCCGGTGGCCACCTCGGCGGCCGCGTCCAGTTCGGCGCGCAGCGCCTCGGGGCCGGCGGCGGTGAAGTCCGCGAACCAGCTCCGCTCGGTGCCGATCCACTCGGCGAGCTGCCCGATGACGGTGGTGACCTGGAGCGGACCGCCGGGCAGGTCCTTGTCCAGGCCGGCCTGGAGGGCGGCGCGGTAGCCGGTCAGCGCGTCGGGCACGGCGCGCAGCAGCCGGGCGATCGCCGCCCAGTCCGCCTCGGTTTCGGTGGGCGTGAGGTTGAGGGCCTCGCGTACGTGGTGCAGCGGTGAGCTGATGTTGCTGACCGTCCGCAGCCCCTCACCGGCGTCGTGGACCGCGAGCTCCGCGGAGAGCCGTTCGCGCAGCAGCCGCGCACAGACCTTCTCGGCGGCGCTGTCCGCGCCCGGCCGGGCCTCGGCCGCCGCCAACTCGTCCAGCGTCGTGCGGGCGAGCCGGGCCACCGCTTCCTGACCCGCGGGGGAGAAGTCGGGGAGCTTGCCGAAGCTCTCGGGGATGCCGAGGAACGTGCCGGTGATCGGGTCCAGTTCGACGAGCGCGTCGACGTAGGCGTCGGCGACCTGGCGGGGCAGCGGACCGCCCGTGGGGGTAGTGGTGTTGGACATGCGGGCCATCCTCGTATGGATCAGCCCGCCGCGTCACCATCATTCCGGCTCACGTTGCTGACGCGTCCCCTCAGCCCCGGCGGGACCCGTCCCGGACCCGGATCGCCTCCCGTGACTCCCGGGGCTCCCGGTGGTCCCAGGCGCCCGTCGGGCGCGCCGTGATGACCAGCGTGCCCTCCTCTATCTGGTAGTCCAGCGGCAGCCCCAGGCCGCGCATCGCCGTCACCATGCCGGTGTTGGACGCCTGGGTGATCGCGTAGACGCTCTTGCTGCCGGTCTCGGCGGCCATCTCGACCAGCCGGCGCAGCAGTTCCGCGCCGATGCCGCGCTGCTGCCAGGCGTCCTCGACCAGCAGCGCCACCTCGGTCTCGTCGCCGTCCCACAGCAGGTGGCCCAGCGCGACCAGCCGCCCGGAGACGGTCTCCGCGGCCAGCGTGCGGCCGAACCGCGGGCTGAGCAGGTGGTCGAGATAGCGGTCGGCGTCCCCGACCGGGCCGTGGTAGCGCCGCACCAACGTCCGCTCGGAGCAGCGCAGGTGCATCGCGCGGGCGGCGGTCAGGTCGCCGGGGCCGGCGCGGCGGACCGTGAGCGCGTTGCCCTCGGGCAGCGTGAGCACCTCGCGGCGCGGCGGTACGCGCTGACCGAGCCGGGTGTCCAGCTCGACCAGCGCGCGCACCCGGGCGAACTCGGTGGGGGTGAACGGCAACTGCGGCCTCTCGATGGTGAGCGAGCCCCCGGAGGGATCGCGGAACGTCATGGTGTGCTCCTCCAACACGCCCTCGGCGGGCACGGCTTCGGCGAGCGGCTGGCCGGTCAGCGACCGGGCCGGCACCGAGTGGAGCGTGCAGCGCCCAAGCAACTGCCGGAGAGCCAGCGGGAGTTCGGCGGAATCCAGGGCGGTGCGGGTGGCCAGGCCCAACATCCGGGTCGGCGCGTCGACCAGGTCGTGCGCGTCGGCCCGCTCCAGCCAGGTCTCCGCGCCGCCCGCGGCGGCCACCGCGGCCGTCAGGTGACGCGGCGCCAACTCCGCCGGGGCGCGCAGCAGGAACTCGTCGACCGTCCCGGAGGACAGCGGGTGGGCCTGGAGGCTGAGGATGTCCACCCGGCGGGCGGCCAGCGCCGTGCACAGGGCGGCCAGGCTGCCCGGCTCGTCCCGGACGGTGGTACGCATCCGCCACAGCGCCGCCTCCCGGGTGCCGCCCTCGGGCGCCGGCGCTGCGGTCGCCGTGGCGGTCGGCCCGTCGGCGGCGGGCGTATCCCCGGCGTCCGTCGGCGGTGGGGCGTGTTCATGCCGGCGCGCCCACCAGACGTGGAAGCCGGTCGTGGCCAACAGTGCGGCCGCGCCGGCGCACAACAGCACCGGACCGGAGGGGCCGTGGGCGACGGTGTTGGCGGCGGCGTCGGCCACCGCCACGGCTGTGAACAGGGCGGCCAGTTCGACGACGTCCCGACGCCAGTGGTGGCGTCGGGTGGAACGGGCGGAAGTCGCGTCAGTCATGCGGACAGCCTCGCGGAACGGTGTTGCCTGGTCGCCAACACCTTGTGTCGGACGGGTAAAAGACACAATCGACGCATTGGTCTCTACTGCCCCACCCATCCTGGTTGCAGCGTCTTGGTGAACAAGCTCCCGCCGCCTTCGTCACCGGCCTGCACGCCCCAGGAGGCGCGCGGCCGCCCGCGGCGCACCAGGGCCGGCGCGGCCCCGGCCGGAACGGCGCCGGTCACCGCGGGCGGCACCAGTCCCACGGAGCCCGCCGCCCCGTGGAGGAGCGACCGCCGTCCGAAGCCGCTGCCCGTACCCTGCGCCATCTGCTACCTCCGTGCTGCCGCCCTCGCGTTCGTTACGCCCCCGTTCGTATCGCCATCCGGTGCCGCGCGGGCGAACTCCCGGTGAACTACGCCCACATGGGGCGGGAACCGGGACCGGAGTCGCAGGACCACCGACCGATCGCCAGGAACCGGACCGGACCTCTACGCTCCGGTAACACGCCGCCGCCCGGCCGGCCCCATGGAAGGCGACCGCCATGCCCGCCCTCGGTTCCGCACACCTCCGGCTCGCCCGTCCGACCCGCGACCTGACCGCCGCCGGCCGCTTCTGGCGCGACGGGCTGGGCCTGCGCGAACTCCACCGCCACACCGCCCAGGAGGGCGAGCACTCCCTCCTCATGCTGGGCTCGCCGGACGCCACGTGGCACCTGGAGCTGACCCTCGACCCCACGGGCGCGCTCCGCCCGACCCCGACACCGGACGACCTCCTCGTCCTCTACCTGGACGGCCCGGTCCCCGACGACCTCGTCGCCCGGTTGGAACGCTGCGGCGGCACCCGCGTACCGGCCCACAACCCCTACTGGGACACCTGGGGCGTCACCATCGAGGACCCCGACGGCTACCGCCTGGTCCTGTGCACCCGCGACTGGAACAACGCGCGGGTCCTGGAAGCGTCCTGAACCCCGGCCGCCCGCACCCCACTTGACGAGGCGCCGCCCCACTGGGCGGCGCCGGCCAGGAAGACCCGACCGGACGGGTCCGACGAGACGAAGGCAACACCCCACAACGGCAGGTGACCTGGCCTCCCGGGTGGACAACGCGGTGCCCGCCCGCTGGGATGGAACGGTGCTGCCCGATCCCGCCGACGACGCCACCACGGTCTTCGAGGCCCACCGCCCGCTGCTCCAGGGAGTGGCCTACCGGATGCTCGGCCGGGTGGCCGACGCCGAGGACGTGGTCCAGGACGCCTGGCTGCGCTGGTTCGCCGCGGACCGGGCGGAGGTGCGCGAACCGCGCGCCTATCTGGTCCGCATCACCACCCGGTTGGCCATCGACCGGCTCCGCCAACTCCAGTCGCGCCGCGAGTCCTACGTGGGGCCCTGGTTGCCCGAACCCCTCGCCACTGACGTGCTGGCCCCCGGGCAACCCCTCCCCGACGGCGCCGAGCGGGCGGCGTTCGCCGAGACCGTCACCCTCGCCGTCCTCGTCGTGATGGAGGCGCTCTCCCCGTTGGAGCGCGCGGTGTTCGTGCTGCGCGAGGCGTTCGGCTACCCGTACGCGGAGATCGCCGCCGTCCTGGAGCGCAGCGAGGCCGCGGTGCGCCAACTCGCGGGCCGGGCCCGGCGCCACGTGGCGGAGGGCAGACCGCGGTTCGACGTCGACCCGGGCCGGCAGCGGGAGTTGACCGAGCGGTTCCTGTCGGCCGCCGCCGGCGGCGACCTGGAGGCTCTGCTGGCCATGCTCGCGGCGGACGCCCGGCTGGTCGGGGACGGCGGCGGCAGGGCCAAGTCCTCGCTGCGGATCATCGAGTCCGCCGACAGGGTCGCCCGGTTCCTCATCGGCGTCATCGCCATGCTCCCGGCGGGCCTGGAGCTCGACTTCCTCGAACTCAACGGCGGGATCGCGCTGCTCGCCCGCGTCGACGGAACCCCCGACTCGGTCGTCCAACTCGGCATCCGGGACGGCCGGATCGAGACCGTCTACATCCTGCGCAACCCGGACAAGTTGGTCTCACTCGCCCGCTAGCCGGGCCGCGGCCCGCAGGCCGCTGCGCGGACTCGCCAGCACCGGCACCTCGTTCCCGCCCGATCCGCCGGCCGCGCACCGTTCCGCCACGGGAGCCATGGACGCCTGCGCCAGGACGAGGACATCGGCCCGGCCGCCGTCCCGCTCCCGCCGCGCCGCGTCGGCGACCGCCGCCAGATAGCCCGCCCGGTCACCGGCCTCGAACCGCTCCCAGGCGCCCGCGACGAGGACGTGGCGCACCCGCGCCGGCCGCCCGGCCCGGTGGGCCTCCTCGGCGATCAGCTCCTCGGTGGGCGTCAGGGTGCTCTCCAAGGCGGCGAGCACCGCGATCCGGGGTCCGTGCGCGACGGCCGCCGCGGCCATCGGCCGGTCCACCCGCAGCACCGGCAGGCCCGCCGTCGGCCCGGCCGCCTCGGCCACCGACCCGAGCGTCGAGCAGGTGCACAGCACCGCCCGGGCCCCGGCGCGGACCGCCTCGCCGAGCGCCTCGGCGACCTCCCCCGCGACCCCTTCGGGCCCCGACTCCCGCGCGCCCGCCAGGAGTTCCGGCCGGACCAGATGCCGCAGCGGCAGCCCGGGCGCGTCCGCGTCGCGCAGCGCATCGAAGACGGGGACGTGGACCGGTGAGGTGTGCAGCAGGGCGAGCATGCCCGCGAGCCTAACGGCCGCCCCGGGCGCGGCGGATGGCCGGTTGCCCCGTGGACGGTGCCGAACGGGTGCTGGTGGCCCGGTGAAGACGCGGCGAGCGGGCGGAAACGGATGGGGGATTGGTCTTGACCAAGGGTGGGGGTGGTCATATCGTCGAGATACTGCAACAACCTTTAATAAAGAAGCGCGCATTACTCGGACCCGTCAGGGGCCGGGTGTCTACGGACCCGCTAGGGGCCAGGTGTCACGGACCCGCTAGGGGCCGGGTGTCACCGGCTCGTTCGCGGGTCGGTTAGCACGTCATCTCGTTACGCATCAGCATGGGGTCCGCGCGGCGGGCCCGCGGCCTCGGGGGGTGGGGATCACGCAGCTGGAAACGGCTCCGGAGCCCAAGTACTGGCATCTCAAGACGGTGCTCAGCGACGCGCTGGACAAGGAGTTCGCGGTCGGGGAGATCCTGCCCAACGAGCGGGATCTGGCGGCGCGCTTCGGCGTCGCCCGGGCCACGCTCCGACAGGCGCTCGAACAACTGGAGTTGGAGGGCCGGCTCCAACGCCGCCGCGGCGTCGGC
Organism: Streptomyces sp. WZ-12; assembly: GCF_028898845.1. Lineage (NCBI taxonomy): Bacteria > Bacillati > Actinomycetota > Actinomycetes > Kitasatosporales > Streptomycetaceae > Streptomyces > Streptomyces sp. WZ-12. The sequence continues at coordinate 1,499,026 of NZ_CP118574.1, read as the reverse complement.
ACCACCGTTGCGCCGCCCCGGGTCGGCGTCGCCGTCGGGCCGGCACGCCACACCTGGCCGGGCGCCGCCGGCGACGACTGGCAGCCGGTCGACGCGATCGAGACCGACGAGCTGCCCGCCGCGGTGGCCCGCCTGTTGGAGACCGCCCCCGGCGAGGTGGCCCACCTCGTCCGCCGCAGCCGGGTCTCGGCCCAACAGCCGGTCGCCGCCGAGCTGTTGTACGTCCGGGCCGACGCGGTACCGGCCGACGCCGACGCCCCGCCCGTCGACTCCGCCGCCCGCGCCCGCGCCGTGCTGGGCGCCCTCCAGGAGCTCGACCTGGACGGCCAGGACCGCACCGTCGAACTGGGCTCGGCCCGCGCCGAGGACGCCAGGCAACTGGACCGCCTGCCCGGCGCGCCCGTCCTGGTCGTCACCACCCGCTATGTCTCCCGTGGCCGGGCCGTCGCCGTCGCGGTCTCCACCTACCGCGCCGACACCTGCCGGCTCACCTTCGGGGAGCGCGAGACGGAACCGCTGCTCGCGAGCTGACCTACGGGTCGGCCGCGCCACGTCGGACGGGCCCGCACCGGACGCCCCGGTGCGGGCCCGCCGCCGTCCACCGCACCGCGGGCGTGCCGCTCACCGCCGCGCGGTCACCGTGCCCTCCACGGCGAAGAGTTCGCCCTCCACGTGGTCCAGCGCCAACCGCAGCGCTCCGGTGGCGATCGCGGCCTGCCCCAGCCGCGACACCACCACCTCCGGCGGGCGCAGGCAGTACCGCGCCAACTCCCGCCGCAGCGGCGTCAGCACGCCCGCCAGACCGGACGCCCAGCCGCCGACCACCACCAACTCCGGGTCCAGCGCCAGCACCAGCGCGGCCACGTCGTGCACCAGCCGCCGCAGGAAGCGGTCCACCGCCTCCCGCGCGTGCGCGTCCCCGTCCCGGGCCGCCGCGAACACCGCCGCCACCTGCGCCTCGTCCAGCGGTTGCAGCGGTTCCCCGGTGGTCGACAGCAGGGCCTCGGGCTTCGCCTCCCGGCCCAGCAGGTGGAGCGCGCCGATCTCCCCGGCGGCGCCGCCGAACCCGCGGTGCAGCCGCCCGCCGATCAGCGCCCCGGCGCCCGGACTCAGCCCCGCGAGGACGAACACCACGTCGTCGGAATGGGTGGCCGCGCCCTGCCAATGCTCCGCCACCGCCGCCGCGTTGGCGTCGTTCTCCACCAGCACCGGGCAGCGGAACGACCGTCGCAGCCGCTCGCCGAGCGGCAGCCCGGTCCAGCCGGGCAGCGCGGTGCCCAGCCGCACGGTGCCGTCCGCCTCCACGATGCCCGGACTGGCCGCGCCGACCGCCCGCAGCGAACTGCGGGCCACGCCCGTCCGGCGCAGCAGGTCGGAGACCACCGCCCGGACCCGCTCCAGCCGTTCGTCGGCCGGCGCTGACTCCGCCACGTCGCGCTCCGCCGCGTCCACCACCTGGCCACTGAGGTCGGCGAGGACCACCGCGACCCGGTGCGCCCCGATCTCGATGCCCAACAGGTGCCCGGCCTCCGTGACGAACCGGAACCGGCGGGCCGGCCGGCCCTGCCGCCGGATCTCGCCCTCCTCGGCGGGCGCCTCGGCCACCAGCCCGGTCTCGATGAGCCCCTCGATCACGCCCTCGACCGTCGGCCGGGACAGGCCGGTCACCTGGACGAGATCGGTGAGCGTGGGGGAGTCCGCGGCGCGCAGCGCGTGCAGCACCACCGCGGAGTTGATCCGTCGCAGCAGGGAGGGGTCCCCGCCGGTGAGCCGACCCAACGTCCGTCTCCTCGCCTCGCCTGTCTGGCGGATCGTAGCCGGTCAGCGGGTGTGCGGCGAGTCCCGCGAGCCGCGTGGCCGCCGGGGCTTGGCCGGCTCCGCGGGGCTGGCCCGAACCGGCCGCACCCCGTGCGCACGGCCAATTGTCAGACCCCAGCGGTTTACTGACGGTATGACGCCACAGACGCCAGAACCACAGCGCAGCCAGCGAACCGACCCGACGATCCCGCCGCCCCGCACACCGACCGCCCCGACCGCTTCCGCCATGCCCGATACCCCCGCCGTGCCCACCGCGCCGCACGGACCCGAGCCGCCCGGCGGGCCGCCCACCGCGCTCGCCCGGCTCGACGCCCTTACGTCCCGCCCGTTTCCGGAGCGCAGGACCCCCACCGATGTCGGCGAGAGCGGGCCGGGCTTCCACGTGGCGCCGCTGTGGGCGAGCGGCCCGCTGTGGGACGCGGACCCGGCGGACGCCGCGACGGCCCGCGAGGAGTGCACGGAGCAACTCGCCGCGCTGGTCGCGGTGGTGTCCTTACGGTGGGGCGAGCCGGTCGTCCACGACCTCACGGACGCGCTGGAGCGGAGCGCGCGGGGACTGCCCGTCCCCGCGCCGCTGGACCTGCTGTGCACGTTGGTGCCGCGGGTGTACGCGTGGCGGGACGGCGGCCGCTGGATCGCGGTCGGCGCCGGGCCGTTGGAGCCCGGGCAGCCGCGCCAGGTCCTGGGCGCGGTGGCGGCGCGGCCACCGGGGGAGGGCGAAATACCGGGCGGGGACGACACCCCCGCGCCGTAGCCCGGAGCCGCCCGGGCGCGCCCGGGTCCGGGCGCCCGGTACCTGCCCCGACGCCCGTCGTCCCACCCCGTCAGGACTCGGCGAACGCCGCCGTGCGCAGTCGTCCGTACTCCTCCGCCATGGTCGCCAGCGTCCAATGCGCGTTCAGGCCACTGGGGTTGGGCAGCGCCCAGATGCGGGTGGCGCCCAGGGTGCGTTCCTGGGGGCCGATCGCGGCGTGCTTGTCGCCGAAGGCGACGCGGTAGGTGGTGACCCCGGCGACCGCGAGCCAGCGCGGCTGGAGCCGGGCCACCTTCTCGGCCAGCAGCCGGCCGCCCTCGCGGTACTCCTCGGCCGTCAACTCGTCGGCCCGGGCGGTCGGCCGGGCCACGACGTTGGTGATGCCCAGCCCGTGGTCGAGCAGTTCGCCCTGCTCGGCGGGGCGGAACTGCCGGGGCGTGAAGCCGGCGGCGTGCAGCACGGGCCAGAAGCGGTTGCCCGGGCGCGCGAAATGGTGCCCGGTGACCGCCGTCATGAGCCCGGGGTTGATGCGGCAGTTGCAGACACTCTCATCGGGGCGCCGGTCCCTCAGCACTGGATAGGCAGCTTCTCGTTACCCCTGACGGTTGTGAGTTCTCTCAGCCGGAGGGGTTGTGGACCTGTTCTTCGTGAGCCAGGCATATGTGCAGGCACGGCCTGAGCTGTGCGGGCAGGCGGGTGGAGGGGCTTGTCAAGTTGCTGGAGTTGCAGGCGGGTTGGAGCGTGCTGAGGGTGTTCGGGGGCGGGCGGTGGCCGTGTGTTCAGCCGGTCATGGCCATGCGGGCGGCCCCGGTGATCTGGTGCCAGACGGTGAAGCGGTTGGTCATCTTGGTGCGGTAGTCGGGGGCGGTGTACAGGTGGGGGCGGAAGTGCGGGGAGATCCGGCTGAAGGCGGTGAGGAACCTCTGTGCCGGGCCGGCCCTGCGGAAGCCCTGCATCGCGTATTTCCGCTGCCGGGTGGGCAGGTGTGAGTTCTCGGCCCTGTTGTTCAAGTACTTCGAGCTGCGGTGTTCCACCGAGGGCATGACCTGGTGGTGGGCGGCGCCGTAGGAGCGGAGCCTGTCGGTCACGATCACCCGCGGCACGGTCCCGGTGCCCTTGAGGAGCTTGCGGAAGAACCGCCTGGCCGCGGCCGTGTCACGCTTGCCGGTGACGAGGATGTCGAGGACGTTGCCGTCCTGGTCGATGGCCCGCCAGAGGTAGCGCATCTTCCCGTTGATCTTGAGGAACACCGCGCCCAGATGCCATTTATCGCCCGGCCTCGGCTGTCGCCGACGCAGCCGGGCGGCGCACTCGGGCCCGAACCGCTCGCACCACAGGCGCACGGCCTCGTAGGAGACCGTGATCCCGCGCTCGAACAGCAGCTCCTCCACATCACGGAAGGGCAGGGGAAAACGGTGGTACAGCCAGACCGCGTGCGCGATCACCTCCGGCGGGAACCGGAACCCCTTGTACGGCGGGGGCATGTCCACGAGCAGGCCTTCCCACGACGATCCCCACCAAGATCATCACGCTCACCGCCACGAACTTGACAACGCCGAGCAGAGCGAACTGCCTGTTTGTAGGCGGTGTTGAACCGCCTGGTCGAGCAGGTGCGGGCCGGCGTCGAGTCGGCTGGTTCCGTGGCTCCGATATCGGCGAAGGTGGCCGGGCGGGCGGTACCCAGCACCGCAACGGTTCCTCAGGCTCGGAATGTCACTTTCCCGCTTCCCTGGATGCTGTGCAGTCCGCCCAGGAGGCAGCCGCTGACGTTGCTGGTGGGTGTGGCACTGCCGGCGACGCGGGCACCGGACATCAGCCCCCGGGTGACGGTGCCTCCCAGGAGAACGTCCCCGGGGTTGTAGGTGGTGATGTGGCGGAGCGTGGGTCTGAGCGTCGAGGTGCCGATGGTGTGACCGTGGGCATCGTGCCAAGTGATGGTCCCTTGGCCGTGGATGGCCTGGGCGCTGGTGCATGTGGATTTGCTGCTGCCGTTGAAGGCGAACTGGCCGGAGCGCAACTGCTTCAGCTTTTTGTTGCGAGTGGTGCAGTCGGTCAGGGCCAGTCGGCCGTGCATGGTGATCGTGTCCTGGATCAGGCTGAGGGGTGGGTCGAAGGTCAGCGGCCTACCGCGCGGCGTGCTGACCGCACATGTCAAATTGGCGTTTTGGACGACTTGTTGGACCTGGCGGGGCAGGGCGGCGCTGTTCGCGGGCGAGCCTTGCAACGGAAAGCCGGCCAGCAGGATGAGGGCCGAGGCCCTGAGGAGGCGTGCGGGGTGGACATGAGGCATGTTCGGTCCCTGGGAATGCTGGCGCTCCGAGGAGCGGGTGTGGCCGATGCTGGGTGGCTGTAGATGGTTCATGGGGAATTGCCGTCTGGTTCTCTGCGACGCTTCGAGGCCATTGCGAGTGGGGGTCTTGTCGGCGGCAGGGCGGGGGCTTCGGACGTGGAGGCGCCGATGGTGGTGGAACGGAGCAACAGGTTGGGGTAATCGGGATGTGCTGAAGGCGCGGATATGGGTTGGTGGCGATGCCAGGCGAGGGGTACCACTGGGCGGTAGCGGTTGGCACCGGGGAAGGGGCTTTTTCGGTGGGGGGCAACGACGAGGTGCAGGTCTTCGCGATCGTCGGACCGCCTGTTGCGGTCCGAGGAGGCGCGGTAAGCGGTGGACATGTCCGCAAGTGCCGCCATCCTGCGGATTCTGCCGATCGATTGTGGTCGGCAGGCCGTGTCCGTTCCCGGTTGCACGGTCGGTTGCGAGTCTGGGCCTATGGGGTGCGGATTACGAGGTCGCTCCGGGCCGATCAGGCCCGGATGTATCAGGGGGTCCGCTGAACCATCCTGAGCTGTTTTGGGCTGAACGGCTGTTGAAGACCTACCGGGCTGGTCTGATCGTCGGCCAGAACCGGCTGGGCAGCTGGCAGGCTGCTCCGCCGGTCAGGAATACGGCTTGGCACAGTCATGGAAGTTCTCCCCAGGGGATCCGGTCTGCGGTTCGGGGACAGCGATGGCTGGCGCCGAACCGTCCGTACGTTCAGAAACAGTGGATACGTCGCCTGGTAGGAGGCGGACCAGTGGCTGCGGCAGCCACCAGTTGCGGTGGTCCAGCAGCCGCATGAGGGAGGGCACGAGGACAACGCGTACGAGGGTGACGTCGATGGCGATGGCTGCTGTGACGGCCAGGCCTGTCTGCTGGAAGTCCTGGCGGTGCGTGGCGAGAAGCCCTGCGAAGGTCACGACCATGACCGCGGCCGCGAGCGTGATGGTGCGAGCGGTGTGCTGCAAGCCGTGGGCGACGGCTGCGGTGTTGTCACCGCAGCGCCGGTAGTGTTCGGCAACGCGGTGGACCAGGAAGACCTCGTAGTCCATGGACAGGCCGAAGACCAGGGCGAGGACCAGCGGTGGGATCAGGACGTTGATCTGCCCTGCCGACGCCGTGGACCCGGAGGCGAGGGTGAGCACGCCGAAGGCGGCGCCGAGGGCCAGGACGTTCATCACGATGGCCTTCAGCGGGATGAGCACGCTGCGGAAAATCAGCAGCAGCAGGATGAAGGATCCGGCCAGTACGATCGCCGTCACCTGCCACAACCCGGTGACGGCCGTGTGCTTGAGGTCTTGTAGCGCGGCCGCCGGCCCTGCGATGAGCACTTGTTGCCCGGGGGGTAGCAGCCGCGGCGCCAACTGGCGGAGGTCGTTGAGGAGTGCGGCGGAGGCGGTGCTGTCGGGAGGGTGGCGTTCACCGATGGTGAGCATGGTCAGGTCGGTGCCGTTGTCCAGCGCCCCGGTCAGGGCGACGCGCGGATCAGCGCGCAGCGCCGCAGCCAGGTGCGAGGTCTCCACCGGCGGAGTCCCTGGCGGATGGGGCAGTGCGAGGACGGTCACGCTGGCGAGATGGTCGTGCTCCATGCGCAGGAGCCCGCGGCCGGTCTCGGTATGCGCGATGGCGGTGCGGTCGTAGTGCAGTCCCAGGTGCAAGTCCAGTGCCGGGAGGGCGGTCAGGACGAGCGCGGTGAGTGCCGCGAGGAGGTACGGCCAGGGGCGGCGCATCAGATGTCGTGCCCAGCGTGCCCACCAGCCCTCCGCTCCGGAAGCCGCCGTGGTCCGGGCGCGGTGGCGCACCCGGCCCAACTCCAGCAGGCGGTCCAAGCGGGGCAGCAGAGCGGGCAGCAGGGTCAGTGCGCCGCACAGGGTGACGCCGGCCGCTGTCATCGCGCTCAGGGCCAGCATGCGTACCGATCGGACGGGAATCGTCAGCAGCGCACTACTGGTGGCGATGACCACGAGGGCGCACCAGGAGACGGTAGTGCCGGCAGTCGCGGTGGCCCGGCCAACGGCCTCTATCGGGCTGCAGCCATCCGAGCGGGCCTGTCGGTAGCGCAGCAGAATCAGCAACGCGTAGTCCAGGCCGAGACCGAGGCCGACTGTGGTGGTCACGGTGAGCACGGTGGTGTCGACGGGCGTCAGCAGGCCCAGAGCCAGTATCACGCCCGTCCCCGTCAGGATCGCGGGCATGGCGACGAGCATCGGGACACAGGCGGCACCGACGGTGCCCAGGCCCAGAACCAGCAGCAGGCCGGCTACGGGCACGGTGACGGCCTCGACAAGCTGCAGATCACTCAGATCGGCGCGGACCAGCTCGGCCAGGACAGGCGTCAGCCCGACAACGGCCACGGAGACACGGCCGCCAGAGGCCTCGCGTGCGGCGCGGTAGGCGGTCTCCTGCAACAGGGGCAGGTTCCGCTGCCGGGTCGCTGCATCCCCTCGGATGCCGATGGCCACATAGCAATGCCGGGAATGCTGGCCGGCCACCTGCGGCACCGGGAGAACATCGCCCACGCCCGCCCGGCCGGTCAGCGCCCGCGCGGTCGCCGACACCGCCTTCTGATAAGCCGGATTTGTTGCGGGGATATCCGGTGAATCGAAGGCGAGCAGCATCTGTTCGCTGCCCAGGCGGGGGAATCCCCTGCTGATGACCGTGGCGGCTTCCAGCGCAGGCGAATCTTCCAGATCGGCGGCAGGAACGCTCAGTGCACCCAGCCGGAGAGGCAACAGCACCGCCGAGATGATGACGAGCATCAGCCACACTGCGACCACAGAGCGCGGATGACGGGCAGCAGCCATACCGAGCCGCGCCGCACGGCCGGTCCGCACGGCAGGGGAAGGGGGCATATCGCACTCCGGATTTCTCATGCAGGCCTCAGCACGATGTATCCGATCTCCTGGTCCGGTCCGTGCCCGGCGAGCCGGACGCGACGACCAGCACGCTGGGTCTGTGGAACGTGTGGCTCACGATGGCATAGCCGCCCCCTACGGCCCTCCCACCAACTGCGTGTCTGCCAAGGTTCTTTCACTGGACTTGTCCGACCGATCATGTGACTACTTCGGGGTGGGTTCGTTGATGTGGGTATAGGGCGGGGTGGGACAACTCGACGCCGACGGCTCAGTCATCTGCTGGGCTTCCTACGGCCCTGATCTGGCCGAAGCCGTCCGTGGGCTGCGAGCTGTCAGGCAGCGCGGTCGATCATTTCCACAACACGTTCTAGGCCCAACTCGCAGCCGACACCCGCAGGTTCTTCCACCGCAACCAGCGCCAACCCCACACCTTCCGCGGCTACTTCGGCGGCCTCCACGACCGCTACATCCTCGAAGGGAACCATTTGAGTTTCTGATCAGTGGGTGCCGCCCCTGGAAGCATCGCTCTTGGAGGCTTGACAAGGCCGTAGGCACCGGCTCGGCCTATGCGAAAGTCAATTCGGCGAGTGTCCGTACACGATTGGTCGTGAACGTATGAGGCAACTGGGTGGCCTTGATGGCCTCGGTCGTACCCTCCGGCGGTCAACTACGTTTCACTCCCGTTTTGTGATGACGTCGCCTGCGCTGGGACATGAGAGACCGCCACGGATGAAGACAAGGCCCGGTGAGGTGACAGGACTTCAGTCACGGTCACACCGGCCACCACAGCCATCGAGTTTGAGGCTGCGGATGGCTGTCCTGCCCGTCCAAGTCTTGTCGCGTGCGCAGGAAGCGTCTCATCACCGTCTGCCGACGGGCCGCGATGAGCGATAACCTCCGGCCAGGCAGAGGCCGCCTGACGGCCAATCCGCCCTTAGCCTGGAGACCTCCGGGTACGTCACCGCGTTATTGCCCCAAGCAGTGCGATTGCCTGGCCTGAGCGGGCGCATCCGCTGGCCAGCGGCTCTTATGAGGCTGCCTGCACCGCCCTGATTGCATCACGCTGAGTGTCCACCATCCGCATGATCCTCTGCCTCACGGCCGAGCCGGCAGAGTTCGGTTTCGCGGGCCCGGTTCCAAGAGTGTTCATGTGTGATTCCGAACAAGGGGAGAGACCACTGTGGGTTCAGGCTCTGCTCAGGTAGTGCAATTCGCTTCCGGCACATGGCACCTGGACGCCGGCGCTCATTCCCGGGGCGAACTGCCCGATTGGCGAGAACTGCGCGAGGCCGGAGGGGTTCAACGGCTGCAATTGCCGGGCGGTCCACGAATCTGGGCGGTCACGCGGTACCACGACGTGCTGGACTTCTGGCGCGCGGAGGAACTGACCCGCGACTGGCGACAGGCGCAGAACCCCGATTGCGGATACGGGACGCAGCGCTATCCGGAGGACTACTTCGCAGCCACCCCCCGAAACTTGTTCAACACAGAGGGAGCAGATCACGCAAGGCTGTACGGACTCACCGTGCCCTTCTTCACCAAGCAGCGAATCGACGTATGGCGGCCCTTTGTGACCGAGACGGTGAACCGTGCGGCTGACCGGCTCGGCGCCAAGGCGAGGGCCGAGCTCGTGGCGGAGTTTGCGGTCCCCGTCCCGCTGACAGTCATCGGGCGGCTGCTCGGCATCCCGGACGAACTGCACGCGCAGTTCGCGGAACACCTTCGCACAGTCAGCGCCTGGCTCGATCCAGCCACTCCCCAATGGCAACACGCCTCGCGTGAACTGCACCGGCTGGCACTGCGCGTGATGGCGCGGAAGTGGAGCGGCAGCGGTGACGATCTCATCGCAATGCTCATCGACTCCCATAAGCAGCACGGCACGATGAGCCGCCAGGAGATCGCCTCAATAATCGTCATCCTGCTGGCGACGGGCTACGAGACCACCGCCGCGCTGCTTGCGGAGGGCGCCCTGGCCATGGTCGCCGACCCTGCGCTGCGGCAACGGCTCACGGGCGCTGCGGACAAGGCCGGAGGGGCCATCGACGAACTCCTGCGCCGCACCCCGCCCTCGCCGTTCGGCCAAGTCAAACTCGCCCTGCGGGACACGCAACTGGGCGGGGCCGCAATCCACGCGGGCGACCTCGTCTTCCCTCTTATCGACTCCGCCAACCGTGACGACACCGTCTACCAGGACCCTGACCGGCTCTGCCCGGCTGGGCGCGAGCCACGACACCTGTCCTTCGGCCGGGGGCGCCGCCGCTGCATGGGCTCCGAACTCGCCCGGCTCGTTGCCAGAGTGGCGCTGACCACCCTCGCCAGGCGCTTCCCCGCCATGGCACTAGCCGAACCGCAGGACAAACTGACGCGCTCCGGCATCCTCCATCTCCGGATTCTGGACAAGCTGCCAGTTCACGTGCACGGCCCAACACCTACACCAGGAACGACAGCACCGGAGGAAGTGTTGATCCGTTCGGAGGAGAGATGAGGCAGATACCTAGGGGTGCAACCGTATGTCCTGTTAGCTTCTGCAGGGCGCGGGGCCAAGCGAGCACTACGCACCACTCGGGTTTTCGAGGGTTCCCCGGCATCGTCACCTCGCTGGTAACGGACGGCCCACACCACGCTTCACCCCCTTCCTAGACACATTGAGGCCCAGTGCGCATTCAGGTATTCCTGCGAGCGGGAGATACCGGTCAGATTGGGCCAGCATGTGTCCTGCGGTAAATCGTCGTGTGCGCCGAGGGCAGCGGATCAAGGTCCTGGAAGCCTGTGCGGCTACGCACTCCTGATGGCGCGCACAGCCTGTCGACAGGATTTTTCCTGGTGACGCAACATCCGCGGAAAGACATGAATACCTTGGCATCACGCGCGTTGCTACTGACATGCCGTAGGAGCAGTTCATGAATCATGCAGTTCTTGGACGCACACCGACCAACCGGATGCTCCCCGCCGACGCGATGATGTGGCGCCTTGGCCAAGACTCCCGGACTCGGTCTAACGTCGTCATCACCTACCTGCTGGATCGCACACCGGACTGGGAGATGCTTCGCGCAGCCCATCACAACGTGAGCAAGCATGTCCGCCGCGCTCGGCAGAGTGTGAGATCTCCGAGAAATCCCTGGGCGAGCCCCACGTGGTGTGACATCCGTTCCTTCTCCGTGGACCAGCATCTGCACCGGGTCACGCTGGCACCGGGCAGCGGGATGGAAGGGATCTTGGAACTGTGCCGTCGGGCGCAAGCCAAGCAATGGGCCCCGAACAGGCCCCTGTGGGAGGCCTCGTTGGTAGAGGGCTTCGACAATGGCCGGGCCGCTTACATCCTATCCTTCCATCATTGCCTGACCGACGCGCAGGGCCTAAGCGGGCTTACCGCCGAGATGATGAAAAAGACTGCCCCGTCACCACGCCCGTCGAAAATCCGTTCAGATAGCTCTCTGCCCCGGCGGGTTATCGCGCCTATCAAGGGGGCGCTTCTTTTCCCGCCCTATCTCTTTGCTTCCCGCTCCGTTCTATGGCGAACTCGGAGCACTGAACGGCAACTCATCACGCTTGACGTACCACTGGACTGGCTCAAATCAGCTGGACGCGCGGCAGGCGGGACGATCAACGACACCTTCCTCGCCTCAGTCCTCGCCGCCATGTCGCGTTATCATGAACGCTTCGGAGTACCGTTGAAGAGAGTTCCAACCGCCTTCCCAGTGGCTGTCGCACCACCTAGCCCCGCTCAGCCGGGAAATCAGTTCAGAGGTCTCTACTTCGTGGTGCCCGATTCCGAGACGGATCCACTGAAGCGGATCCGTCGGGTCAATCGGATCGTACAGCGCTCCGCAGAAACCAAACATCTCACCCGAGCTATGGCCTGGCGGTTGGTCAGTCCCGTAGTCGTTCCCATCACCCTGCGATGCATGGCACAGTCTGATTTTCTCACCAGCAACGTCAAGGGGCCGTCACGCCCCTTTAACATGTTCGACGCCCGTGTCGAGGCAATCTACGGCTTTGCTCCGCTCGTCGGTTCTGCCGTCATGCTGTGCCTAACCAGCTATCAGGGAATGTGCCATATCGCCATCACTCTCGACCCCGCTGCAATCCGGGACGCGGCGTACTTCCGCATGTGCCTGGACGAGGCCGTCAGCGAACTGCGCGACGCCGTAACACCTCAAACCGATTCCGGCGTGCGCTGAACACCGGAAAACCACGGAACCCGCAGCAAAAAGAGCCATCGCTGAAAAATCCTTCATTAATGGTCACCGACTGCCCACTGTCGACCATAAAGGAATTGCGGACTACATGCCGGGGTCAACACTGCGCTGCAACCACATTAACCCGCCACCCCAGGAAGAGTAGATGTCCCACGGTATCGGAATTCCAACGGCATTCTCCGGTGAGAGCTTCTTTCGCTATTCCGCCGAAGAAAAAGAGCGTGTCGCGGTCTTCGATGTCGAGGAGCAGATCACTTTCGGTGCCCTCGCCTCTCGCGTCCACCGACTGTCGAACGCCCTACGATCACTGGGGCTCACGGTCGGAGACGTCGTCGCTGCCGCAATGCCAAATGGGGTTGAATTCTTGGAAATCGCCCTGGCGACCGGGCAAATTGGACTGTATTTTGTGCCGGTGAATCATCATCTCTCCGGCCCGGAGATCGGATATATGGTCCGCGATAGCGGTGCCAAAGTCATTATCGCGTCGACGGACTGCGCCAGCGCACTCACGGCCACAGTGCCCGCCGGACATCTGCCCGCACACCGCTTCTTGACAGACAGCGAGGCTCCGGCGAAGGGCTGGCAACCATACGGTGAGCTGTCAGCCGGCTACCCCAGCAGCGCCCCGCGCGACAGAAGTGCCGGCTCCATCATGGGATACACCTCGGGAACCACCGGGCGGCCTCGCGGCGTGCGGAGAAGGCTGAGAGGGCGTACCCCAGAACAGTCCGCAGCCGCCCTTGCCTCGTTGACAGGGCTGTACGGCTCCATCCCCGGCACCGGCACACACCTGGTCTGCTCCCCGCTCTACCACGCGGCCCCGGGCACCCATGCGCTGGCCTATTTGCACTCCGGCCACACCGTGCTACTGCGTGACCACTTCGACGCCGAGGGCTTTCTGCAGGATGTGGAACGGTACCAGGTGACGAGCACCCACATGGTGCCAACTCACTTTCACCGGCTGCTGTCCTTGCCCGACCGCGTCCGCCGCACCTACGACCTCTCGAGTTTGCAGTGCGTCATCCACGCCGGCGCTCCGTGCCCCGTTGCCCTCAAACAGAGAATGCTGGAGTGGCTGGGCCCCGTACTGTGGGAGTACCTGGGGGCAACGGAAGGCCTTGTGACTCTGGCAAGCCCTGAAGAATGGATGGCCAAACCAGGGACCGTAGGACGGCCCTGGCCCGGCAGCATTGTCAGCATTCTCGACGACAACCATGTTCCCTCCCCTCACGGTGAGGTGGGGACCATCTACTTCGGCGTCCAAGGCCAGGCGCCCGCCTTCGATTACCATAACGACCCCGCCAAGACGGTCGGTATGCGAGCAGGCAACCTGATCACAGTAGGGGATATCGGATACATTGACGAAGAAGGTTACCTGTTTCTTCTCGATCGCCGAGACGATCTCATCGTCTCAGGCGGGGTAAATATTTACCCGAACGAGATCGAACAGCTCCTGCTGAAGCATCCAGAAGTCGCCGACGTCGCAGTCATCGGAATCCCTGACTCCGAGTGGGGTCAAAGCGTGACCGCCGTCGTCCAGCCAGTCATTCAGGACCGCGCTGGAGGGCGGCTCGCCCGGGAACTCAAACACTTCTGCACCACCAAAGCCGCCTCCTTCAAATGTCCACGACGCATTGAGTTCATGGCCGAACTTCCCCGCACTGAGACCGGAAAACTACAGCGCCGGGCAGTACGTGACGTCTACAGCCTGCCCCGTAACCAACGAGAACCTGACAGTACCTATAAGAAAGCACCCGGATCGAGTTCGCACCCTTCCTCCAGTTCGACGTCAGGATAAGGCGAGTTGGGTACTCAATAGATGAAATTGGCGGACCTTTGTGCTTAATCAGCCTATGGAGCCATCGCATTGCCGGTGGGGCCGGTCCTTCTCCGCCTCGGTCAGCGATCGGTGCAAGGGCTTCTTGTACGGGGTCAACAAGGTGTACCCCCAGTGGTGATGACCACGGCTGGGACACGATCCGGAGGTCCACCCTGGCTTCGCATTACTGAGGTTCGAAATTGGGGTTGACGATCCGTCTGGTGATGCCATTCCGTGGTGATAGGAGATGGGACTGACGCAGGAGGGACGTCGCGTCCGGGAATCCTGTGGGCATGGCGAGAGGAGCGTCGAAAGGGACCGGCCGAGCCTTTCGTGGCCATGCCGCTCAGGTGCGGTGTCGGTCCGGGGCTGCCCGCCCGAGGCCTTGGACGTACGGGTCCGGATAGCCGTATCCCATCATGCCGCCGTCTACGGGGATGACTGCCCCAGTGATGTAGGTCGACTGCTCACTGGCCAGCCACAGCGCGGCCTGAGCGATGTCGCTAGGCAGGGCATGCCTGCCCATGGGGTAATAGCTGGCCGACTCCTCCTCACGCCCCTTGTACATCCAGTCGGCGAAGCCGGTTTCGATGGTGCCTGGGGCGATCGCGTTGACCCTCACTCGGGGGGCGAGTTGCGCTCCGAGAGCTTGCGTAAGGTAGATCAGCGCCGCTTTCGAGGCGCCGTACACGGTGACGGGGGGCACCTGGGCCCAGCCTGAGATGGAGGCGTGGTTGATGACCACCCCTCCGTTGTCCCGCATCCACATGTCCCATGCCTGCTGTATGTATCCGAGCGGGGCGAGCACGTTGACCTGCATGATCTTGTCTGCCGCGGAGGTAGGGATATCGATGCAGGGGCCCACGTAGGGATTGACGGCGGCGTTGTTGAACAGGATGTCCACCGATCCGTACTTGCTCAGACACAGTCCGAGGGACACGTGACGATCGTCCTCCAGCGCCACGTGCGCCTTGATCCCGTCGACCCGGTAGCCGTGTCTGTCCGCGAGCCGTTGAACGACGGAGTCGACCCTGGCCTGGTCCCGGCCGGTGATCACGACATTGGCGCCTGTGGCAAGGAACGCCTCGGCTGTTCCCAGGCCCGCGCCTCGCGTGCCGCCCGTGATCAGAGCGGTCCTGCCGCTGAAATCGTATGTGCCCGCTGTTCCAGTCATCGGCACCTCTCGCACCTTCGGTACAACACGTGCTTTCGCTGGAAATCCTTGCGCCACAAAGTTCCGGCCCGCAACGAACAGAGGTGGGATTCTCAGCGCGATGGAGAGGAAGGGGCGGGAGGTGTATGGTTCCAGCTCCCGTCCCCTTCTATCTTTCTTGCGGGGTCAGCCTTGTGGGCCACTTCCTTCCGCGGGAAATTTCTTTGCTATCTCATCGCCACGGGCATCGACTTCCACATCGAGGTCATTAGCGATGTTCGCGTACAGCTCATAGATCGCTTCCAGGATCAGAATCTCCACGATCTGTCCGTCGTTGAAATGGGACGCGAGATGCCGCACAGTCGCTTCGCTCCAGGACTGCAGGGAATCCCGTGAGCACAGCGCTGCGTACAGCGTCTGCTCCGAAGCGTCCAGACTTGCCACGTTGCCTCGAAGGATCTCGGCGGGCGCCAACTCGAGTCGTACCATGGCTGGTTGATGATTCGCCATCACATAGGCGCAACGCCCCTTGCGTCTGGCGGTGGCGAGGACTATCAGTTCACGACACCTGGGGTGAAGCGTGGTGTGAGCGAAGCTCGCTCCGGCCAGCTTGATGACGTAGGCTGCCAAGTTGTCAGCGTTACTGATGATGTGGTTGATGTTGAGGTCGACTCCGAAGTCGCGCAACGCGTTCCTCGTGTGCGCACGCAATCCCGCCTCGTCTGGGTACCCGACTCTTGCCATGGCGTCACCTCCCTCCCTCTATTAAGTAATGTTGAAAGCGTTGAAAGCGAATGTCCTGCACGAATCCCACACGGCGGGATTACGGAATGAGCCCTTTCCAACCTGACGTTTAAGTCCGGCAGTTGGGCTGGCAACATGGTGAAGCCCCTGGTAGATGGGTTTTCGACCAAGAGAACCGTCTCCACCAGAGGCTTCACGTGCTTGATTACCCGTCGGGCGTCGACGTGTCCAGCTCTGCCCTGCGCTTCCTCGCCCAGCAGTTGCGGCGGCACCGCCACGAGATCGGCTCGCGTTGGCGGCGCTTGAGTGCTGGCCGCCAGGCCCTGCTCACGCTCGCTCACCTGCGAGTGGGCCACACGTATGCCCAGCTCGCGGCAGGGTTCGGCGTCGGAACCACGACGGCCTAACGCTACGTCACCGAGGCTGTCGAGTTCCTGGCCGCCCTCGCCCCCAGCCTGGCCGACGCGGTGCGAACCGCGTCGGTGAAGGCATATCTGGTCCTGGACGGCACGCTCCTGCCGATCGACCGCATTGCCGCGGACCGCCCGTTCTACTCCGGCAAGCACCAGAAACACGGGATGAACGTGCAGGTCCTCGCCGACCCCTTCGGTCGGCTGCTGTGGGCCTCACCGGCGCTGCCTGGCGCCGTCCACGATGTCCGCGCAGCTCGTGAACACGGCATCGTCGACGCCTTGACCGAGGCCGGGATCAAGTGCTGGGCCGACAAAGGCTACCGAGGTGTCGGCGGCACGGTCCGCATCCTGTGCTGGGGCCGATGGGAGACCCTTTCCGCAGGCCAGAAGGCAGTGAACCGGTCCCACGCGAAGATCCGAGCACTCGTCGAGCGGGCCATCGCAACCCGCAAGTCCTGGTGGCTCCTTCGCAAACTGCGGTGCTCGACCACTCGGATCACCAAACTCGTCCAGGCCGTCCTCACTCTCGGCGACGGGTGAACGGTGGTTCTGGATCACTTTCCGTGCTGAGCTGACGGACGGTCACTGGCCGGGCCGGGCCGGACGCCGGGGCACGCGGCGAGGAGTACGCGCTTGCGCAGGAGGTCCAGGCCCGCACGGCCGAACATCTGCCGCTTAAGAGTCTTAGAAGTTACGTGGAATCTGCCGGGGTGATCATGTCTCTCCGGTGCAACCACGGACTTGGGAGATGGCTTGAGCGGCACGACGGTGCTCACGGAGAAGTGGCCGGTGTTCGGCCGGCACGAGCAGGCAGCGGCCTGGCTGACGGTCTGGACGGATCTCGGACGTGCACCCCGCACGATCGACGCCTACGGCCGGGGACTGGCCGAGTACCTGCTGATGTGCGAGCGGGAGGGTGTCGACCCGGTCGCCGCGAACCGTTCCCATATCGCCGTCTACGTACGGGAGTTGACCTCGCGGCCGCACCGCCGGGGTGCGAACGTGATCTCGATCGACTCGGGGGCGGGGCTGGCGAACGCGACGATCCAGCAGCGGCTCGTGCCGGTCCGCCTGTTCTACGACTTCCTCATGGAAGAGGGGCTGCGGGAGTCCAACCCCGTCGGCCGGGGGCGCTACACCCCCGGCCGACGGAACGGCGGTCCGCAGCGCGGCCTGGTGCCCCGACTGACGAAGCTGCCGTGGATTCCCGGCGAACAGCAGTGGCTGAACGTCCTGGAGGTCGCCAAGCGCGAGCCGGTACGCAACCGCGTGATGCTCGCCCTGGCCTACGACGCCGCCCTGCGCCGCGAGGAACTGTGCTCACTGCGGACCGACGACGTCGATCCGGCCCACCGCACGCTGCGGATACGAGCGGAAACGACGAAGAACCGGCTGGAGCGGGTGGTGCCCTACTCGGCACCGACCGGGGTACTGCTGTCGGACTACCTCGCCCACCGCGCCCGGATCAGCCGGGCCCGGGGACCGCTGTTCCTGTCGGAATCGCGGCGCAATCACGCCCAGCCGCTGAGCCTGTGGACCTGGTCAAAAGTGGTCCGCAAACTCGCGCTGACCTCCGGTGTCGAGCGGTTCTCCACGCATACCACCCGGCACCTGTGTCTGACCGATCTGGCCCGCATGGGCTGGGAGTTGCACGCGATCGCGTCCTTCGCCGGACACCGTCACACCGACTCGACCCTTCAGTACATCCACCTCTCCGGCCGGGACCTGGCCGACAAGCTGGCCCGCGGCATGGACCACATTCATGCCTGGCGAATACAGATGCTCACCGCCCCGGCCGGCGCGACGGCGGAGGTGTCGCGGTGATCGCATCGTCGCTGGCCATCGTCCCCGAGGACGTCGGCGGTCGCTGGTCCTGGCCGATCATCCCGGACCGCTACGACACGACCGTCAAGGTCCGCCCCGCGGAGACACAGGCCGTCCTCGAACTCGGTGTGCGCAATCTGCGCCGGCTGCAGTACCACGACCCGGCCGCACCGGGCTGGCGCATGATCGCACGGCTGCTGGGTCCGCTGGAGGCGGTCAACTCGGCACTCGACTCACCTCCCACTCCGCACCGCCGAAGGGCCATGCTCGACGTCGTTGCCCTTCTGCTGACGCACAGCGCGCAGACCAGACGGGCCTACTGGGGGTGGACCACGCAGGAGTGGGCCCATCTACTCGGCCGCACCCAGGCCGAGTTCCGGCAGAACGCACCCGCCTGGGCCGGGGACGAAGTCCGCCCCTACCTTGCGGCGCACGCCTACCTGCTCGGCTCCTTCAACGAGTTCCACCAGCTCGGCAGCTTCCAACGCCTCACGCTGTCCTGGAGGATCTTCGGACGCGACCGCGTCACCAGCGAGATCGCCCGCCTCCGCACGGTCCTTGGCGCCTGGGGCTATCAACTGGGCCAGGACGACGACACACTGCTGCCGGCGGTCGCCTGCCAGCTGTTCCTGCTCAACCGCAGCCCGCACCTCGAGGACATGGACACCGCACTGTTCGACAGGGTCCGCCGCGACCGGCTGCTGGAGGGCGCCCGGCTGAACACCCTGCACGCCCTGCAGCGGGCGGTCGCCGCGCTCGGCTTCTGCGATCCACCCCTGCAGAGCACCGGCCGTCACTCGGCGCGGGCCACTGGCGGCGCCAAGATCTGGGAACAGTGGGCCGACCGCTGGCACGACACCTCCACCCTCACCCCGCGCGTCCGCGGCAGCATCCGCTCCACCCTCCTGCGGGTCGGCCGGTGGATCGCCGCCGAACAGCCCGACGCCGCCGATCCCACCGACTGGACCCGGCAGACCTGCGCGACCTGGATCGGCGCACTGGACCGGATGAAAGTCGGCGACTACGTCCAGCGCACGGTCGGCCTCAAGGACCGGCTCGGCAAGCCGCTTGAGGCACCCACCAAGGCCGGACAGATCACTGCGCTGCGGACCTTCTTTCGGGACTGCCAGGAGTGGGAGTGGCTGCCCCGCCGCTTCGACCCACTACGCGCTCTGGCGATCCCCCGCAGCATCACCGCCCTCCTCGGCCCCGACCCACGGGTGATCGCCGACGAGGTCTGGGCGAAGCTGTTGTGGGCCGGCCTCAACCTCGACCCCGCGGATCTTCCACAGACCCGCTCCGGACACTTCTACCCCTTCGAACTGGTCCGCGCGGTCACGCTGACCTGGCTGTTCTCCGGTCAACGCAGCAACGAGATCGCCCGGCTGAGACTGGGCTGCATCCGCTGGCAGCACGACGGGAACTCGATCGCAGGCGACTCGCAACAGGTGCTGGCCCGCGATGCGGTCTGCCTGCTCGACGTCCCGACCCACAAGACCGGCACCGCCTTCACCAAGCCGGTCGACCCGATCCTCGGCCAGGCCATCGACGTCTGGCAGGCCGTCCGCCCGGACCAGCCGAAGTTCACCGACCGCCGCACCGGCGAGCACGTCGAGCTGCTGTTCGCCGTCCGCGCCCGCCGCGTCTCCACCAGCTACATCAACAACACGATCATCCCGATGCTCTGCCGCAAGGCCGGCGTCCCGGACGCCGACGTCCGAGGGAACATCACCAGCCACCGGGCCCGGTCCACCATCGCCAGCCAGCTCTACAACGCCAAGGAACCGATGACGCTGTTCGAGCTGCAAGCCTGGCTCGGACATCGATCGCCACAATCCACCCAGTACTACGCGAAGATCACCCCGAACACTCTGTCCAAGGCGTACTCCGAGGCGGGCTACTTCGAGCGGAACGTCCGCACCATCGAGGTCCTGGTCGACCGCGACGCGGTCACCTCCGGCGCCGCCGCGACCGGCGAACCCTGGCAGCACTACGACCTCGGACACGGCTACTGCACCTACACCTTCTTCGAGCAGTGCCAGCACCGCATGGCCTGCGCACGCTGCGACTTCTACACCCCCAAGGACTCCACGAGAGCCCAACTACTCGAAGCCAGGGGAAACTTGCAGAAAATGGCCGTCTCGATCCCACTCACCGAAGATGAACAAGCAGCCGTCACCGACGGCCAGAGCGCGCTCGACCGCCTCCTCGACAGACTCGCCGACACCCCCACCCCGGCCGGACCGACACCCCGCCAACTCGACGTCCCACCGAACACGCCCCTCCTTCCGATCCTCGACGTCCGCCAGGGCAAACCGCAGCAAGCTTGACAATTCTGATTCCACAGAATGATCCGGTTCACCTGCCCCTCCACCGCGCCCGAGCTGAACGGCAGGCTCAACCCCGCCACCACCGCCCCGAGATCAGAACCGATCCCGTTCACGAACGACACCAATTCGGGCAGGCCGGCGGCCTTCACCTGGTCGATCCAGCTGGCCAGCTGGGTGCGTCCGGTGCGGGCGGTCATCATCTCGGCGAAGGTCCGGACGTGGTCGGCGGTGGCGTCCAACAGTGGGCAGCGGGTGAGGATGCCCTTGAGTTTGAGGGTCTCGTCCGAGGTGAGGCTGTCGGGGTGGCGGGTGATCCAGCTCGTCACGTCGCGGACCGAGGCGGCCGGGTGGAGCGGTCCTGCGGTTGGGTGCCGGATCGCAGGGGACGCAGGTAGTCGCGCAGGACCGTCAGTCCGCCTGAGTAGCCGGCGGCCTTGATCTCGTCGAAGAGTGTCTTCGCGGTGGTGCAGCCCTCCTGCCTCCGCTGGTGCAGGTGGGGCTTGTAGTCGTCCAGGACACTGGTGCGGCCCTGCCACTTGCCCGTTGTGAGTTCCTCGGCGGTGGCGGCGCGGGCGAACTTGCGCACGGCGTTGCGGGCCAGGCCCAGCCGGCGGCCGATCTCCCGCTGAGGCATGCCCTGGGTAAGCAGGTCATGCACGGCTCGGTGGCGCTCGCGGGTGCGGTCGGCGCAATGGTGGGCGGCCCGGTTCGTCTTTGCCGCTGCGGTGCTCGTCTCCAGTTCGGCGAGCGCCGCCGCGGACTCCTCGGTGGTGGGAACCTGGGCGGGTTCGCGCAGTTGGGTGGAGTGCCGGGTGACGCAGCGTTCCACGGCCTCGGTGAGGTTGTGGAGCGAGTGCCAGCGGTCCGCGACCTGGACCGCGTCCGGTGCGCCGAGCCGGCGCCTTCGGCATAGCCGGCGGCACGGTCGCGGCAGATGACCTCGACTCCGGGGTGGTCAGTCAGCCAGCGGGCCAGGGTGGCGGACTCGCGGTCGGGCAGCAGGTCAACGGGCCGGCGGGTCTCAACGTTGATCAGGACGGTGCCGTAAACGTGGCCCTTGAGCAGGGCGAAGTCGTCGACCCCGAGCACCCGAGGCGTCGTTGTCACCGGGTCGGGCATCGCGCGGATCAACCGCAGCAGGGTCGAGCGACTGACCTTGGAGCTGAGCACGTCGGCCAGCCGAGCGCCGGCGCGCCCGGCCAGCATCAGCGCCACCGCCTGCAAAATCACGTGCAGTCGCAGGCTCCGACGGCCGTAGCGGAAGGTGACTCCTGCGACCTGCTCGACGAACGTCGTGTGGGAACACGACACAGCCAGGCAGCGGAAGCGTCGGACCTGCAGCTTCACGACCGCCCGGCGCCCACCGACCGCAGAGTCCGCCAGCCGGCGTTCGTACCGACTGTGGACGCGGCGCGATCGTTCGCCGCATGCCGGGCAGACCACGTCCCGCGCACCCGCCCGGGCCGCGACCGTCACACTGTCGTCGCCGACCTCGATGTTCGCTATCTCCAAGCCGTCCAGATGAGGGAACAGGATCTCCTCAACAACCAAGCAGCTCACGGCCGTTGATCATCACGTACGCGGTGCGAACCGGGCCGAGAAGCACCGAAAGTGATCACAAGTCGTTGGTGTCGTTCGTGAACGGGATTGGTTCTGATCTCGGGGCGGTGGTGGCGGGGTTGAGCCTACCGTTCAGCTCGGGCGCGGTGGAGGGGCAGGTGAACCGGATCATTCTGTGGAATCAGAATTGTCAAGCTTGCTGCGGTTTGCCCTGGCGGACGTCGAGGATCGGAAGGAGGGGCGTGTTCGGTGGGACGTCGAGTTGGCGGGGTGTCGGTCCGGCCGGGGTGGGGGTGTCGGCGAGTCTGTCGAGGAGGCGGTCGAGCGCGCTCTGGCCGTCGGTGACGGCTGCTTGTTCATCTTCGGTGAGTGGGATCGAGACGGCCATTTTCTGCAAGTTTCCCCTGGCTTCGAGTAGTTGGGCTCTCGTGGAGTCCTTGGGGGTGTAGAAGTCGCAGCGTGCGCAGGCCATGCGGTGCTGGCACTGCTCGAAGAAGGTGTAGGTGCAGTAGCCGTGTCCGAGGTCGTAGTGCTGCCAGGGTTCGCCGGTCGCGGCGGCGCCGGAGGTGACCGCGTCGCGGTCGACCAGGACCTCGATGGTGCGGACGTTCCGCTCGAAGTAGCCCGCCTCGGAGTACGCCTTGGACAGAGTGTTCGGGGTGATCTTCGCGTAGTACTGGGTGGATTGTGGCGATCGATGTCCGAGCCAGGCTTGCAGCTCGAACAGCGTCATCGGTTCCTTGGCGTTGTAGAGCTGGCTGGCGATGGTGGACCGGGCCCGGTGGCTGGTGATGTTCCCTCGGACGTCGGCGTCCGGGACGCCGGCCTTGCGGCAGAGCATCGGGATGATCGTGTTGTTGATGTAGCTGGTGGAGACGCGGCGGGCGCGGACGGCGAACAGCAGCTCGACGTGCTCGCCGGTGCGGCGGTCGGTGAACTTCGGCTGGTCCGGGCGGACGGCCTGCCAGACGTCGATGGCCTGGCCGAGGATCGGGTCGACCGGCTTGGTGAAGGCGGTGCCGGTCTTGTGGGTCGGGACGTCGAGCAGGCAGACCGCATCGCGGGCCAGCACCTGTTGCGAGTCGCCTGCGATCGAGTTCCCGTCGTGCTGCCAGCGGATGCAGCCCAGTCTCAGCCGGGCGATCTCGTTGCTGCGTTGACCGGAGAACAGCCAGGTCAGCGTGACCGCGCGGACCAGTTCGAAGGGGTAGAAGTGTCCGGAGCGGGTCTGTGGAAGATCCGCGGGGTCGAGGTTGAGGCCGGCCCACAACAGCTTCGCCCAGACCTCGTCGGCGATCACCCGTGGGTCGGGGCCGAGGAGGGCGGTGATGCTGCGGGGGATCGCCAGAGCGCGTAGTGGGTCGAAGCGGCGGGGCAGCCACTCCCACTCCTGGCAGTCCCGAAAGAAGGTCCGCAGCGCAGTGATCTGTCCGGCCTTGGTGGGTGCCTCAAGCGGCTTGCCGAGCCGGTCCTTGAGGCCGACCGTGCGCTGGACGTAGTCGCCGACTTTCATCCGGTCCAGTGCGCCGATCCAGGTCGCGCAGGTCTGCCGGGTCCAGTCGGTGGGATCGGCGGCGTCGGGCTGTTCGGCGGCGATCCACCGGCCGACCCGCAGGAGGGTGGAGCGGATGCTGCCGCGGACGCGCGGGGTGAGGGTGGAGGTGTCGTGCCAGCGGTCGGCCCACTGTTCCCAGATCTTGGCGCCGCCAGTGGCCCGCGCCGAGTGACGGCCGGTGCTCTGCAGGGGTGGATCGCAGAAGCCGAGCGCGGCGACCGCCCGCTGCAGGGCGTGCAGGGTGTTCAGCCGGGCGCCCTCCAGCAGCCGGTCGCGGCGGACCCTGTCGAACAGTGCGGTGTCCATGTCCTCGAGGTGCGGGCTGCGGTTGAGCAGGAACAGCTGGCAGGCGACCGCCGGCAGCAGTGTGTCGTCGTCCTGGCCCAGTTGATAGCCCCAGGCGCCAAGGACCGTGCGGAGGCGGGCGATCTCGCTGGTGACGCGGTCGCGTCCGAAGATCCTCCAGGACAGCGTGAGGCGTTGGAAGCTGCCGAGCTGGTGGAACTCGTTGAAGGAGCCGAGCAGGTAGGCGTGCGCCGCAAGGTAGGGGCGGACTTCGTCCCCGGCCCAGGCGGGTGCGTTCTGCCGGAACTCGGCCTGGGTGCGGCCGAGTAGATGGGCCCACTCCTGCGTGGTCCACCCCCAGTAGGCCCGTCTGGTCTGCGCGCTGTGCGTCAGCAGAAGGGCAACGACGTCGAGCATGGCCCTTCGGCGGTGCGGAGTGGGAGGTGAGTCGAGTGCCGAGTTGACCGCCTCCAGCGGACCCAGCAGCCGTGCGATCATGCGCCAGCCCGGTGCGGCCGGGTCGTGGTACTGCAGCCGGCGCAGATTGCGCACACCGAGTTCGAGGACGGCCTGTGTCTCCGCGGGGCGGACCTTGACGGTCGTGTCGTAGCGGTCCGGGATGATCGGCCAGGACCAGCGACCGCCGACGTCCTCGGGGACGATGGCCAGCGACGATGCGATCACCGCGACACCTCCGCCGTCGCGCCGGCCGGGGCGGTGAG
This sequence comes from Streptomyces sp. WZ-12, assembly GCF_028898845.1. NCBI lineage: Bacteria > Bacillati > Actinomycetota > Actinomycetes > Kitasatosporales > Streptomycetaceae > Streptomyces > Streptomyces sp. WZ-12. Next base: position 1,474,678 of record NZ_CP118574.1, on the reverse strand, counting down.
CATCTGTATTCGCCAGGCATGAATGTGGTCCATGCCGCGGGCCAGCTTGTCGGCCAGGTCCCGGCCGGAGAGGTGGATGTACTGAAGGGTCGAGTCGGTGTGACGGTGTCCGGCGAAGGACGCGATCGCGTGCAACTCCCAGCCCATGCGGGCCAGATCGGTCAGACACAGGTGCCGGGTGGTATGCGTGGAGAACCGCTCGACACCGGAGGTCAGCGCGAGTTTGCGGACCACTTTTGACCAGGTCCACAGGCTCAGCGGCTGGGCGTGATTGCGCCGCGATTCCGACAGGAACAGCGGTCCCCGGGCCCGGCTGATCCGGGCGCGGTGGGCGAGGTAGTCCGACAGCAGTACCCCGGTCGGTGCCGAGTAGGGCACCACCCGCTCCAGCCGGTTCTTCGTCGTTTCCGCTCGTATCCGCAGCGTGCGGTGGGCCGGATCGACGTCGTCGGTCCGCAGTGAGCACAGTTCCTCGCGGCGCAGGGCGGCGTCGTAGGCCAGGGCGAGCATCACGCGGTTGCGTACCGGCTCGCGCTTGGCGACCTCCAGGACGTTCAGCCACTGCTGTTCGCCGGGAATCCACGGCAGCTTCGTCAGTCGGGGCACCAGGCCGCGCTGCGGACCGCCGTTCCGTCGGCCGGGGGTGTAGCGCCCCCGGCCGACGGGGTTGGACTCCCGCAGCCCCTCTTCCATGAGGAAGTCGTAGAACAGGCGGACCGGCACGAGCCGCTGCTGGATCGTCGCGTTCGCCAGCCCCGCCCCCGAGTCGATCGAGATCACGTTCGCACCCCGGCGGTGCGGCCGCGAGGTCAACTCCCGTACGTAGACGGCGATATGGGAACGGTTCGCGGCGACCGGGTCGACACCCTCCCGCTCGCACATCAGCAGGTACTCGGCCAGTCCCCGGCCGTAGGCGTCGATCGTGCGGGGTGCACGTCCGAGATCCGTCCAGACCGTCAGCCAGGCCGCTGCCTGCTCGTGCCGGCCGAACACCGGCCACTTCTCCGTGAGCACCGTCGTGCCGCTCAAGCCATCTCCCAAGTCCGTGGTTGCACCGGAGAGACATGATCACCCCGGCAGATTCCACGTAACTTCTAAGACGCTCAAGCGGCAGATGCTCGGCCGTGCGGGCCTGGACCTCCTGCGCAAGCGCGTACTCCTCGCCGCGTGCCCCGGCGTCCGGCCCGGCCAGTGACCGTCCGTCAGCTCAGCACGGAAAGTGATCCAGAACCACCGTTCACCCGTCGCCGACACCTCACCCTCCATCTGACCAGCTCAGAGTGAGGATGGAAAACGCTCAGTGGCTCGACGAGGATGGGCACCCGCGGGTGGCGGTCGAGGCGCGGATGGGGCACGAGCTCGGGGGCGTGGAGGGTGTGTACGCGAACGTGACGCCGGGGATGGAGCTGCGGATCGCGGAAACGCTGCAGGAGCGATGGGAGAAGTTCATGGGAGAGGAGCGGAATGTGTGGCTGCCGCCTGTTCCCAGTCTTCTCCCAGTTGATCTTTCAAATCGTGTTCCCACGTAGGTCAGCGCGCATGTTTCTCTAGGTGTCGATTGATGCCGCAGAACAGCACCCGCAGCCCGCTCGCGACCACGTCCGGGACGACGCGGTCGCGAGCGGCCTCCAACTCCTCGGGGGTGAAGCGCATGTCAGACCTTGGTCAGAGGATGGCGCCCGGCGCGTAGGCGGCGGCCTCGGGGTGCCGCTTGGCGATCTCCTCGATGCGGGCGACCACCGTCGCCACCTGGTCGCCGGCCGCGCCGGTGAAGGAGAGCTTGTCGGCCATCAGCTCGGCCAACTGCGCCTGGTCCAGCGGGATCCGGGCGTCCGCGGCCAGCTTGTCCAGCAGCTCGTTGCGCTCCGCGCCCTGCTCGCGCATGGCCAGCGCCGAGGCGACCGCGTTCTCCTTGATCGCCTCGTGTGCCTCCTCGCGGCCGACGCCGGCGCGCACGGCACCCATCAACACCTTGGTCGTGGCGAGGAAGGGGAGGTAGCGGTCCAGTTCGCGGGCGACGACGGCGGGGAAGGCGCCGAACTCGTCGAGCACGGTCAGGAAGGTCTCCAGCAGACCGTCCAGCGCGAAGAAGGAGTCGGGGAGCGCGACCCGGCGGACCACGGAGCAGGACACATCGCCCTCGTTCCACTGGTCGCCGGCCAGCTCGCCGGCCATCGAGGCGTAGCCGCGCAGGATCACCATCAGGCCGTTGACGCGCTCGCAGGAGCGGGTGTTCATCTTGTGCGGCATCGCCGAGGAGCCGACCTGGCCGGGCTTGAAGCCCTCGGTCACCAGCTCGTGCCCGGCCATCAGCCGGACCGTCTTGGCCAGCGACGACGGCGCGGCGGCCAACTGCACCAGCGCGGTCACCACCTCGTAGTCCAGGGACCGCGGGTAGACCTGGCCGACGGAGCTGAACGCCTGCCCGAAGCCGAGGTGGGCGGCGATCCGCTGCTCCAGTTCGGCCAGCTTCGCGGCGTCCCCGCCGAGCAGGTCGAGCATGTCCTGGGCGGTGCCGACCGGCCCCTTGATGCCGCGCAGCGGGTAACGGGAGAGCAGTTCCTCGACCCGCCCGAAGGCGACCAGCAGTTCGTCCGCGGCGGTCGCGAAGCGCTTGCCGAGCGTCGTGGCCTGCGCGGCGACGTTGTGCGAGCGACCGGCCATGACCAGCTCGGCGTGCTGGGCGGCCAGCGAACCGAGGCGCGCCAGCACCGCGACCGTGCGGTCCCGCACCAGCTCCAGCGAGAGCCGGACCTGGAGCTGCTCGACGTTCTCGGTCAGGTCCCGGGAGGTCATGCCCTTGTGGATCTGCTCGTGCCCGGACAGGGCGTTGAACTCCTCGATCCGGGCCTTGACGTCGTGCCGGGTGACCTTCTCCCGCTCGGCGATCGAGGCCAGGTCGACGGTGTCCAGCACCCGCTCGTAGTCGGCCAGAGCCGCCTCGGGGACCGCCACGCCCAGGTCCTTCTGGGCGCGCAGCACCGCCAGCCACAGCTTCCGCTCCAGCTTGACCTTGTACTCGGGGGACCACAGGACGGCCAGCTCCGCGGAGGCGTAGCGGCCGGCCAGGACATTGGGGATGCGAGGCTTCGCAGACACAGCAGTCACGTGGTGAGAGTCTACTGGCGGTTTGCGCAGGCCAGCGCCCCGGTCCCGGCTGTGCTTTCCTACAGGCGCGGGCCCGCGGAGGGCGCGCGCATCTCCAGGCCGTCAGTCCTCGTCGTCTTCCGCCCGGCGCTCGCCCTCCGCCTGGGACGGCTGGGTGCGCATCGTCTCGGGGTGCCGCGGCTCGTTGGGGTCCCTGTCCTCGTCCAGTCGCTCGCCCTCGGCCTGCGACGGAGTGGTGTACTCGTCGTACTGGCTCATGGCCGCCTCCGCACGAATCGGAACGGGTGCGTGCACAACGAGCGTAACGCTTGGCGGAGGTGTCGGCCCGGGCCCGTTCGCCGCGCGACGGGCGCCCGGACGGCACGGGGCGCCCGCGGTCGTGCGGACCGCGCGGGCAGGCGCACAGCGGGTGGCCCGGCAGGCCGCGCGGATCAGGGTCCGACCGGTCGCCAGCCCGTCACGGGGCCGGGGTCGGTGTGGTCCGTCGGCGATATCCAGAAGGGCCGGCCGAGTTCGGCGCTGAACTGGGCGCCCGTCCGGCCGTCCCCCGTGGAGCGTCCGGTGAGCCGGCGGCCGATCCACGGCACCAGGTGCGCGCGGGCGAACCGCAGGTCGGCGGTGCGCCGGTCGGTCCAGCGCGGTGGGACCGGGGGCGGCAGCGGCGCGTCCCAGTCCGACTCCGCCGGCAGGCCCAGGGCCTGCCAGACCGCCTCGGCGACCCGGCGGTGCCCCTCGGCGTTCAGGTGCAGCCGGTCCTCGGCCCACAGCCGCGGATCGGCCAGCGCCGCGGAGGAGTAGAGGTCCACGACCAGCGCGCCGTGCCGGGCGGCCAGTTCGTCGATCCGCGCGAACAGCCGCTCCATCCGCGGCCGGAAGCGCTCCAGCACCGGTCCGCGGCGGCCCGGGCTGCGCATCAGCACCAACTGCCCGCCGCCGCGCGCCAGTAGCTCCGCGCACTCCGCCAGCCGCGCGCAGACCCGCTCCACGTCGCACTTGGGGCGCAGCACGTCGTTGAGCCCGCCGACCAGCGTCACCAGGTCCGCGCCCATCGAGGCGGCCGGGCCGCACTGTTCGTCGGCGATCTGGTCGATCAGTTTGCCGCGCACCGCGAGGTTGGCGTACCGGAAGCCGGGCGCCCTGGTGGCCAGGCGGGCGGCGAGCAGGTCCGCCCAGCCCCGGTAGGAGCCGTCCGGGAGGTCGTCCGACATTCCCTCGGTGAAGCTGTCGCCGACCGCGACGAAGTTGGTGTAGGGCGCATTCATCTCCATGGCGCGGTGATCCTATCCCGCGGTGTACGGTCGACGGCGGTCGGAGTGCCGGTCGCGAAGAGGCGCCGCGAAGAGGCAGTGAAAGGCAGAGGTGGGCGTGGGATGAGTCCTCGGCGGAGCGCGGATCCCGAGGCGGCGACGTTCACCGAACGGGCCCGGCGGCAGCAGTTGATCGACTGCACCATCGAGCTGATCTCCACCCGCGGTTACCCGGCGACCTCGCTGTCGGCGATCGCCGAGCGGGCCGGTGTCTCCAAGGCCGCGGTGCTCTACCACTTCTCCTCGAAGGACAACCTCACCCGCGCGGCGCTGACCCAGGTGCTGGACCAGTTCGGCGGCTACGTCCGCGAGCGGGTGGAGCGGGCCGCCGACCCGCTGGCCGCCGTCGTCGCCTACGTGCACGCGATGATCGGCTACCAGCGGGACAACCGCCGCCAGGTCCGGGTGATCACCGAGATGCTGCTCGACGACCACGGCGGCACCCGGCTGAAGACGCCCGGTTCGCACGACACCTACGACCGCTGGCAGGGCCTCGCCGCGCTGCTGGCCGAGGGCCAACGGGCCGGGGTGCTGCGGGAGTTCGACACCCGCGCGGTGGCGCTGGCGATCGGCGGCGCGATCGACGGACTGATCGGGCACTGGCTCGCCCACCCGGACCTCGATCTGGACGCCGCCGCCGCGGAGTTGGAGACCTTCACCCTCAACGCCGTGCTGCGCTCGGCCTCGTGACCCCGCCCCGGGCGAAGTCCGGGGTCGGCTCGGGCCGGAAGCCGATGCCGCCGAGGTAGCCGGTGACGGTCCGCAGCGCCGGCACCCGTCGCAACAGCCGCATCGGCACCGGGAGTCGGTCCCCGTGGAGCGTGCCGTTCAGCGCGGAGCGGATCATGGCGTGCTCGCCCTGCTGCGACTTCTGCACCATCGCCATCGGCCACTCCCGCCGCCGCTGCACCCGGGCCAGGTCCTCGTCGCCGACCGTCCCGCGGCGCAGCGGCCCCGCCAGGATCCGGGCGGCGGCCACCGCGTCCTGGAGGGCGAGGTTGACGCCGACCCCGCCGACCGGCGACATGGTGTGCGCGGCGTCCCCGATGCACAGCAGGCCGGGGCGGTGCCAGCGCCGCAGCCGCCCGAACGCCACCTCCAGCAGCTTGACGTCGTCCCAGGAGCCGATGGTGGCGGTCACCCCGTCGTCCCAGCCGAACAGCGCGCCCAGCCGGTCCCGCAGCCACTGGATGTCGTGGCTGCGCATGGCGGCGTCCTGGCCCTTGCCGATGAGGTAGGACGTCTGGAAGTAGCTGCCGCGGTCCATGGTGACCGCGACCTGGCCGCCGCCGAACCGGGCGAAGACCCGGCCCTCCTTGAGGGCGTCGCTCGGGGCGTCCACCCGGATCTGCCAGACGTCCATCGGGACGTCGAGGTACTGCTGCCGCATCCCGGCGGCCGCGCGGATCGGCGAGTTCCGGCCGTCGCAGGCGAAGGTCAGGTCCGCGGCCAACTCCCCGGCACCGCCGTGCTCGTCGACGTAGGTCACCCCGGTCACCCGGCCGTTCTCGGTGCGCAGCCCGGTGGCCCGGGTGCGCATCCGCAGGGTGAAGGCGGGCTCCTCGGCGGCGGCGCGGGCGATCAGGTTGAGGAAGTCCCACTGCGGGACCATGGCGAAGTACTTGTGCGGTCCGGGGATGCGTCGCATGTCGGCCATCACCACGGTGGTGTCGTCGACCTGGATCCGCATCTCCTCCAGCTTCGGGAACGGCAGCCGGGCGAACTCCGCGCCGAGGCCGAGGTCGTCGAGCAGGTTCAGGGTGGACGGGTGGACGGTGTCGCCGCGGAAGTCGCGGAGGAAGTCCCCGTGCTTCTCCAGGACGGTGACCTCGATGCCGGCCCTGGCCAGCAGCAGCCCGAGCATCATGCCGGCCGGGCCGCCGCCCACCACGCAGCATGTCGTGCGGTCCATGGTGTTGCCCCCTCGTCGCGTGCGCGTACGGATGCGTGACCGGGGCGTCGCGGCGGCACGCGCACGCGACTGACCGATCGGTTAGCAATCTAACCGATCGGTCAGTGACGGTGTTTCCGGGGGGTCGCGCCGCCCCGGCGGGCGCCCGCGAGGGGTCAGGCCGTGGGCTGTTGCAGCACCAGCTCCCGCAGCACGTCCTCCATGGTCACCAGCCCCGCCAGCCGGCCGTCGTCGCCGATCACCGCGGCCACGTGCGTACGCGAACCGCGCAGCGCGGTCAGCACGTCGTCCAGCGGGGTCGCGGCCTTGACCCGGGCGATCGGGCGCAGCGCCGACACCGGGAACGGCGCGGTCCGCGGGGCGGTGTCCAGGGCGTCCTTGACGTGCAGGTAGCCGAGGATGCGGCGGGTGTCGTCGACGACCGGGAACCGCGAGAACCCGGACTCGGCGGCCAGCCGCTCCAACTCCTCGGGGGTGATCCCCATCCGCGCCGAGACCACCTCGGCCACCGGCAGCACCACGTCCCGCACCGGGCGGCGGCCCAGCTCCAGGGCGTCCCGGAGCCGCTCCTGGGCCCGCTCGTCGAGCAGCCCGGCGGCCCGCGAGTCCTCGACCAACTCGGCTAGCTGGGCGTCCGAGAAGACGGCCGCGACCTCGCTCTTGGGCTCCACCCGCAACAGCTTGAGCAGGCCGTTGGCGAGCGAGTTGATCGAGAAGATCACCGGGCGCAGCGCTCGGGTCAGCGCCACCAGCGGCGGCCCCAGCAGCAGCGCGGTGCGGACCGGCTCGGCCAGCGCCATGTTCTTCGGCACCATCTCGCCGAAGAGCATGTGCAGATAGGTCGCCGCGGCCAGCGCGATCACGAACGAGATCGGGTGGACCAGCGCGTGCGGGATCTGCACCGCGTCGAAGAGTGGTTCCAGGAGGTGCGCGATGGCCGGCTCCGCCACCGCGCCCAGCACCAGCGTGCACAGCGTGATGCCCAACTGGGCGGCGGCCAACAGCGCCGAGACGTGTTGCAGGCCCCACAGCACGCTGCCGGCCCGGCGGTCCCCGGCCTCCGCGTGCGGCTCGATCTGACTGCGGCGGACCGAGATCAGCGCGAACTCGGCGCCGACGAAGAAGGCGTTGACGACCAGGGTCAGCAGGCCGACGAACAACTGGAGCGCGATCATCGGCCGGCCTCCTCGCCGCCGGCGCCGGCCGGCGGGGCGTGCAGCAGCACCCGGGCCGCGCGGTGCCCGGAGGCGTCCAGCACGTCCATCGTCCAGCCCGCCACCTCCACGCTGTCGCCGGGCGCGGGGATGCGGCCCAGTTCGGTCGCGATCACGCCGGCCAGGGTCTCGTACGGGCCCTCCGGCAGCCGCAGGCCGATCCGCTCCAACTGGTCGGTGCGGGCGGCCCCGTCGGCCTGGTAGACCGCCCGCCCGTCCGCGTCGGAACCGGCCGCGGCCAGGTCCGGGGTCTCCAGCGGGTCGTGTTCGTCGCGGACCTCGCCGACGACTTCCTCGACGATGTCCTCCAGCGTGGCGACCCCGGCCGTGCCGCCGTACTCGTCGATGACCACGGCCATCGTCCGCCGGCCCGACAGCCGGTCCAGGAGCCGGTCCACGGTCAGCGTCTCGGGCACCAGCAGCGGCTCGCGCAGCAGCTCGGAGACCGGGTGGCGGGCACGCAGCTCGGCCGGGACGGCCAGCACGTCCTTGATGTGCGCCACGCCCACGACGCTGTCGAGGTTGCCGCGGTAAACGGGGAAGCGGGACAGCCCGGTGGCCCGGCACGCGGTGGCGACGTCCTCGGCGGTGGACTGCACCTCCAGGGCCACCACCTGGACCCGCGGGGTCATCACGTTCTCCGCGGTCAGGTCGGCGAGGTTCAGGGTCCGGACGAACAGCTCGGCGGTGTCCGCCTCCAGGGCGCCCGCCTTGGCGGAGTGCCGGGCCAGCGCCACCAGCTCCTGCGGCCCGCGGGCCGACGCCAGCTCCTCGGCCGGCTCCAGGCCCAGCCGGCGGACGCTCCGGTTGGCGGTGTTGTTGAGGTGGGTGATCAACGGTTTGAAGGCGGCGCTGAAGCCGCGCTGGGCGGTGGCGACCCGCTTGGCGACGGCCAGTGGGCTGGAGATCGCCCAGTTCTTGGGCACCAGCTCGCCGATGACCATCAGGACGACGGTGGAGAGCGCGGTCCCCAGGACCACCGCCAGGGAGTCCGCGGCGGCGCGCGGCAGCCCGAGCGCCAGCAGCGGACTGTCCAGCAAGGTGGCGATGGCCGGCTTGGAGAGCATGCCGATGAGCAGGCCCGTGACGGTGATGCCGAGCTGGGCGCCGGACAGTTGGAAGGTCAGCCCGCGGACCGCCTTCAGGGCGCTGTCCGCGCCGCGCTCGCCGCGGGCGGCGGCGCGCTCCAGATCGCCGCGCGCCACGGTCGTCAGCGAGAACTCCGCCGCGACGAAGACGCCGCAGGCGAGGGTCAGCAGAAGCGCCACGGCCAGCAGGAGCAGGTCGGTCATCGGGTCACCTCCGTCCCATGGTCGGACACGTTCGGGAGGATCGCGCCCTGTTGCGGGTCCTTCGCAGGGACCCGCGACGTCCTTCGCAGGGGCGTACGACAACTAGGAGGCTCGGCCATGGCCGGACGCTCACACACCTTTCGCCGGAGGGCGGCCGGGATCTTCGGTGTCCCGTGCCGGAGAGCCCATGGTAAAGGGTCGGCAAAGGGGTGTGCGTTCCGTTTTGTGGCCCACGTTGTCGGCTGCCTCGCCGTGGGGCGTTGTTCTGCGCCTGCGGCGCGGGGCCGCTGCGCGGGGCTTCGGGGTGCGGTGACGGGCCTCCGGGGCAGGGGTTCCGGACTGCTTCGCTTGACGTCCGGAACCCCTGCCCCTCCGGCCCGTCCCCTCCCGTTGGGGTGGGTGAAAGACGGTGGGGGCACGTCCTGTTGGTGGGCCGGCTTGGGATTCTGGGGCTGGTCAGGTGCCCTTGAGGTGTGCGATGACGGGGGCGAAGGTGTCCATCGCCGCGTCGAGGACGGTGAGGTAGGAGAAGCCGTAGCGGTCTCGGTGTTCGCGGAGTTGGTCGGCCATCTGCGCCGGGGTGCCGAGGAGGAGGGTGGGGACCTGGAGCGCCTCGTCCTCGGTTACGCCGATGTGCTGTGCGGTGAGGTCGCGGGCGGCTGCGCGTCGGTCGTTGGTCACCTCCACCCGTTGGATGAGCAGGTTGAGCTCGGCCGGCTCCGGGCGGTCCGCGGCGTACTTCTGGTACGTGGCGACCGACCCGGCCAGCTCGTCGGCCGGGAGCAGTGCCAGCGTGCCCTCCGGCTTGCCCGGCGCCTGGCGTGCGCCAGTGAACGCCGCGATCTTTGCGTGCCGCGCCGCCAGCCGCAGCATCCGGGGGCCGTTGCCGCCGATCAGCAGCGGCGGGCGGGGGCGCTGGGCGGCCCGCGGGAGATGCCCGGGGTCCCCCAGCAGCCGGTCCAACTCCTCGATGGTGCGCTCCAGATGGGTCACCCGCTCACCGGCCGTCCCGAACGGCAGCCCGGCGTCGTCGTGTTCGCGCTTGACGTAGCCGGTGCCCAGGCCCAGCTCCAGCCGCCCGTCGGTGAGCGCGTCGGTGGTGGCCACCTCGCGCGCCAGCAACGAGGGGTTGTAGAACGCGGCGTTGAGTACGAAGGTGCCCACCCGCGGGTGCGTGGTCGCCTCGGCCGCGGACACCAGCGCCGGGAACGGCGCCGGCCACCCCAGGTGGTCCGGGACGAGCAGCACGTCATAGCCCAGCTCCTCGGCGTGCCGGCACTTCGCGCGCCAGGCCGGGCCGGAGTCGAGGGTGAGCAGGGTGACGCCGAAGCGGAACGGCCGCGTCATGGGGCCCCCTTGGGTACGGGGTCGACGTCGAGTCGTACGACCCTCAACGGACATGCAACCACGGCGGGTTGGCCGCTGGGTCAGGTGGTGACGGTCAGTTCCTCGTACGTCAGCGTCACGGATTCCGCGGGTGCGCCGTCCTCCGGGGTCTCCCAGGTGGTCGGGCGGGCGCCGGCCAGTCGGTAGCGGCGCAACGGGGTGCGGTCGGCGGCGTAGTGGACTACCGTCACCGTCTGCCGGGGCCGGTCGACGGCGCGCTCGGCCAGGCATCTGGTGAGCCAGTCGGTGAACGCGGCGCTCTGGTCCGGGCCGCGCACGATGGTGATCTCGCCGGGGCGCCCCGCCCCGTCGGGGAGGCCGCCGGGTGCCGCGGCGCCGAACGCCGTTCCGGACACCGAGCGGACCGTCTCGACCTGGAACGCGCCGAGTTCGACGGTGACCGCCGACGGGCGCCGGGTCTCGGGGGTCTCTTCGAGGGTCATGGGCTTCCTCCGCGCACAGGGGCGGGGCCGACCGGCCCCGTGTCGATAGCCCGACCGCTGCCCGACCCGCTCCGGGCGCATTCCGCGGCTCGCTCGAACGGCGGCAGGAAGAACGATTCGGTTCGCTCGAAAGGGGCGGTGTCGGCCAACTCCTGGGCAGGAACCGGCCGTCGACGTCCGGTCGCCCGCGCCGTCCGGCGGCGGTCACCGCGCGTCGGACGCGCCCGCCGCCTCCTCCGCGTCGAGGCCGCCCCAGATCTCGCCGGACAGCGCCACCGCGGCCTCGGTGTCGCCGGCGGCGCAGGCGTCGATCAGTGCGTCGTGCCGGTCGGCGGAGGCGCGGGCCGCGGCGCTGGAGAAGCGGCGCCGCTCCAGCCGGCGCAGCAGCGGGGTGTAGCGGCGGACGGTCTCGGCCAGCGCCTCGTTGCCGCACACCTCGATGGGCACGGCGTGCAGCGCGTCGTCGGCGGCGACCGCGGCGGCGGGGTCCTCGGCGTCCAGCGCGGCGACGAACGCGGCGTTGGCCGCCCGCATCCGCGCCAGGTGCTCCTCGGAGAGGCGGGGCGCGGCCGTGCGGACCGCGAGGGCGTGCAGTGCCTGCACGACCGCGAGCGCGTCCCGGATCTCCTCGGCCACGACCGGGGCGACCCGGGTGTAGCTCTGTGGCTTGGACACCACCAGTCGCTCGGCGGCGAGGCGGGCCAGCGCCTGCCGTACGGGGGCGCGGGAGAGGCCCAACTTCTCGGCGAGCGCGCCGTCGTGGAGCTTCTGCCCGGGGGGCAGTTCGCCGGAGACGATCGCCTCCAGCAGCGCGTCGTACGCCTTGTCGCGCAGGAGCCTTCTCGGCACCGGTTCCAGTGCGGTCACCCCCCGATCCTAAGCGGCCGACCCCGGTGCCGGGCCGCCGGTGGGGCACACTAACATTTCAGATGTCAGTGCGCGCGGCGATCCTCGCCGGCGCCTCTCGCCGAACGGGGAACCGCAGGTCAGCCGGTCGAAGAGCGCTGTCCCGCGGTTCCGGAAGGGAGCACCGTGCCGATATCCGCGCGGGGCGCACGGGCCGGCGTCGGCCTCCCCATGGGCCTCGGCGTGCTCGCCGCCGCCTGCTTCGCCACCACCTTCGTGCTCAACCGCATGATGAGCCTGGCCGGCGGCTCCTGGATGTGGAGCGCGAGCCTGCGCTACCTGTTCATGGTTGTCCCGCTGGTGGCGCTGGTGGCCCTGCGCGGCGGACTGCCCGCGGTGCTGCGCAGCCTGCGGGCCCGGCCGGGGGGCTGGGCGCTCTGGTCGACCGTCGGCTTCGGGCTCTTCTACGCCCCGCTGACCTGGGCGGGGGAGCACGGCGCCGGCTGGTTGGTGGCCGCCACCTGGCAGTTGGTGATCGTCGCCGGCATCGCGCTCGGCGCGCTCGGCGGCGACCGGGTCCCGCTGCGCACCCTCGGCGTCTCCGCGCTCATCGTGCTGGGCGTCGTCCTCACCCAGCTCCGCAGCGCCGGCGGCACCGGGCTCGGCGACGCGCTGAAGGTGGTGCTGCCGGTCCTCCTCGCCGCGGTCGCCTACCCGCTCGGCAACCGCCGGCTGCTCGGGCGCGACGGACTGGACGGGGTGCAGCGGACGCTCGCCATGACGCTCGGTTCGCTGCCGCTGTGGCTGGCGCTGGCCGGCACCGCGGCGGTCACCCAAGGTCCGCCCTCCGCCGGCCAGTTGACCCAGTCGCTGATCGTCGCGCTGCTCTCCGGCGTGCTGGCCACCACGCTCTTCTTCCGCGCCACGGACCTGGTCCGGAACCAGCCGGCCGCGCTCGGCGCGGTGGAGGCGACCCAGGCGGCCGAGGTGCCGTTCACCCTGCTCGGCGAGGCGTTGCTGGCCGGCGTCGCGGCGCCCGCGCTATCGGGGCGGGCGGGGCTGGCGCTGATCGTCGCCGGACTGTGTGCGCACGCGCTGGGTCACGTACCCGGCGGCGGCGACCGCCAGCAGCAGCCCGACGGTGCTCAGGGTGAACGTCTCGAACGTGAAGCGGGAGACGCCCCACATGGCGCGGAAGGGGTATCGGACCCCGATCGCCGCCTCCAGGGTGCCGGGGAACAGCGCCACCCATGAGCCGAGCAGGATCCAGGCGTACACCAGGAGCGCCGCGACGGTGAACCCCGGGGTGCCGAACGGGACTTCGTAGGGCCGGGGCGCCTCGGGGTGGCGCAGCCGGAGCGCCAGCAGCGCGGGGATCACCGCGAGGTAGGACAGCAGCAGCGTGGTGATCGCCACCGACAGCACCACGCCGAAGACGGCGGAGGCGTTGCCGTGCGCCAGGTGCATCGCGGCGAGCATGAAGGCGGTGGCGGCGACGCCGGAGAGCAGGTTCATCCGGACCGGGGTGCCCAGCCGCGGGTGGAAGGCGCGCAACGCCCGGGTGAAGAAGCCGCCGTCGGCCGCCGCCATCGCCTGCATCCGGTCGGCGACGATCATCCAGGCGCTGCCCTGGGTCAGCAGCGCCACCGCGAACAGCACCGCGACGCCCGTCAACAGCGGCCCGCGCCACCTCCCGTAGATCCCGAAGACCAGCTCGGCGGCGTCCATGAAGCCGGCGATCCCGGTGATCCGGCCCGGCGGCGCGGCCGACAGGATCGCCGCCACCGGCAGCAGGTAGCAGCCGGCGGCGACGGTGCCGGAGACCCCGATCGCCACCGGCACGTCGGCCTGCGGATCGTGCATCTCGTCGCCGGCCGCGTTGGGCGCCTCGAACCCGACGTAGGCGAAGAGCAACACCGGCACCAGCGCCAGGAACCCGGCGGTGGTGGGCGCGAAGCGGGCCTCGGCCAGCCCCCGGAAGCCGTGGTGGACGCCGTAGGCCACCGCCGTGGCGGTGAAGAAGGCCAGCGCCAGCACCTTGGCCGCGGCGCCCGCCGTGGTGATCCACTTGCCGCGGCGCAGCGAGACCACCGCGGTGAGGATGGCGGCCCAGATGAAGACCAGTTTGAAGGCGTAGTCGGCGGCGGTCCCGGAGCCGAGCGGGAAGACGAAGCCGTGCCAGGCCCGGGCGGCCAGGAAGACCAGCGAACCGCCCAGCCAGAACGGGTTGGTGACCCAGTAGAACATCGTCGTCAGCGCCGCCGGCAGCCGTCCGAACGCCACGTCCACCCACACGTACGGGCCGCCCTCCTGCGGGAACGCGGCGCCGGTCTCGGCGAACAACAGGGCGTACGGCAGCAGGAACGCCATCCCCAGCACCGCGATCCAGGTGAGGGCCTGCCCACCGCCCGCCGCGATCTGCCCGATCACGTCGAACGACACCACCGCGGCGACCCCCATCGCCATGATGTCGAACCGGCGCAGGCTGCGCCGCAGATGAGGGACGGGGGCGGGGACGGACACGGCGGCGATCCTCCTGGGCGCGGGGCCGCCGGACGGTCGCGCGGTCCGGCGGATCACATCGTGCGACACCGGCTCGGGGGCCCGGCCGCGGCGCGGCGGTCGGATCGCGCCGGTCGCCCCGATGGCCCGGGCGCCGGCGGGTGTTCGTGAGCCCCGCTGACCACGGCCCTTGCCGGTGCTAGCGGATGCGCGCTAGCTTTGAGGGGTGGCGAAAACCCAGTTGAACGTCCGGGTGGACGAAGCCACCGCCGAAGCGGCGCGGGAGCGCGCCCTCCAGCGGGGAGTCAGCGTGAACCGCTACATCGAGGAGCTGGTCCTCAGGGACGCCGGTGAGGTCGGCCAGACCTTCGTCGAGGCCGCTGCGGACTTCATGAAGCAGTACGAGCGGGTCTTCGCCGAGGAGTTCGGCGCCGACCCGGGCCCCGGCCGCCTCCGCTCCACCCCCGACCACCCCGACGCCCTCCACCGGGAAGGACAGCCGGGCACAACGTGACACTGCGCATCGATCTCGCCTGGCTCCTCCTGATCGCCGAACAGCACACGCCGGGAGACCCGCAGGTCTCCGACTGGGGCGCCCTGATGGCCGCGGTCGGCCGCCACGAGGCGGAGATATTCGGCGTCCCCGTCTACCCCGAGCCCCAGGATCGCGCCGCCGCGCTGCTCCAACTGCTGCTGAACGTACCGGCGTTGGAGCGCTCCAACGCCATGTTCGCGAGCGCCGTCGCCTACGGCTTCCTGGTCGCCAGCGGCCTGAAGGTCACCACCTCGCCCGAACGGGTCCGCGATCTGGCCCGGTTGGTGAAGGAGGGCACCACGGACGTCCAGGCCATCGCCGACGAGCTGCGCACCTGGACGGTCTGAACCGGCCGGCCGCCGCGCGAGGGCGATGGTCTCCGGGGCGCCCTGAGCGCGCGGCCGGTATCCCACCGGAACGCCGTAACGGAGGGTCAATTATCCTGCGGCGGTGGGTCGTTGAGTCCCGAGGCGGGTCGGGTCGAAGGTGCCCGAGCCGCCCAGTTCCGGGGCCAGCCAGTCGGGGGCGGCGGCGCGGAAGGCGTCCGGCGACAGGGTGCCGGAGCCCGCCGGGACGGCGCCGAGGAGCGGGGCGCCGGCGGCCTCCGGCAGGTCGGCGAGGTTGCAGCGGGCCGCGAGCCCGGGCTCGGCCGGCCAGCTGCCGATCACGACGCCGGGGGAGTCCAGGCCGTGCGAGCGCAGCGCCAGCGCGGTCAGCGCCGTGGTGTTGAGGGTGCCGAGCCCGGCCTCGACGACCACCAGGACCGGCGCGCCGGCCATCCGCGCGGCGTCGGCCAGGGTGTTTCCCTCGTCGTCGAAGCGGACCAGCAGCCCGCCGGCGCCCTCGACCAGGACCAGGTCGTGCGAGGCGGCCAGCTTCGCCGCCGCCTCGGCGATCTCCTGCGGGCGCACCGCCGGCATTCCGGCCCGCCGGGCGGCCGTGTTGGGTGCCAACGGCTCGGGGAAGCGGGCGAGTTCGCTGAGGGTGACCGGACCGGCCAGCCGCCCGACTTCCGCCGCGTCGCCCGGCTCGTCCACCGCCAGCCCCGTCTGGGCGGCCTTGAGGACCGCCACCGAACGACCTCGGCGGAGCGTCGCCGCGGCGACCGCGGCGGTGGTCACGGTCTTGCCGATCTCGGTACCCGTACCGGACACGAACAGCACCGACATGTGGTGTGCGCCTTTCCAACTCTTCGCTGGTGGTGGGGGTTTGGGGAGGGGCGGGGCCGGCGGCCCCGCCCCGTGACGTACGGCGTCAGCCTGCGCGGGCCGCCGCGCACACCGCGGCGCAGATCCGCGCCACGTCCTCGTCGCCGGTGATGTACGGCGGCATGGTGTAGATCAGGTCCCGGAACGGGCGCAGCCAGACGCCCTCTTGGACGGCGGCCCGGGTCGCGGCCGCCATGTCCACCTCGTGGTCGAGCTGGACCACGCCGATCGCGCCCAACACCCGGACGTCGCGCACTCCGGCGCCGCCGGCCGCGGCCGCCAGCCCGTTCCGCAGCCCGGTCTCGATCCGCTTGACCTCCTGCGCCCAGTCCTGGGACAGCAGCAGCCCGATCGACGCGTCGGCGACGGCGGCGGCCAGGGGATTGCCCATGAAGGTGGGGCCGTGCGCCAGCACCGGCAGCTCGCCGCGGGAGATCCCCTCGGCCACCTCCGCGGTGCACAGCGTCGCCGCCAGCGTCAGATAGCCGCCGGTCAGCGCCTTGCCCAGGCACATCACGTCCGGCACGATCCCGGCGTGCCCGGCCGCGAAGAGGGCACCGGTCCGGCCGAAACCGGTGGCGATCTCGTCGAGGATCAGCAACACCCCGTGGGCGTCGCAGGCTTCGCGGAGCACCCGCAGATAGCCGGGGGAGTGGAACGCCATCCCGCCCGCGCCCTGCACCACCGGCTCCACGATCACCGCCGCCAACTCCTCCGCATGACGGGCGATCATCTCCCGCAGATGCGCCGCGTACGCCGGGTCCGGCGGGGCGTCGAAGCCGGCCGGCGGCGCGTCCGCGAAGAGCTGCCGGGGCAGCACGCCCTGCCACAACTCGTGCATCCCGCCGTCCGGGTCGCACACCGACATCGGCTGCCAGGTGTCGCCGTGGTAGCCGCCGCGCCAGGTCAGCAGCCGTTGCTTGCCCGGCTTGCCCCGCGAACGCCAGTACTGGAGGCACATCTTGACGGCCACCTCCACCGACACCGAACCGGAGTCGGCGAGGAAGACGTGCCGGAGCGGTTCGGGGGTGATGTCCACCAGCCGCTTGGCCAGCCGGACCGCGGGCTCGTGGGTGAGCCCGCCGAACATCACATGGCTCATCCGCTCCAACTGGCCACGGGCCGCCTCGTTGAGCACCGGGTGGTTGTAGCCGTGCACCGCCGACCACCAGGACGACATGCCGTCCACCAACTCCGTTTGCCCCTGGGCCGGTTGGGCCAGGCGCAGCCGGACGCCGCTGGCCGACTCGACCAGCAGCGGCTCGCTCCGGCCAGGCATCGGCCCGTACGGGTGCCAGACGTGCTGCCGGTCGAGCGCCAACAGCTCGGCGGGGGCGAGCGACTCAGGCATTGGGCGGCAGGTCGGTGCCGGCGCCGCGGCGGCGCACCGCGACCAGATCGCGCCGGGTCTCCTCGGAGGGAGCCGGCACGGTGGCCTCGGGGGTGGCCGCCGGCTCCGCGTCCGCGGCCGCCGCGTCCCTGCGGTGCGCCGGCAGCGTGGCGGTGTCGGTGCCCTCCACCTCGAACCCGGCGTCCGCGATCATCGCCAGGTCGTCCTTGCCGGCCTGCCCCTCGCTGGTCAGGTAGTCGCCCAGGAAGATGGAGTTGACCAGGTGCAGGGCGAGCGGCTGGAGGCTGCGCAGATGCACCTCGCGACCGCCGGCCAGCCGGACCTCCACGTCCGGGCAGACGAACCGGACCATCGCCAGGATGCGCAGGCAGCGCTGCGGGGTGAGGTGCCACTCCTTGGCCAACGGAGTGCCCTCGAAGGGGATCAGGAAGTTGACCGGCACCGAGTCCGGGTCCAGCTCGCGCAACGCGAAGACCACGTCCACCAGGTCGGCGTCGGACTCGCCCATGCCGGCGATCAGCCCGGAGCAGGCGGACATGCCCGCGGACTGGGCCTGTTGGACGGTGTTGACCCGGTCGGAGAAGTCGTGCGTGGTGCAGATGTCGCCGTAGGTGGCTTCCGAGGTGTTGAGGTTGTGGTTGTAGGCGTCGGCGCCCGCCGCGCGCAGCCGCTCCGCCTGGCCCGCGCCGAGCAGCCCCAGGCAGGCGCAGACCTCGATGCCCTCGTTCTGCTCCTTGATGGTGGAGATGGTCTCGGTGACTCGCTCCACGTCCTTGTCCGTCGGCCCCCGGCCACTGGCCACCAGGCACACCCGCTTGGCGCCGCCGGCCACCCCGGCCGCGGCCGCCTTGGACGCGTCGTCCGGCTTGAGCCAGGTGTACTTGAGGATC
This sequence comes from Streptomyces sp. WZ-12, assembly GCF_028898845.1. Classification (NCBI taxonomy): domain Bacteria; kingdom Bacillati; phylum Actinomycetota; class Actinomycetes; order Kitasatosporales; family Streptomycetaceae; genus Streptomyces; species Streptomyces sp. WZ-12. The sequence goes on along the minus strand of NZ_CP118574.1, from coordinate 1,456,684 downwards.
TCCGCCTTCGAGCCCAGCCGCTGGGAGCAGTACGAGCAGTCCTCCGGGCACAGGCCCGACTTGAGGTTGACGAGGTAGTTGAGCTTGACCCGCCACCCGAACCACTCGCGGCGCACCTTCCCCGCCGCGGCCACCACATCGAGCAGTTCGTCGTCGGACGTCGCCAGCACGGCGAGCGCCTCGTCACGGGTCGGCACCTCGCGCCGCAGTCCCTTGTCCACCAGTGTGTTCAGCAGGTCCATGGCCCTGATCCTGGCGTACGCGCGGGGCTCCGGCCAAGGAGGATTCCCACAATGCCCGGCGATCGGGGTGTGTGTATCACCACACCGTCTCCGGGCGGAACGACCACTAACGTCTATCGACAGCCCACAATCGAGGCCCCGCAGGCCCGTTGCCGGGACCGCTCCCCGACACCCGCGCACCGGGCCGGGGATGAGGCGCGGTGCCCGGGCCGACAGACGAAGGACGCCGATGCCGCAGGACCACGCTCCGACGCTGCCGTACGACACCCCGGACGCGCCCGCCGCGGCCCCCCGGCCGTCCTCCGGCGCCGTCCCCCGACCCGCCTCCGGCGTGGCGTTCGACTGGATCGACGACGCCCGCGCCGAACGCCACCGCGCCGGCCTGGTCCGCACCCTGCGGCCCCGCCCGGCCGACTCCGCGATGTTGGACCTCGCCGGCAACGACTACCTCGGGCTGGCCCGACACCCCGAGGTGACCCGGGGCGCGGCCGAGGCCGCCCACCGCTGGGGCGCCGGCGCGACCGGCTCCCGGCTGGTGACCGGCAGCACCGAACTCCACGCCCAACTGGAGCGCGAAATCGCCGCGTTCTGCGGTTTCGAGGCGGCGCTGGTGCTGTCCTCCGGCTACGCCGCCAACCTCGCCGCGGTCACCGCGCTCACCGCCCCGGGCACCCTGGTCGTCTCCGACGCCGGCAACCACGCCTCCCTCATCGACGGCTGCCGGCTCTCCAAGGCCCGCACCGAAGTGGTCCCGCACGCCGCCCCGGAGGCCGTCCGCGCCGCGCTGGCCGGCCACTTTGGCCGGGCGCTGGCGCTCACCGACTCGGTCTTCTCGGTGGACGGCGACGCCGCGCCGCTGCCCGCGCTCGCCGACGCCTGCCGGACCCGGGACGCCGCGCTGGTGGTCGACGAGGCGCACGGGCTGGGCGTGTTGGGCGAGGGCGGCCGGGGCGCGCTGGCCGCCGCGGGGCTGGCCGGCGACGCCGACGTGGTGGCGACGGTGACCCTCTCCAAGTCCCTCGGCTCCCAGGGCGGCGCGGTGCTCGGCCCGGCCCGGGTCATCGAGCATCTGGTCAACACCGCCCGCTCGTTCATCTTCGACACCGGGCTGGCGCCGGCCGCGGTCGGCGGCGCGCTCACCGCCCTCCGGCTGCTGCGCCGCGAGCCGCACCGCCCGGCGCGGGTCCGGCAGGTGGCCAGGGAACTGCACGCCCGGCTCACCGCGGCGGGATTGACGGCGGTCCGCCCGGACGCCGCGGTGGTCTCCGTCCGCGCCCCCTCCCCGGAGGCGGCGGTCCGTTGGGCCGCGGACTGCCGGGCGGCCGGGCTAGCGGTCGGCTGCTTCCGCCCGCCGTCGGTGCCCGACGGGATCTCCCGGCTGCGGCTGACCGCCCGCGCGGACCTGACGGACGCTCAGGTCGCCACGGCGGCCGACACCGTCGTGGCGACCGCGCCGGTGGCCGGATAACGCCGCCCGGCGGCACCGGTGTCACGGTCACACCGGCCGCGCCGCCGCCCCTGGCGCCCCATACACCCCAAACGCCGTTCACCGCACCAGAGTTCACCGCATCAGGTGAGCGCACGGCGAGAGAACTCTGGATATCTTGGGTGATCACCCGCCACACCGGCAGCATGGGTGGCAGTCTGGCGCACAGTACACATCCGAGGACGTCGGGCCCCGGCCGGGAAGCGCGTTTCCCCGTGGGTCACGGCCGCGCCTCGGTGGGAAAGGGACGGCGTCGTCATGGCAGACCACCAGGAATCCACCCGCACGCTGCCGAGCCTGGACGCCTCGGTCGCCGCGGCCCGGGGACACGTCCGGGACGTCCTCGTCCAATGGGGCCTACCGCCCGACGCGGCGGCCGTCGACGACCTCGTCCTGATGGTCTCCGAACTCGCCACCAACGCCGTCCAGCACACCCGCGGCTGCTCCCCGCACTTCACCGTCGCGCTCCGCCTGGACCGCGACGAACGGCTGTGCCTGGGCGTCGCCGACGGCCAGTCCCGCCCACCGCGGCGGCTGCCCGCCGCGGTGCAGCAGGACAACGGCCGGGGCCTGGTCATCATCCGCTCCCTGGCCGCGGAACGCGGCGGACGACTCTGGGTCGAACCCACCGCCGGTGGCAAGACGGTCTGGGTAACGGTGCCTTGGCCGCCCACCACCTCCCGATGACCACACCGTGACGGCAACGTCTTCCCGACCCCACCGCCAACTTACCGAGCCCCACTGACAGTTGACCGGCCGTCGGCGTCTCCCGGTCAGCGCACCCGCCCGTACCAGACGGTGCGGCTCCAGATCCGCTCCAGCCGGACCACCGCGCCGGCCTTGGGCGCGTGCCAGATCCGGTCCTCGCCGGCGTAGATGCCGACGTGGTAAATGCCGCTGCCGGCGTGGAAGAAGACCAGGTCGCCGCCCCGGCGGGCGGAGCGCGAGACGTGCTCGGTGTGCCGGTACTGCTGCGCCGCGGTGCGCGGCAGGGCCCGTCCGGCGCGCCGGTAGGAGTAGAGCGTCAGCCCCGAGCAGTCGAAGGCGTTCGGCCCTTGGGCCCCCCACCGGTACGGGGCTCCCTCCTTGGAGGCGGCGATCCGCAGGGCCTTGGTGGAGACGGAGGCTAATTCGGGCTCCGCGGCCGCGCCCGGGGCCGGTGCGGGACCGCCCAGGGTGACCAGAGTGAGTGCGGAGACGGTGCCGGCACGCACCAGGAGGTGCGGCTTCTGCATGCGCATAGCCATGCGCAACCCTTCGTCAGCCGGTGATCCGGACCGCGATGGTCGCCGCTGGTCCGGACCGCCCCGTCGCTGTGGCGGGGGCTTGTCGTCGAAGGGATCGTCACGCACCACCCACCCGATTTCCGAGCTGAAATTGCAGTGTGTGACATTGGTCACGTTTAGTGTGAATGGGTGGATTTGTTCTTAACGGCCCGGCGGTCGGCGCGTCGGCGGGCCCGGGACCAGCGTCGAAACCCAAGGGGGGCGGGAAATTCCGGCAACTCGCGCAATTCCTCGCCCCCTTACCGTAGCCCCGCCCGCTACGCCGTCTGTGCACCAACGCGTCGTACGTGTCCCCAAAGCGCCCGGCCCGTACCCCCGTGACGCGCCCCGCGCGAGGGCCCGTACGACTCCCGCGGGCGCGCCCCGCGACGGTCGGATCAGGGCTCCTCCCGCGGCGGCACGGTCACCCGCCGCGCCCGGCGCTCCCCGTCCAGCACCCGCAGCGCCCGGCCGAGGGTCGCGCTGTGCAGTTCGCTCTCCCCGCGGTCGTGCATCAGGGCCAGCGCCTCCCGTAGCTCGGTGGACTTGCTTACCAGGGCCTGGGCGGCGCGCAGGCCCTGGTAAGTGGTGGTACCGCGGGCCGGGTTGATCCGGCCCAGGAGGTCCAGGACCTCCAAGTAGCAGTCGACCAACCGGCCTTCGGCCCGGGTGAGGGCCGGCAGCGGCGGCAGTTCCGGCAGCACCGGAACCTCACCTCCCCAGGGGCGAGGGCCCGGCGTGCTTGTGGCCGTGGGTGAGGGCGTCGATGAGCCCGTACTCCAGGGCGGCGGGGGCGTCGAAGAAGGTGTCCCGCTCGGTGTCCGCGGCGATCCGCGCGCGGGGCTGCCCGGTGTGCTCGGTCAGCATCTCCTCCAGTTTGTCGCGGGTACGCAGCAACTCCTCGGCCCGGATCTGCAGGTCGTCGGCCTGGCCCTGGACCGCCTCGCCGAGCGCGGGTTGATGGATCATCACCCGGGCGTGCGGCAGCGCCAGCCGCTTCCCCGGAGTGCCGGCGGCCAGCAGCACCGCGGCCGCGGAGGCCGCCTGGCCCAGGCAGATCGTCTCCACGTCACAGGAGACGAAGCGCATCGTGTCGTAGATCGCGCACATCGCGGTGAACGAGCCGCCGGGGGAGTTGATGTAGAGCGAGATGTCCCGGTCCGGCGCGGCGTGTTCGAGGTGCACGAACTGCGCCATCACGTCGTTGGCGGAGGCGTCGTCGATGGGCGTGCCCAGGAAGACGATCCGCTCGTCGAGCAGCTTGGAGTAGGGGTCCAGGGTCCGGGTCCCGTAGCTGGTGCGCTCGGTGAACTCCGGCAGGACGTAGCGGGCCGTCGACCGCAGCATGACTGCTCCCTTCCGTCTGTAAAAAATGTACAGGACGTACATCCCGTTAGAATGGGAGCATGGCCTACGAAATTCCGGTGACGCAAGCCCGGGCCGAGCTCGCGGATCTGATCAACCGCGTCGTCTACGGCGGTGAGCGGGTGGTCGTCACCCGCCACGGCAAGCCCCTGGCGGCGCTGGTGTCCGCCGCTGACCTGGAACGACTTGAGGAGTGGGGGCGGAGCGAGCAGGCCGAGGAACGGGACCAGGTGATCAGCACGGTCTCGTCCGTGCGGCCCCTGCCGTCCGCTCCGGGCGAACGCCGCCGCTTCGGGATCGCCGCGGAACACCGCGACCCGGCCGCCGGGGATCGGCGACCGGGTCGGGAGGGATGACCTCGGTGGAGCGCGGGGCGGCCGCGGGGGGCCGCGTCCGTCAGTGCCTCCGGGGCGTCAGGAGCTGAGCTGCCAGACCGCGTTGGCGATGGCGTCCGCGTGGTTGTGCAGCGCGGTGTCGTCGATGTTCTTGGACGTGTCGCAGGCGCGGTGGTAGCAGGCGTCGAACGCCTTGCCCGCGGTGCCGCCCCAGTTCTTCGCCTGGGCGTCGGTCTTGATGTAGTCGGCGCCGGAGAAGAGGCCGCCGACCGGGATGCCGGCGCGCTGGAAGGGGGCGTGGTCGGAGCGGCCGTCGCCCTCGGTGTCCCATTCGGTGGCGATCTTCTTGGTGCCGAACCAGTCCGTGAAGACCTTCGCCAGCTCGTCGTTGTAGTGGTAGACGAAGTAGCCGGGGTTCGGCGAGCCGATCATGTCGAAGTTCAGGTACGCGGAGATCTTCGAGCGGTCGGCGCCGAGGGTGTCGACGTAGTGCCCGGAGCCGACCATGCCGTCCTCCTCGTCGCCCCACCAGGCGAAGCGGAGGTGCTTGGCGGGCTTGAGGTGTTCCTTGGCGACGGCCAGCGCGACCTCCAGGATGCCGGCCGAGCCGGAGCCGTCGTCGTTGATGCCCGGGCCCGCGTCGACCGAGTCGAGGTGCGAGCCGACCATCACCGTCGAGTCCTCGGCGCCGCCCGGCCAGTCGGCGATCAGGTTGTAGCCGGTGGCGCCGCCGTTGGTGAACTCCTGGATGCTGGTGGTGAATCCGGCCGCGTCCAGCTTGCCCTTGATGTAGTCGACCGACGCCTTGTAGCCGGGCTGGCCGTGGGCGCGGGTGCCGCCGTTGGCGTCGGCTATGGACTGGAGCTTGTCGAGGTGGGCCTTGATGCCGGCCACCGGGATGTCCGGCGCGGATGCGGTGCGGGGCGCGGTGGCCTGGGCGGCCGTCGTGGTGCCCAGCAGTGCGGCGACGGCGGTGGCGGCGCCGGCGGCGAGGGCCGCGCGGCGCATACGGGGTGAGCGTGACACGGAGGGCTCCGATGCTGTTGTGGGGGGTGAAGCGCAGCGGAATTCTTGACGCGTGCATGAGGATCGCTAGAGGCTTTCCTTGCAGTCAAGAGCGGATATCAGACAGCCGTGTCCGGGCGTCGGGGCGCCGTCTGGTTTCGGCGGATACTTCCCCTTGATCGCGGGTTATCCCGACCGATTTTCCGCACTCCGGAAGGGGGTTGGGGTGTGGAATTCGCCACCCGGGTTTTCGTGCAACCCCGGAGGTCGGGGCGGGGGAGCGCGGTCGCCGGACGGTAACAGCCGGTGATTTCAGGTGGGTTACGCCAGGCGCGACACGGTGCGCGCAATTCCTCGTCCGTCGTAACGGCGTCGAAATCTCGCCGAACTACCCTTCCGTCATGAGGTAGTTACTGATCAACTAGTGGAAATCGGTTTGCTCGCCCTTTAAACATTGTGTGGTACATCTAACTGCGCAGGTATGTTCGCGCCTGTGACCTGGGTAAATGCGCCCGGGTGGAAACCTGTGAGGTGGAACGTATGCAACTGACCCCGCATGAGCAGGAACGGTTGTTGATTCATGTGGCGGCAGACGTGGCCGAAAAGCGGCGGGCCCGGGGTGTGAAGCTCAACCACCCGGAAGCCATCGCCCTGTTGACGGTGCACATCCTCGAAGGCGCGCGGGACGGCCGCACCGTCGCCGAGCTGATGTCCTCCGGGCGCAGGGTGCTCACCCGCGACGACGTCATGGACGGCGTCCCGGAGATGATCCACGACGTTCAGGTCGAGGCCACCTTCCCCGACGGCACGAAGCTCGTCACCGTTCACGAACCCATCAACTGACCACGGGAGCGCAGAAAATGATCCCGGGACAGATCCTCTACGCCGACGAGCCGGTGCGCCTCAACGAAGGCCTCCCCCTCACGCGCATGACCGTCCTCAACTCCGCCGACCGCCCAGTCCAGGTCGGCTCCCACTACCACTTCGCCGAGGCCAACCCCGGCCTCGACTTCGACCGCGCGGCCGCGCACGGCCTGCGGCTGAACGTCGCGGCCGGCTCCGCCGTGCGCTTCGAGCCCGGCATCCCCACCGAGGTCGAGCTGGTCCCCATCGCGGGCAAGCGGATCGTCGTCGGGCTGCGCGGTGAGACCGGAGGTCCTCTCGATGGCTGAACTGACGCGCCAGGAATACGCCGACCTGTTCGGCCCCACGGCCGGCGACCGGATCCGGCTCGCCGACACCGACCTGGTCATCGAGATCAGCGAGGACCGCTCCGGCGGCCCCGGCCGGGCCGGTGACGAGGCGGTCTTCGGCGGCGGCAAGGTCATCCGCGAGTCGATGGGCCAGTCCCGCGTCACCCGCGCCGAGGGTGCCCCGGACACCGTGATCACCGGCGCCGTGGTGCTCGACCACTGGGGCATCGTCAAGGCCGACGTGGGCATCCGGGACGGCCGGATCACCGCGCTGGGCAAGGCCGGTAACCCCGACACCATGGACGGTGTCCACCCCGACCTGGTCATCGGCCCGGAGACCGAGGTCATCGCGGGCAACGGCAAGATCCTCACCGCCGGCGGCATCGACACCCACGTCCACTTCATCTGCCCCCAGCAGGCGGACGAGGCGCTGGCCTCCGGCGTCACCACCCTGGTCGGCGGCGGCACCGGCCCCGCCGAGGGCAGCAAGGCCACCACCATCACCCCCGGTGCCTGGCACATCGCCCGGCTCTTCGAGGGCATGGACAACGTCCCCGTCAACGTCGGGCTGCTCGGCAAGGGCAACACCATGTCCCTGCCGTCGATGCGCGACCAACTGCGCGCCGGCGTCCTCGGGTTCAAGATTCACGAGGACTGGGGCGCCACCCCCGCCGTCCTCGACGCCTGCCTGTCGATCTGTGAGGAGAGCGGCGCCCAGCTCGCGATCCACACCGACACCCTCAACGAGGCCGGATTCCTCGGCGACACCATCGCCGCCATCGCCGGCCGCTCCCTCCACGCGTTCCACGTCGAGGGCGCCGGCGGCGGCCACGCACCCGACATGATCGCGATGGTCTCCGAGCCCAACGTGCTGCCCGCGTCCACCAACCCCACGCGGCCGCACACCGTCAACACCGTCGAGGAACACCTCGACATGCTGATGGTCTGTCACCACCTCAACCCGGCGGTCCCGGAGGACCTGGCCTTCGCCGAGTCCCGGATCCGGCCCTCCACCATCGCCGCCGAGGACATCCTGCACGACCTCGGCGCCATCTCGATCATGTCCTCCGACGCCCAGGCCATGGGCCGGATCGGCGAGGTCGTGCTGCGCACCTGGCAGACCGCGCACGTCATGAAGCGCCGCCGGGGCGCCCTGCCCGGCGACGGCCGGGCCGACAACCACCGCGCCCAGCGGTACGTCGCGAAATACACCATCAACGCGGCCCTCGCCCAGGGCATCGACCACGTCGTCGGCTCGGTCGAGAGCGGCAAGCTGGCCGACCTCGTGCTGTGGGACCCGGCGTTCTTCGGCGTCAAGCCCCAACTGGTCATCAAGGGCGGCCAGATCGCCTACGCGCAGATGGGCGACGCCAACGCGTCCATCCCCACCCCGCAGCCGATCCTGCCCCGCCCGATGTTCGGCGCCACCGGCAAGGCCCCGGGCAGCAACTCGTTCAACTTCGTCTCCCAGCAGGCCATCGAGGACGACCTCCCCGAGCGCCTCCCGCTGGCGAAGTCCTTCGAGGCCATCCGTTCCACCCGCGGTGTCAAGAAGGCCGACATGCGCAACAACGACGCCCTGCCGCGCGTCCATGTCGACCCCGACACCTTCACGGTGACCATCGACGACGAGGTGGTCGAGCCGGCCCCCGCCGCCGAACTCCCCATGGCCCAGCGGTACTTCCTCTTCTGACGTACCGTTCATGACGTCACGACACGATCCGGAGCACCATCGATGAGCCGCGCTGCGCTGCTCGTCCTCGCCGACGGCCGGTTCCCCGCCGGAGGGCACGCCCACTCGGGCGGCGCCGAACCGGCCGTCACCGCGGGGCACATCAAGGACGCCGCCACCCTCGCGACCTTCTGCCGGGGCCGGCTGCACACCGCGGGCCTGGTCGCCGCGGGGCTCGCCGCCGCGGCCGCCGCGGGTCTGGACCCGCTCGTCCTGGACGACGCCGCGGACGCCCGCACACCCGTCCCGGCGCTGCGCCAGGTCGCCCGCCGGCTCGGCCGGCAGATGATGCGGGCCGCCCGCGCCACCTGGCCGGGGCCCGAGCTCGACGCGCTGGCCGCGGCCCGCCCGCGCGGCGCCCACCAGCCGGTCGTCCTCGGCCTGGCCGCCCGGTCCGCCGGGCTGACGCCCGTGGACGCCGCCTACGCGGTCGCCTACGAGAACATCAGCGGCCCGGCCACCGCCGCGGTCCGGCTGCTCAGCCTGGACCCGTTCGACGCCACCGCCGTCCTCGCCCGCCTCGCCGACGACCTCGACCAGGTCGCCCAAGCCGGCGCCGACGCCGCGCACCGCGCCGTCACCGAGGGCCCGGACGCCCTGCCCGCCGCCTCCGCGCCGCTGCTCGACATCGCCGCCGAAGCGCACGCCGCCTGGCCGGTACGGCTCTTCGCGTCCTGAGCCGCCACCCACCCATCCACCGCGCCGCACACCCCGCGGCCCCACGCACCACCGGAGTCACCATGCACCTCGACCACCAGGACGGCTTCCCGCACCGGCACACCTACAGCGCCGCCGAACCGATCCGCCCCGACGGCACCCGGCGCGCCCTGCGCATCGGCCTCGGCGGCCCGGTCGGCACCGGCAAGACCGCCACCGTCGCCGCGCTGTGCCGCGTGCTGCGCGACGAGTTGTCCATCGCCGTCGTCACCAACGACATCTACACCCGCGAGGACGCCGAGTTCCTGCGCCGCGAGGCGGTGCTGCCCACCGAGCGGATCACCGCCGTGGAGACCGGCGCCTGCCCGCACACCGCCATCCGCGACGACATCTCCGCGAACCTCGAAGCCGTCGAGGACCTGGAAGAAGCCGTCGGCCCGCTCGACCTGGTCCTGGTCGAGTCCGGCGGCGACAACCTCACCGCCACCTTCTCCAAGGGCCTGGTCGACGCCCAGATCTTCGTCATCGACACCGCCGGCGGCGACGACATCCCGCGCAAGGGCGGTCCCGGCGTCACCACCGCCGACCTGCTGGTCATCAACAAGACCGACCTCGCCCCCTACGTCGGAGTGGACCTCGACGGCATGGCCCGGGACGCCAAGGCCCAACGCGGCGACCTGCCCGTCGCGTTCACCGCCCTCAAGCAGCCCGGTGGCGTCAAGCCGGTCGCCGACTGGGTCCGGGCGCAGCTGGCGAACTGGACCGCGGCCCAGGCATGACCACCCGCACCCTCCCGCTCCCCACCGCACCGCAGGCCACCGCCCTCCCGGCGGCCGGCCTGCGGGCCACCGCCCGCATCGTCGCCCGCGCCGACGAGCCGGGCGGCACCACCCGGCTGCCGGTCCTGGACGGCGGCGGCCCGTTCGCGCTCCGGCGCGTCCAGTCGCACGCCGACCAGGCCCGGGTCTGCCTGGTCGGTGCCATGAGCGCCCCGCTCGGCGGCGACCGGCTGCGCATCGAGGCCACCGCCGAACCGGGCACCTCGCTCCGCATCACCGCGGCCGCGGCGACCGTCGCACTGCCCGGCCGGACCGGCGAACTGGCCACCTACGACGTTCACTTGACGGTCGGCGACGGCGCCCGGCTCGAATGGCTGCCGGAGCCGCTGATCTCCGCCCAGGGCAGCGACCTGCGGATGACCACCACCATCGACCTCGCGCCCACCGCCAGCCTGGTGTTCCGCGAGGAACAGGTGCTGGGCCGCGCCGGCGAGCACACCGGCGCGCTCCGGAGCCGCCTGACGGTCCGCCAGGCCGGCCGCACCCTCCTCGACCAGGAGACCGCCTACGGCCCCGGAGCCCCCGGCTGGGACAGCTCCGCGGTCCTCGGCGGCCACCGCGCCGTCGGCCAACTCCTCCTCTGCGGAACGGAGTTCGCCGACCATCCGGCCGAGGTGAGGTTGCTCGGCGGAGCCGCCGGCGACGGTGCCGGCCAGGGAGTCCTGGCCCCACTCGCCGGACCCGCCGCCCTGGCCACCGTGGTCGCCCCCGACGGTCTGACGCTGCGTCGACTGCTGGCCGCGGCCGCGGCCGGCTGAGCGGCTCACACCTCCAGATCGGCCTCCAGGCGGGCGAGACGGTGGCGCGCCAGCGCGAGGTTGGCGCGCTTGCGGTCCAACACCAGGTACAGGAAGAGACCGTTGCCGCTCTTGCCCGTCAGCGGCCGGATGATGTGGTACTGCGAGGTCAGCGTGATGAGCATGTCCTCGATGGCGCCCTTGAGTTCCAACATCTCCATCGTGCGCAACTTCGCGCGCACCACATCGGTGTTCCCGGCCGCCGCCACATTGAGGTCGAACGTCTGGGGATCGCCGAGCGTGGCGAGCGCCATGCCGCTGGTGTAGTCGACCAGCGCAACACCTATCGCGCCCTCGATCGTGGACATCGCTTCGCTGAGGGCGGTTTCCATCTGCGTCATGCGGGTGGGCCTTTCACTGAATTCGGTGGACTGGCTGGATCGGTCGGCAGGCTGGTCGTGCGGGACGGTCGGCGGATGCGGCCGAGAGTCGCCAAGCGCCGAGCGGCACAGGCTGGTTGCTGGCCGCCTAACGGCCCGGCGGGGTGTCGAGTAGGGCCGCGATGCGCGTGGCGGTGCGTCGGGCCTGGAGGTGGAGCCGGCCCACGTTGGCCTCCGGGCCCGCCACGGCCGTGAGTACCGCGCGGCTCCCGGCCGCGTACGCCGCGACGTAGCCGCGGCTGCCGCGGGTCAGGTACTCCTCGAACCCGCCCTGCCCGGTCGCGTCGGTCAGGCGTTTGGCGACGCCGATGGCCGCGGCGGTGAGCGCGGCCAGGCCGTCGGGTTCGATGTCCGGCAGGTCATGGGCGATCACCATCCCGTCCGCGCTCGCCACCATGCCGCCGTGCAGATGCCTGATGTGCTCGCGCAGCGCGCGCAGTTCGTCCCGGATCCCGGACGCGATCGCCTCGGTCTCGCTCGTCATCGGTGTTCTGACGCTCCTTCTTCTGGCGCGCAGTGCGAATACGCGCCTCATGGGCGGGGTTCACAAGGGTTCACAGGTTCTCCTCCAGTGCGGTGCGCAGGCGGACGAGGAGGGCGACATCCGGGTCCGCGGTCTCCAGGACGCCCGGGTCCGGGAGGCGCCACACCGCCGCGGCGTCCCGGCCCCGCCGCTCTTCCCGGAAGGCCCCGGGGCGCCGGCGCGGCAGCCCCGTCGCCACCCGCACCCGCCCGGCCGCGGCCAGCCGCCGCACCTCCAACAGGGTGCAGAACGCCGACTGGCCCAGCTCATGGGCGAGTTGGCCGGGGGTGCGCGCCCCGTCGGCGTGCGCGAGCAGCCGCCGCTGACGGCCGGTCAGGGGCGGGTGGCCCGGCTGCTCCGCCGGCAACGGCACCACCGGCGCGCCGTCGGCGGCCGCCCAGGCGCCCAACCGGTCGAGCTGCGCCCGCCGTCGCGCCACCGCGGCCAGCAGCGCGACCGCGCCGACCGGGCGGATCACCCCCAGCCAGTGCGCGTCGCCCGGGGTGAAGGAGGTGGCCCCGGAGGCCGGCGGCAGGACGAAGCACGCCGCGTCGAGCAGCGCGGCGAGCTGGCAGAGCTCCAGCTCGCCGCGGGTCAACCAGCCCTGCGTCAGCAGGAATTGACCGCCCTGGTGGGTCATTCCGGCCGCGGCCTCCGCGCGCCGCCAGCACTCCGGCGGCAACCGGCCGGCCCGCGCGAGCCGGGCCCCGATGTCGGGGGCCGCCGGGCACTCGACGCAGTAGACCGCGCCCTCGTGGAGGTAGACGCAGCCATCGGGGCCGCGCAGGGCGCCGGTGGCCCGTTGGGCGGCGTACCGGCCCAACGGGCCGGACCGGCCGTCGTCACCGATCGGGCCCCGGTGCGGGAGCGGTGTCCCAGCCATGTCGAGTGTCAGCCCGCCGCCAACTCCGCCGCCAACTCCCGCAGTCGCAATCGGGCGATGGCGAGGTTGGCCTGCGCCCGGTCCAGCCAGAGGTGGAGGCAGGTCTGGCTGTCGAAGGCGGTGGGCACCAGGCGGATCAGGTGGTAGCTGTTCCCCGCCGTGATGATCAGGTCCTCCAGCGGTTCCCCGTCCCCGCCCGCGGTGTCGAACGTGGCGTTGCGGGCCACCGCCTGCACCACCTCGGCGGCGTCCGCGGCCGCCGCCTCGTGGTCACCGTGCGGGGCGCGCCCAGCGGTGCCCAGTGTCAGCCCGCTGGTCCAGTCGGTCAGACCGGCCCCCTGGACCCCGGGGATCCCCATCGCGCGGGCCAACACCTCGTCGATACCGGGCACTTGACGTCTCCCTCCGACCGCTGCGCTCCGCGCTGCCAGGCACGACAAACGCGAGGCCCTCCCACATGGCGGTCGGTGGGAGAGCCTGCCCGGAAGGCTACTGAAGTCGGTACGTACCGCACCTGGCTATGCGGGTTGCCGCTGGCAATTGACCGGTTCTCGTCGGTGGGTGTCGCCATACCGCTGCGAAGTGGGCTTGCGGCCCACGTTGTTGGCTGTCCCGCCGCGCGGGTTGCTGTCCTTTGCGCCTTGCGGCGCGGGCCGGTCCGCTGCGCGGGGCTGTTGGGTTGCGGTGACGGGCCTCCGGGGTGGGGGTGCCAGACTGCTTCGCTTTACGTCTGGCACCCCCACCCCTCCGGCCCGCCCCCTCCCGTTGGAGGGTGGGAAAAACGGTGAGTGCCACGTCCTGCCGGTGGGTCAACTCGGGCTGCTGGGTTGAGTGGTGACCGTCGGGGGACGAGTACGCGTGTGCCTGCGTAGTGACCGTAAGAGGACAGGTGGCCCAAGCACCCGGGCGATGACCGTCAGGGGACCACAAGGACCAGCCCCATCCCAGAGAAAACCACCCCTCAACGGGAGGGGACGGGTCGGAGGGGGCGGTGTGCCAGACGTAAAGCGAAGCAGTCTGGCATGCCGCCCCCGGAGGCCCGTCACCGCAGCCAACAGCGCCGCGCAGCGGACACATCGACTCGCCAAGCGCAGCGGACCGGCAGCGGCCCCTCCCGCGCCGCAAGGCGCAAAACAGCAACCCGCGCGGCGGGATGGCCGACAACGTGGGCAGCAAGCCAAGCGCAGCGGACCGGCGGGATGGCCGACAACGTGGGCAGCAAGCCAAGCGCAGCGGACCGGCGGGGCAGCCAACAACGTGGGAAGCCAACAAGCCACCGCTCAATCCCTACGGATTGATAAAGAAGTTATGGCGCAATCTGTTCAAACATGGCCCGTACGCGCCAGGATGATCCCCCTGGAACTCGGTGATCATCGCCGCCAACGGCGGCCTACGCAGGGGGATCAACCACGTGAGACGAACAGTAGCGCTCGGTGCCGCCGGCAGCCTGGTGGCCGGTGCGCTTCTCGCCGGTGCGATAGCCACGCCCGCCGTCGCCGGCGAGCAGCGTGCCGGTGACAACCTGACCGCCGGCAAGACCACCGGCACCGCCGAGGCCCGCGGCGTCGCGCTCGCCGCCGCCCGGGCCGCCAAGGCCGGCATCAAGTGGCAGGAGTGCCCGGCCGATTGGGGCGTGAAGGCGCCGATCCAGTGCGGCTATGTCACCGTCCCGGTCGACTACGCCAAGCCGAACGGCCCGACCATCAAGATCGCCGTGGACCGGGCCGTCGCCACCGGCGGTCCGAAGCAGCGGCAGGGCGCGCTGCTCTACAACCCCGGCGGTCCCGGCGGTTCGGGCCTGCGCTTCCCGGCCCGTACGACCACCAAGAGCCCGCTGTGGGTCAAGACCGCCCAGGCGTACGACTTCGTGGGCTTCGACCCCCGGGGCGTGGGGCACTCCGCGCCGATCTCCTGCCAGGATCCGCAGGAGTTCGTCAAGGCGCCCAAGGCCGACCCGGTGCCGGGCAGCGAGGCGGACAAGCGGGCCCAGCGCAAGCTGGCGCGCGCGTACGCCCAGGGCTGCCTGGCGCGCACCGGCCGGGCGATGCTGTCGCAGATGACGACGCCGAACACCGCCCGCGACATGGACGTGATCCGCGCCGCGCTCGGTGAGAAGAAGCTCAACTACCTCGGCGTCTCCTACGGCACCTACCTGGGCGCCGTCTACGCCACGCTCTTCCCGGACCACGTCCGCCGGATGCTGGTCGACAGCGTCGTCAACCCGTCGCGGGAGAAGGTCTGGTACCAGGCCAACCTCGACCAGGACATCGCCTTCGAGGGCCGCTGGGGCGACTGGAAGAAGTGGGTGGCCAAGAACGACGCGGCCTACCACATCGGGAACACCCCCGAGAAGGTCCAGGCGGCCTGGGAGAAGCTGCGCGCGACCGCCAAGAAGCACCCCATCGGCGGCGTGGTCGGCCCGGCCGAGCTCATCGCCTTCTTCCAGAACGCGCCGTACTACGACAGCTCCTGGGCCGAGGTCGCCCAGGTCTGGAGCGCGTACCGCGCCGGTGACGCCAAGCCGCTGATCGACAACGCCGGGTCGCACCCCGACGACAAGGCCGGCAACATCAAGGCGGAGAACAGCAACGCGGTCTACACCGCCGTCGAGTGCACCGACGTCAAGTGGCCCACGAGCTGGGCGAAGTGGAACCGCGACAACACCCGGATCAACCGGCAGGCGCCGTTCATGACGTGGTCCAACGCCTGGATGAACCTGCCGTGCGCCTCCTGGCCGGTCAAGCAGCAGACCCCGGTCGAGGTCAAGACCGGCAAGGGCCTGCCGCCGGTCCTCATCGTGCAGAGCACCCGTGACGCGGCGACGCCGTACGACGGCGCCGTGGAGCTGCACAAGCGGTTCGCGGGCTCCCGCATGATCACCGAGCGGGACGCCGGTTCGCACGGCGTCACCGGCCTGGTCAACCCCTGCATCAACGACCGGGTCGACGCGTACTTCCTGAAGGGCACCACGGACCCGAAGGACGTCACCTGCGGCCCGCACGCCACGCCCGTCCCGGCGAAGCAGACGGCCAAGGCCGCCGGCTGAGTCAGCTCCGAGGGGCGGTCGGGAGCTCGTGTCCCGGCCGCCCCTCGGCTGGTGTGACGGGGCCGTCAGACCGGGAACTGCGCGGTGAAAGCAGTGCGGTTGGGGTCGTCGGCCCGGCGGTCCGGCACGGCGGGGACCACCCGGGCGACTCCCGGTGTCCATCCGTAGCCGGCGATCACCGTAGGGGCGGTCGACGCGCGCCGCGGACGGATGTCCCGCCCGCGTCAGCCGCCCTGCCCCCGCCGCCCGGGGCTCCGCGGCTCCGTCCGGGACGCCGCCTGTGCCGCGGCCTTGGCGTCCGTGGCGTACACGTCCACGTACTCCTGGCCGGAGAGCGTGAGGATGGCGTACATGATCTCGTCGGTGACGGCCCGCAGCGCGGTGCGCTCGTCCACCAGTCCCGCGTACCGCGCGAACGTCAGCGGCGGCCCGAAGCGGACCGTGACCCGCGTCGCCCGCGGCAGCCGCCGCCCGGTCGGCTGCGCCTCGAACGTCCCGATCACCGCGCACGGCACCACCGGCACCCCGGCCTTGAGGGCCAGCGCGGCCACCCCCGTGCGCCCCTTGTGGAGCCGCCCGTCGTGCGAGCGGGTGCCCTCCGGATAGATCCCCAGCAGCCGCCCCTTGCGCAGCACCGCCAGCCCCGACGACAGCGCCGCCGCCGAGGCCCGGCCGCCGGAGCGGTCCACCGGGATCTGCCCGACCCCGCGGAAGAACGCCGCGGTCAGCCGGCCCTTGAGCCCGGGTCCCGTGAAGTATTCGGCCTTCGCCAGGAACGTCACCCGGCGCGGCACCACCGCCGGCATCACGAAGTGGTCCGCGAACGACAGGTGGTTGCCCGCGATGATCGCCGGGCCCTCCTCGGGGACCCGCTCCAGCCCCTCCACCCGCGGCCGGAAGATCAGCCGCAGCAGCGGGCCCAACAGCACGTACTTCAGCAGTTGGTAGAGCACGGCGGCCCCCTTCACCCGTCCCCCGCCACCGTCGACGCGGCCGGATCGTGCCAGGTCACGGGGGCGACCAGGGCCGTCAGTGTAGGCGCGGAAGCGGTCGTCGGGAACCGCCTCGGGCGCCGTCGGAATCGCACGGCCGGCGCGGGCGCGGGCCCGTACGGGCGACCGCACGGCGTGGCCGCTTGTGCGCCGGGGCGCGGCGGGGTGCCCTGGGGCCGCCGGCGCCGCCCGCCGTCCCCGTGGGCCCCGGTGCCACCGCCCCGAGCGTTCCAGGAGATCCCGATGTCCGTGAACCGCCGACGCCGAACCTCCCGTGCCGCCGTGGCGGCTGGGGTGACCGTGGCGCTGTGCACCGCGCTCGGCGCGGCGACGGCCCGCGGCGCCACCGTCCCGGACCTGTCCGACGGACTGTTCCTGACCGTGTCCGGCGCCGGCGACACCTGGATCCACGGCGTGCGACTCACCTGCCCGGACACCCGCGGAGCCCATCCGCACGGCGCCGCCGCCTGCGACGAACTGGCCGGCGCGCACGGCGATCTGAACGCCCTGCGCGGCGAGCCGCACGGCTGCACCCGGGAGTACGACCCGGTCACCGTCGCCGCGTCCGGCACCTGGCACGGCACACCGGTCGACTGGCGCCGGGAGTTCGGCAACGCCTGCACGATGGACGCGGCCACCGGGGCGGTCTTCCGTTTCTGAGCGCCGCCCCCTCGGGCCGCCGCCCCGCACCGCGGGTCACACCTGCCGCGCCGTCACCACCCCGATCGTGACCAGCGCCAGCACCACCCACAGGAACCAGATCAGACCGTTGCCACCGAACGCCACGGTGTAGGCGGTCGCCAGCACCAGCCCGCACACCGTGCACACCGCCATCGCCCTGGCAGATCCGGGCATACCCGCAACCTCCTCACCACGGCGGCCGGCGGGCGGAAACGCCGCAGGCCGCGGCCACGGGACCATCGTCCCCGGCCGCGGCCCGTGCCGCCAGATCACCCCTGCCCGCCGCTGGCCGGTTCCGGCCGGTCGGGAGGGCGGTCGCTTACTGCCCCCGCGCGTTGAGCGACGCCAGATAGGCGTTGTAGTCCGCGAGGTCCTTGTCGCCGTTGCGCTCCGCGGCCCGGTCCGCGCGCTGCGAGACCCGCTCCTCGGACTTGTACCACTGGTAGACGAGCGCGATCAGCACCAGCACCGAGGGGATCTCGCTGAACGCCCAGGCGATGCCGCCGGCCGCCTGCTGATCGCCCAGCGCGTCGATGCCCAACGAGGCCGGCGGGTTGAGGAAGGTGTCCACCATCGGCTCGGACGCCATCATCAGCGCGATGCCGAAGAACGCGTGGAACGGCATGCCGGCGAACAGCTCCAGGATCCGCATGATGTGCCCGGGGCGGTGCGGGCCCGGGTCCACGCCCATGATCGGCCAGAAGAAGACCAGGCCCACCGCCAGGAAGTGCACCATCATCGCGATGTGCCCGGCCCGCGACTGCATCAGGAAGTCGAACAGCGGCGAGAAGTACAGCGCGTAGAGGCTGGCGATGAACATCGGGATGGTGAACGCCGGGTGCGTGATGATCCGCATGTAGCGGCTGTGCAACAGCGCCACCAGCAGCTCGCGCGGCCCCTTGCGCCCCCGCCCGGCGGCCGGCAGCGCGCGCAGCGCCAGCGTCACCGGTGCCCCGAGCAGCAGCAGGATCGGCGAGAGCATGCTGACGATCATGTGCTGGACCATGTGCACGCTGAACATCGCCATGCCGTAGTCGTTGAGCTTGGTGCACATCGCCACGGCCACCGTCAGCACGCCCAGCACCCAGGCGACGACCCGGCCCGCCGGCCAGGCGTCCCCGCGCCGTCGCAGCCGGAAGACCGCCCAGCCGTACACCGCCAGCGCCAGCAGGCAGCCGACGAGGAAGAACGCATCACCGCCGAACGCGAGGCCCCGCCCGAGCGTGAACGGCGGCAGGTCCATGTTCATGCCGTCCATGCCGTGCCCGCTGTGATGCATCCGCTCGCTCCTGATTCGTACCAATGCTCCGGCGACAAGCGTAGAGGCGCCCCCGGCCAACACGGCGGCCGGGGGCGCCTCTACGGGCGCGCGTCCCCTAAGGAGCTACGGGCACGTCACAGCACGCACTCGGCCTCGTCGTAGCGCTCGGCGGGCACCGTCTTCAGGCTGGCCACCGCTTCCGCGAGCGGCACCAGCGTGATGTCGGTGCCGCGCAGCGCGGTCATCATCCCGAACTCCCCGCGGTGCGCGGCCTCGACGGCGTGCCAGCCGAAGCGGGTGGCCAGCACGCGGTCGTACGCGGTGGGCGTACCGCCCCGCTGGACGTGGCCGAGGATGACCGGCCGGGCCTCCTTGCCGAGCCGGTGCTCCAGCTCCACCGACAGTTGCCGGGCGACCCCGGCGAACCGCTCGTGCCCGTAGACGTCGGTGCCGCCCTCGTCGAAGGCCATGGTGCCCTCGCGCGGTTTGGCGCCCTCGGCGACCACCACGATCGCGAACTTCTTGCCGGCCTCGAACCGTTCGGCGACCCGCGCGGTCAACTCCTCGATGTCGAACGGCCGCTCCGGCACCACGATCGCGTGCGCGCCGGCCGCCATCCCCGAGTGCAGCGCGATCCACCCGGTGTGCCGCCCCATCACCTCGACGATCATCACGCGCTGGTGGGACTCGGCGGTGGTCTTGAGGCGGTCCAGCGCGTCGGTGGCCACCCCCACCGCGGTGTCGAAGCCGAAGGTGACGTCGGTGACGGCGATGTCGTTGTCGATGGTCTTGGGCACCCCGACGATCGGCAGCCCGGCGTCCGACAGCAGCCGCGCCGCCTTGAGCGTGCCCTCGCCGCCGATCGGGATGATCGCGTCCAGGCCCAGCTCGGCGACATGGCCGCGGGCCCGCTCCACGCCGTCCCGCAGGTGCGCGGGCTGCACCCGGGACGAGCCGAGGATGGTGCCGCCGCGCGCCAGGATGCCACCCACGGCGTCCAGGTCCAGCTTGCGGTAATCGCATTCCAAGAGGCCCTTCCAGCCGTCCTTGAAACCGATCACCTCGTCGCCGTGGTCGGCGGTGGCGCGGTGGACGACGGACCGGATGACGGCGTTCAGGCCGGGGCAGTCGCCCCCGGACGTGAGGACACCAATACGCATTGTTCGCAGCAACCCATCGCAACTCAACCGGACGCCCGGACCCCGTCGTCCGGTGGGAATCCCGCTCAGCCTACAAGCGCGCGGGGCCCCGGCACACGGGCGCCCGCAGTGCGGACACCGGCTCGCGCGAAGCGGCCGGGTCCGGACCCGAGGGTCCGGACCCGGCCGCTTTCCGTCGGGGAGGATCAGGCGTTCTCGGTGGCCGCCGCGATCCGCTCCTGGCGCAGCGCCTCGTACCACCGGTTGTCGGCCGGCGGCAGCCCGTTGATGTCCAGCGCCAGCTTGATCAGCAGGTCCGCGATGTGCGGGTTGCGGGCCATGACGGGGCCGTGCATGTACGTCCCGAAGACGGTGTCGTTCCACGCGCCCTCGTAGCCGTCGCCGACGCCGTTGCCGTTGCCGAACCGGACCTTGGCGAACGGCCGGGCGCTCTGGCCCAGGTGCGTCACGCCCTGGTGGTTCTCGAAGCCGGTCAGCGGCGGCAGCCCCAACTGCGGGTCGATGTCGGCCAGTACGTCACCGACGCACCGGTCGCCCTCGCCGCGGGTGCTGACCACGTCCAGCAGCCCCAGGCCCTGCTGGCGCTCGCCGAGGTCGTTGATGAACTCGTGGCCCAGGATCTGGTAGCCGGCGCACACCGAGAACACGATCGCGCCGTTGGAGACCGCGCGGTCCAGGCCGCCGTCCCGGATCAGCCGCTCGGCCGCCAGCCGCTGCGGCCGGTCCTCGCCGCCGCCGATCAGGTAGATGTCCCCGGAGGTGGGGATCTGCTGGTCGGAGCGGACGTCCAGGCGCTGGACGTCCAGGCCGCGCTGGCGCGCCCGCCGCTCCACCACCAGGACGTTGCCCTGGTCGCCGTAGGTGCTCAGCAGGTCCGGGTAGATCCACACCACGCGCAGGCTGTTGTCACTCATGCTCGCTCGTCCTTGTCCGTGAAACGCGCTCAGTTGCCCACGCGGCGGCGCAGGTCCTGGAAGGCCGTGTAGTTGGCGATGACCTCGATGCGGCCGGGCGGGGCCATCCGCACGGCGTCGTCGAGGGACTCGCACACCTCGAAGTCGAGCCCGGCGACCTCCAGCCGCACCGCCAGGTCCAGCTTGCGGTCGCCCAGCACGAAGATCGGGTGCCCGGCCAGCCGGGTGTAGTCCACGTCCCACAGCCAGGAGGTGTCGGTGCCGTCCGCGCCGCGCGCGTTCACCGACATGATCACGGGGGTCGGCGGGCCGTCGATGAGCGAGAACGTCTCCAGCCAGCCGGCCGGGTTCTTCGCCAACAGCAGCCGCAGCTCCCGCTCTTGGAAGGTGACCACGTCGTAGCGCCCGGCCACCGCCTGCACCGCGAACATCCGCTCCAGGGCGACCTGCGGCGGCACGCCGAAGGCGGCCGCGACCGCGGCGGAGGTGGTGGCGTTGGCCTTGTTGGCGCGGCCCGGGAGCTGGAGCTTGATCGGCCAGGCGCTGCCGTGCGGGTCCAGGACGTGGTCGCCGGAGAGCGCCCAACTGGGCGTCGGGCGGCGGAAGCCGCACTCGGCGCAGAACCAGTCGTCGCCCGGCCGCTGCATGACCCCGCCGCACGAGGGGCAGGACCACGCGTCGTCCTTCCACTCCTGCCCGGCGGCGACCCACACCACGTTCGCGGACGCCGAGGCCGCCCAGACGATCAGCGGGTCGTCGGCGTTGGCGATGATCAGGGCCTTGGAGCCGGACAGCCCCTCGCGCCACCGCTCGGCCAGCATCCGGGTCTCGGCGGCCCGGTCGAGCTGGTCGCGCGAGAGGTTCAGCAGCGCTATGGCCTTCGGCGTGACGTCCCGGGCCACCGTCGCCAGGTACTTCTCGTCCACCTCGATGACGCCGAACTTGGCGTCCGAGCCGCCCGCCAGCGCCGAGGTGATGCCCGCGGGCATGTTGGCGCCCAGTGCGTTGGAGACCACCGGTCCGCTGGCCCGCAGCGCCTCGGCGATCAGCCGGGTCGTGGTCGTCTTGCCGTTGGTGGCGGACACCAGGACCACGTCCAGGTGCTTGGCCAGCGAGGCCAGCAGGTCGGGGTCGAGCTTGAGTGCCACCCGGCCGCCGATCACCGATCCGCTGCCGCGGCCCGCCGCGCGCGACACCGCTGCCGCGGCCTTGCCGGCCGTCACGGCCAGCTTGGCCCGCGGCGACAGCGGCTCCGTGTTGCCTGCCATGGTCCTAGATCCTCCTTGCATCCGGCGCACCCCTGCCCTGAGGGCTGCCGGGAGAACGCGCCTCCTCCGCGGCCGCCGACCGGCCGGAGGCTTCGGTCGAGGAGCAGCCTATCGAGATCCGGCGGCCGGCCCGAATTCCGCCACCTGCGTGACCCCATCCGGAATGCCCGACACGTACGCTGGGCCCATGCGCCACCGCACCATCCCCGGCAGTTCCGGCACCCCCCGCCCCCTGTGCCTCTACGGCGATCCGGTCCTCGCCGGGCCGTGCGCGGAGGTCACCGCCTTCGACGGCGAACTGGCCGCGCTGATCGAGGACATGTTCGCGACGATGTACGCCGCGAACGGCGTGGGCCTGGCCGCCAACCAGATCGGCGTCCCGCTGCGGGTGTTCGTCTACGACTGCCCCGACGACGAGGAGCGCCGGCACCTCGGGCACCTGGTCAACCCGGAGTTGGTGGAGGCGGACGGTCCGGTGGTGCGCGGGCCCGAGGGCTGCCTGTCGCTGCCCGGCATCGAGGCCGGCACCCCGCGCCACGACCACGCCGTGGTGACCGGTTTCGACGTCACGGGTCAGCCGGTGACGGTGACCGGCACCGGCTTCTTCGCCCGCTGCCTCCAGCACGAGTGCGACCACCTCGGCGGCGGCCTCTACCTCGACCACCTCACCGGCCTCCGCCGCCGTAGGACGCTGCGCGCGCTCGCCCGCGCCCCGTGGGCGGCGGCCGACGAGCGGGCGGCGGAGCCGGTCTGACGCCGACCGGGTCAGAAGCCCGGGCCGCCGGCGAGGTTCTGCGCGGTGGCCAGTTGGCCCCACAGCAGATCGGTGAGGTGGCGCACCAACTGCTCGCGGGAGCAGGGGCGTTCGCGCAGCCACCAGTCGCCGGCCGCGTGCATCATGCCGACGATCCCGTGCCCCCACACCCGGGCCCGCTCCGCGCCGTCCGGCCCCAGGTCGAGCCGTTCGGCGATGACCTTGGCCAGCTCCTCGCCGAGCCGGCGCAGCAGGGGAGCGGAGTGCCGGCCCACGTCGAAGCCGGACTCCGAGGGGACGTCCTCGTCCGCGGGGTGCATCAGGAAGCGGTAGACCTGCGGCCGGGTCTCGATGGCGACGAGGTAGGCGTCGAGGGTGGCCTCGACGCGCTCCCGGCGCAGTGCCTGGCCGTCCAGCGCGGCCCGGAGGTTGGCCAGCAGGGCGTCGGTGTGCCGGACGGCGAGGGCGCGGTAGAGGCCGCCCTTGTCGCCGAAGTGCCGGTAGAGGATCGGCTTGGTGATCCCGGCCTCGGCGGCGATGGCGTTCATCGACGCTCCCGGGCCGTCCCGCAGCACGATCCGCTCGGCCGCCTCCAGCAGCTCCCGTCGTCTGCGCTCGGTCGCCTGCTGCCGGTCGCCGTCCGTTGCGGCCTGCTCGGTGCCGGTCTGTCCGGCGCTGTCGATGCTCTCCATGGTCGTGCTCCCCACCCTTGTGAATCCGTGGCGCTCGCGCAACGTAACACCCGGACTCCTCGACGCCCGAACTCCGCGGCCAATTCGGCTCCCAGGAGGAGTTGACATCCATTACTGGCTGGTAACAGACTCCGGTTACCGGAAGTAACGGCTGGCCGTACGCACCACTGGAGGGGACATGGCCGAGTTCACCATGGAACTCAACGACGAGCAGAAGGAAGTCCGTGACTGGATCCACGGCTTCGCCGCCGACGTGATCCGCCCCGCGGCCGCCGAGTGGGACGAGCGCGAGGAGACCCCCTGGCCGGTGATCCAGGAGGCCGCCAAGATCGGCCTGTACTCGCTCGACTTCTACGCCCAGCAGTTCTTCGACCCCACCGGCCTCGGCATCCCGATGACCATGGAGGAGCTCTTCTGGGGCGACGCCGGCATCGCGCTGTCCATCGTGGGCACCGGCCTGGCCGCCGTCGGCGTACTGGCCAACGGCACCGAGGAGCAGATCGGCACCTGGGTCCCGCAGATGTACGGCGACGCCAACGACGTGAAGGTCGCCGCCTTCTGCTCCTCCGAGCCGGACGCCGGCTCCGACGTCGCCTCGATGCGCACCCGCGCCGTCTACGACGAGGCCAAGGACGAGTGGGTGCTCAACGGCACCAAGACCTGGGCCACCAACGGCGGCATCGCGGGCGTCCACGTCGTGGTCGCCGTCGTCGACCCGGAGTTGGGCTCCAAGGGCCATGCCTCGTTCATCGTCCCGCCGAACACCCCCGGCCTCTCCCAGGGCCAGAAGTTCAAGAAGCACGGCATCCGGGCCTCGCACACCGCCGAGGTGGTGCTGGAGAACGTCCGGGTCCCCGGTCACTGCCTGCTCGGCGGCAAGGAGAAGCTGGACGAGCGGCTGGCCCGGGCCCGCGAGCGCGCGAAGGGGAGCAAGGGGGTCTCTCCGGCCGGAGGCTGGGAGAGGGTGAAGAACGCCGCGATGGCCACCTTCGAGGCGTCCCGTCCGGCCGTCGGCGCGATGGCCGTCGGCACCGCCCGCGCCGCCTACGAGGAGGCGCTGGAGTACGCCAAGACCCGCGAGCAGTTCGGTCGCCCGGTCATCGACAACCAGGGCGTGGCCTTCCAACTGGCCGACATGCGCACCCAGATCGACGCCGCCCGCCTCCTGGTCTGGCGCGCCTCCTGGATGGCGGTCGCGGGCAAGAAGTTCGAGAGCGCCGAGGGCTCGATGTCCAAGCTGTTCGCCAGCGAGACCGCCAAGAAGGTCACCGCCCAGGCGCTCCAGATCCTCGGCGGCAACGGCTTCACCCGGGAGTACCCGGTCGAGCGGATGCACCGGGACGCCGCCATCTACACGATCTTCGAGGGCACCAGCGAGATCCAGCGGCTGGTCATCGCCCGGACGCTGTCCGGGGTGCCGATCCGCTAGCGGCCGCGATAACGGGCGGGCGGCCCGAGGGCGGCCGGGGCGCGAGGCCCGGGCCGCCCTCCGGCGCCGTTTCAGTTCTTGCCGTCCCGCGGGGCGAAGTGCAGCAGCCGGTCGGCCTCCCGCTGGGTCTCCTGCGCGGCGCGACGGCTCTCGGCGACCACGTCGCCGTGTTTGGAGACCAGGCTCTCGTAGATCGGTGAACCGCTCGCCGGGGCGGGCACGGGGGCTGGGACGGGGGCGGGCATGGGTGACTCTCCTGAAAATCGATCGGGCAGGCGGCGGCAGCCGGGCGCGGGCACGGGCGCGCCGCCGGCGCCCGACTACCCAACCACGCCCGGCCCATGCACCGCCGGCTATGTGATCAGTTACACGTTCACATGGTGAGACGCGGCGCTTGAGGGGCGGTCACGACTCCCGGGCCACCGGGCCGTCCGTCACCGGCTCCGCGTTGCGCCGGGTCTTCGCCCACCCGTTGCGGCCGCGCAGCATCCGCACGAAACCGCGGGCCGACACCACGAACAGGTGATACGCGTACAGCCACAGCGCCATGCCCCACAGCACCGCCGTCAACCGGGACGCCTCCGGCGCGTGGTCGCGACGGTATACCGGACCCCACAGCAGGAACGGGCCGATGGCCAGCGCCGCCAGGATCGCCGCCAGCGGCCAGAGCACCAGCGAACCGAAGCCGCCGAGCACCAGCAGCGCCGCGGTCAGCCCCAGCGTCACCAGGTGCGCCACCGGCTGGCAGAAGGTGTAGAGGGTCTCCAGCACGCCCCGGCCGCCGTAGTGGCGGGAGGAGACGATGCGCGGGGCGTAGCGGACGCACTGGAGGTTGCCCTGCGCCCAGCGGGTGCGCTGGGTCAGCAGTCGGCGCAGGTGCGGCAGGCCCTCCTGGGAGACCCAGGCGTCGGGGAGGTGGGTGACCCGGAAGCCGGCCAGGATCATGTGCAGGCCCAACTCGTAGTCCTCCAGCAGCGCGCCGCGCTTCCAGGGACGGCGCTCGGTGGCGGCTATCCGGTCCAGCGCGGACAGCCGGGTGAACTGGCCGTTGCCGCCCAGCCCCACCGAACCGGTGCGCATCCGCAGCAACTGCATCCCCGCGTTGGACACCGCGAACTCCATGTCCTGGACGCGAACCAGCAGCCGGGCCAGGGAGTTGAGGAACCGACCGCGCTCGGGCAGCGGGCGCTCGTCGTCGACGTTGCGCATCCGCACGCCCACCTGTACGCCGCCGACCTCGGGGTCGCCGAAGCCGGTCGGTCCCGCCGCCGCGGCCAACGCACCGCGGTCCAGCCGCCCGTCGGCGTCGACCACGCACACCACGACCCGCGAGCGGTCGGTGCCCTCCGGCAGGAACTCGCCGAGCTGGTCGTAGGCGGCGTTCAACGCATCGCCCTTGCCGGTGCGGGCGTCGGGGCGCACCCGGCGGACGAGGTGGACCCGGCGGTCCTCCTCGGCGAGCTCGGCGACGATGCGGCCGGTCCGGTCGTCGCTGTCGTCGTCGATCACCCACACGTGGGCGGCCGGGAAGTCGCCGCGCAACTGGCTGACGGTGGCGCCGACCACCGCCTCCTCGTCCCGGCAGGGGACGAAGAAGTGCCAGTCCAGCGCGGTCGGGTCGCCGGGCTCGGTGCGCGGGCGGGTGCGGTAGGAGTGGCGGGACCCGGCCCAGTAGAGCAGGAAGCAGGCCAGCAGGGCGAAGGGGAACAGGAAGATCAACAGGCTGTCGAACACGGGGGTCCTCCGATGGGGCGGCGCGGTCGGTCGGGCGCGGTCAGGCGGCCGCGGCATACGGCGCGGTGCGGGCGGTCACCAGGTCGGCGAGCAGCTCGGCGATCCGCTGGGAGGCCAGGCCGTCGCCGAACGGGCTGGGCAGCGCGGCCAGTTGGGCCCGGCCGGCCGCGCCCAGCGCCAGCCGTTCCCGCGCGGCCCGGCCGAGCTCCGGGCCCGGGGCGACCAAGGTGGCGAAGTCGGCCATCGCCTCCGGGCGTTCGGTGGAGTTGCGCACCACGACCAGCGGCCGGCCCAGGACCGTGACCTCCTCCTGGACGCCCCCGGAGTCGGAGACCAGCAGCGCCGCGTGCCGGGCCAGCGCCAGGAAGTCCCGGTAGCCGAGCGGGCGGGTCACCCGCAGCGGGGCGAGCAGCCCGGCCAGGCCGGCGGCCTCGGCGCGGGCCCGGGTGCGCGGATGCAGCGGCAGCACGACCGGCACCTCCTCGGCCAGCGCGGCCAGTTCGCCCAGGACGGCCCGCAGCGCGGCCGGGTCGTCGGTGTTCTCGGGCCGGTGGACGGTGGCCAGCAGATAGCCGTCCGGCGTCAGGCCGAGCCCCGCCAGGTACGCCAACCGCACCCGTTCGGCCGGGAGTTGGCGGTGCGCTGCCTCGACCACGGTGTTGCCGGTGACGTCGATGCGGTCGGCCGGGACGCCCTCGGCGAGCAGGTTGGCGCGGTTCTCGGGCGTCGCCGCGCACAGCACGTCGGCGATCCGGTCGATCAGCACCCGGTTGTGCTCTTCGGGCATGTTGCGGTCGTGGCTGCGCAGCCCGGCCTCGACGTGGACGAGCGGGAGGGCGCGGGCGTTGGCGGCGAGCGCCCCGGCGAGGGCGGCGTTGGTGTCGCCCTGGACGACCACGGCCCGGGCCGGTCCGTCCCGGAAGACCGCGTCGAGCTGCGCCAGCGCGGCCGAGACCTGCACCGCGCGGGGCTGCCCGCCGACCCCGGTCAGATACGTCGGCTCCGGTATCCCGAACTCGGCCAGGAAGCGGCCGGAGAGCTCCTCGTCGTAGTGCTGCCCGGTGTGCACGACGTGCGCGGCGGGCCCCAGCAGCCGGATCAGCTCGGTGAGCTTGACCAGCTCGGGACGGGTGCCGAGGACGACGGCGACGCTGCGGGGCGGCAGGGCGGGCATGGCGACTCCAGGGGAGGACCGGCGGGGAGGTCCCCCACGGTCGCCGCGGTCCGTTGCCGCGACGGCTGGCGTTCGGTTGCCCGAGGGTTGCTATCCCGCTCCCGCCCCCAAGAGGGGACCTGTGGCCGGTGGGACGTGGGACCTTGGTCCCGTCCCGTACGGGACCTGTGGTGCGCCGCGCCCCGGTCTCCCGGCCCCGCCGCTCAGGGGCCGCCGTCCCCGTCCGCCCGGTACCGGTAGCCCAGCCCGCGCACCGCCTCGATCGGGTCGCTCTCCAGGCTGCCCGCCGCCTGCTGGAGCTTGCGCCGCACCCGCAGCACCGCGAACTTCACCCGGTCCCGGCCGATGCCCTGCGGATCGTCCCAGACCTGGTCGAGCAGTTGGTCGGTGGTGACCACCCGGCCGCGGTTGCGGACCAGCACCTGGAGCAGCCGGTACTCGATGTCACTGAGCCGCGCCTCCTCGCCCCGCCAGATCGCCGAGCGGCGCTCGGGCACCAGCCGCAGCGCGTCGTCCTGCGCCGACCCGGCCCAGCGCGCGGGCGCGGCCCGCCGCAGCAGCGCCTCGATGCGGGCCAGCAGCTCGTCGTTGCCGAACGGTTTGGGCAGGTAGTCGTCGGCCCCGGCCCGCAGCCCCCGCACCCGGTCGCTCTCGGCCCCGCGCGCGGTGAGCAGCAGGACCGGCAGGTCGGTCATGTCGCGGGTGCGCTCCAGCACCTGCCAGCCGTCCAACCCGGGCAGTCCGACGTCCAGCACCATCAGGTCGGGGTCGTCCGCGAAGAGCCGGCGCAGCCCCGCCCGGCCGTCCTCGGCGGGGAGCACCTCGTACCCGGCCCGGGTGAGCAGCGTGCGCAGCGCGGTCGCCACGTCGGGGTCGTCCTCGACGACCAGGATCCGGGTCACCGCGGGCCCGCCCCGTCCGCCTCCGGCCCCGGCCCGCCGACCGGTAGCCGGACGGTGAAGACCGCCCCCTGGTCCGGGGCGTCCGCGACGGTGAGTTCGCCGCCGTGCCGGCGCACCACGTCCCGGCTGAAGGCCAGGCCGAGGCCGGTGCCCGGATAGCCGCCGTGCTCGGCGTTGGGCGCCCGGACGAACCCGGAGAAGATCTCCTCCCGGTACTGCTCCGGCACGCCGATCCCGGTGTCGGCCACCTCGATGCGCCAGGTGTCGTCGTCCGCCTCGGCGACGACCTCGACCCGGCCGTCGGGCGGGGTGAACTTGGCCGCGTTCTCCAGGAGGTTGTCCAGCACCTGCGCCAGCCGGTGCGCATCGCCGTGCAGCGGAGGGCCGGGCCGGCAGCGCAGCACGGTGAACACCCCGGCCGCCGTCAGCGTCGGCATCCGGTCCAGCACGGCGTGCTCGACCATCGTGGCCACGTCCACCGTGTCGAACTCCAGCCGGTGCCGCGGCTCGCGCAACACCGCGGTCTCCATCAACTCGGTGATCACCGACGCCATCCGCTCGGCGTTGCGGCGGATCGCGGCGAGGAACTCCCGCTGCTCCGGGTCGAGCGGGCCGGACGCCGGGTCGGCGAGCAGATCGCAGAAGCTGAGCACGGAGGTCAGTGGGGTCCGCAGGTTGTGCGAGGCGGTGGCGAGGAACGCGTTGCGCCGGCGGGCGAGTTCGGCCAGCGACGCGTTGTCCCGGTGCAGTGCGTGCTCGCGGCGCTTGGCCTCGGTGACGTCCTCGGCGGTCCACAGCGTCCCGAAGGGGTGCCCGTCCGCGTCGTACAGCGGCGCCGTCTCGCGCCGGATGATCCGGCCGTCGGCGAGCGGGAATTCGGCGACGCGGTGCACCCGGCGGGCCGCCAGCGCGGCACTGCGCGCCCCGGCCGGATCCGGCCGCACCGCGAACCGGCCGGCCACCTCCTCGACCACCGGCCAGAGGGGCGCGCCGGGGGAGTGGTCCACCCCGTCGAGCCCGAACAGCTCGATGAAGCGGCGGTTGACGGCGACGACGTGCGCGTCGCCGCTCTGCACGATCGCCGCCCGTGGCAGTGCCTCCAGGACGGCCTGTAGTCGGTCGCGCGCACGGTTCACCCCGCTCACGGTACGTGCGGAGCGGGGCGCGCTCACGGACCGCGGATCCGGCCGCCGCCCGCGCCGCGCGCCGAACGCTCCCCGGTGCGCGACGTCTCCGTGCCTGGCGCCGTCCCGCGGTCGCACCACACCTCTTGACGGGTCGAACGTCTCGCTCTACTTTCCTTCCATAAAGCAAAACATTAATTCCAAGATGCGGAATTGACGCAGTGACCCGACCCCATCGGTCGGACATGCCCGTGACAGGTCGACGCAGGAGTACTCGATGCCTCGAATGACAGCCGCCCGCGCTGCGGTGGAGATCCTCAAGCGCGAGGGCGTGACCAACGCCTTCGGAGTGCCGGGTGCGGCCATCAACCCCTTCTACGCGGCGCTCAAGGCCGCCGGCGGGGTCGACCACACGCTGGCGCGCCACGTCGAGGGCGCCTCGCACATGGCCGAGGGCTACACCCGGACCCACCCGGGCAACATCGGTGTCTGCATCGGCACTTCGGGCCCGGCCGGCACCGACATGATCACCGGCCTGTACTCCGCCATCGGCGACTCGATCCCGATCCTCTGCATCACCGGCCAGGCGCCCACCGCGGTGATCCAGAAGGAGGACTTCCAGGCCGTCGACATCGCCTCGATCGCCAAGCCGGTCGCCAAGGCCGCCACCACCGTCATGGAGGCCGCCCAGGTCCCCGGCGTCTTCCAGCAGGCGTTCCACCTGATGCGCTCCGGCCGGCCCGGCCCGGTCCTGATCGACCTGCCGATCGACGTTCAGCTCACCGAGATCGACTTCGACCCGGAGACCTACGAGCCGCTGCCCGCCTTCAAGCCGGCCGCCACCCGCGCCCAGGTCGAGAAGGCGCTCGCGCTCCTCAACGAGTCCGAGCGCCCGCTGATCGTCGCCGGCGG
This sequence comes from Streptomyces sp. WZ-12, assembly GCF_028898845.1. Lineage (NCBI taxonomy): Bacteria > Bacillati > Actinomycetota > Actinomycetes > Kitasatosporales > Streptomycetaceae > Streptomyces > Streptomyces sp. WZ-12. The sequence goes on along the minus strand of NZ_CP118574.1, from coordinate 1,425,939 downwards.
CGGCATCATCAACGCCGACGCGGCTGGCCTGCTGGTCGAGTTCGCCGAGCTGACCGGCACCCCGGTCATCCCCACCCTGATGGGCTGGGGCATCGTCCCCGACGACCACGAGCTGAACGCCGGCATGGTGGGCCTGCAGACCTCGCACCGCTACGGCAACGCGAACTTCCTGGAGTCCGACTTCGTCCTCGGCATCGGCAACCGCTGGGCCAACCGCCACACCGGCAAGCTGGACCTCTACACCAAGGGCCGGAAGTTCGTCCACGTCGACATCGAGCCGACCCAGATCGGCAAGATCTTCGCCCCGGACTACGGCATCGCCTCCGACGCCAAGGCCGCCCTCGCGCTGTTCGTCGAGGTGGCCAAGGAGCTCAAGGCCGCCGGCAAGCTGCCCGACCGCAGCGACTGGGCCGCCTCCACCCAGGAGCGCAAGGCCCAACTCCAGCGCCGCACGCACTTCGACGACATCCCGATGAAGCCGCAGCGCGTCTACGAGGAGATGAACAAGGCGTTCGGTCCGGAGACCCGCTACGTCACCACCATCGGCCTCTCCCAGATCGCCGGCGCGCAGATGCTCCACGTCTACAAGCCGCGCCACTGGATCAACTGCGGCCAGGCCGGCCCGCTCGGCTGGACCATCCCGGCCGCGCTGGGCGTCGCCAAGGCCGACCCGGAGACCCCGGTCGTCGCGCTCTCCGGCGACTACGACTTCCAGTTCATGATCGAGGAGCTGGCGGTCGGCGCCCAGCACAAGATCCCCTACGTCCATGTCCTGGTGAACAACGCCTACTTGGGCCTGATCCGCCAGGCGCAGCGCAACTTCGACATCGACTTCCAGGTCAACCTGGAGTTCGAGAACATCAACGCGCCGGAGCTGGGCGTCTACGGCGTCGACCACGTCAAGGTCGCCGAGGGCCTGGGCTGCAAGGCGATCCGGGTCACCGACCCCAGCGAGCTGGCCGCCGCCTTCGAGGAGGCCAAGAAGCTGGCCGCCGAGCACCGCGTCCCGGTCATCGTGGAGGCGATCCTGGAGCGGATCACCAACATCTCGATGGCCGCCGCGGAGATCGACAAGGTCAACGAGTGGGAGGAGCTCGCGACCGAGCCCGGTCACGCCCCCACCGCGATCAAGCCGCTCAAGGTCTGACCGCCGCCGTCGGTATCCGGACCCGATCCGGACGGTGTGCCGGGCGCGGCTTCACCGGCCGCGCCCGGCCCCGCAACATCCCGTAAAGCAAAAAGAAATCCGCTATTCGGAAGGAGCGCCGGGCCTATGGGTTTCACGGACACGCGCTTCAACGTCAATCTGTCGATCTTGTTCACCGAGCTTGCGTTGCTTGAGCGGCCGGCGGCCGCGCGGGCGGCGGGGTTCACGGCGGTGGAGCTGTGGTGGCCGTGGGTGGATGCTCCGACTCCGGATCGGTGTGAACTGGACGCGCTGGCTGGTGCGTTGCGTGATGCCGGGACGCAGTTGACCGGGTTGAACTTCTACGCGGGGCGGTTGCCGGGGCCGGATCGTGGTGCGTTGTCGGTTCCGGGTGAGGAGTCGGCGCGGTTTCGGGCGAATGTGCCGGTGGCGGTGGAGTTCGCCGCGTCGTTGGGCTGCACGTCCTTCAACGCCCTGTACGGCAACCGTGTGGAGGGGGTCAGTGCCGCCGAGCAGGACGCGCTGGCGCTGACGAATTTGACGTTCGCGGCGCGGGAGGTGGCTCAGGTGGAGGGCACGTTGCTGATCGAGGCGCTCAACGCGCCGGAGTCGCCGCAGTGCCCGATCGTCTCGGCGCCCAAGGCCATCGAGGTGGTCGACGCGGTCAACGCCGCCACCGGTGTGGACAACGCCAGATTCCTGATGGACCTGTACCACCTGTCGATGAACGGCGAGGACCTTGCCGAGGTCATCGACCGCTACACCGACAAGACCGGGCATGTGCAGATCGCCGACAACCCCGGCCGCGGCGCCCCCGGCACCGGCCACCTCGACTTCGACGCCCTGCTGGGCCAGTTGAAGAACAACGGCTACGACGGCTGGGTCGGCCTGGAATACAAGCCAGGCCAGGGCCCCAGCGCCGAGAGCTTCGCCTGGCTGCCCGCCCTCCTGCGCGCCGCCTCCTAAGCCGTCGGCACCACCACCGAACGCGGCACCACAAGGACATGGGCATCGTCACCGACGCCGCCCGCACGGTGGGCGCCCCCCTCCCCGTCGGCTCCCTCGTCGCCGCCCTCCGCGCCCAAGGCGACGGCGGCCTGGACCACTCCGCCCTCCTCGCCGGCGTCGAACGCCTCTCCACCCCCAAGGGCTGAGGTCTCAACGACCGACTCCTCAGGGGCAGTTGGCCAACGGGCCACGCCCCACGGCTCGTTGCCCAGGGGCGACGCCCCTGGTCCGCGACCGGGCCCCGGACCGCGGGCCGCGGTCCTCGACTGCGACCGCACCGGACCCCCGGCGCCGCGGCCGCCGCACTGCGACCGCGGCGCCGGCGCGTCGTCCGCCTCCCACCGCCGCCGCCCCCGGACCGCGGCCCTGCCGTCCGGGTGAGTTACCGCCGCCGACGTGCGAGCGCGCGGAGCCCGTCGCACGCTGGAGGCATGTCCGAGCATCCGCCTGTCATCGTGCACCCGCCGACGCCGTCCGGTGGGCGTCGGGTGACCGTGCACGGGCAGATCGTCGGCCTGGCACACGGCCGCGGCGACGTGGCCGAATTCCTCCGCCGCGCCGGGGTCACCGACCCCGCCGAGGACATCGCGCTGGACGACCCGCGCCTGGTCGAATGGCGCGGCGGCTCCCTGGACGACTGGCCGATGCCGCCGGCCTGACCCCGGCCCGGCCGCAGCGGTACGCGCCCGGTATCCGGGCCGTCGCAGCGCGTCCCCTCCGCAGACCCCCACCTCACCAGCGTCGCGTCTGATTTCCGCCAGAAGGCGGGCCCGGGATGGCGCACAGTAGGGGGTGTGATGAGCGAGGACAGCAGATACGAGGCGGTGCGGAGCCGGGACGCCAGGTTCGACGGGGCGTTCTTCTTCGCGGTGTCGACGACGGGGATCTACTGCCGGCCGAGCTGCCCCGCCACCACCCCCCGCCGGCGCAACGTCACCTTCTTCCCGACCGCCGCGGCCGCCCAGGGCTCCGGCTTCCGTGCCTGCCGACGGTGCCGCCCCGACGCGGTGCCGGGCTCCGCGGAGTGGAACGCCCGGGCCGACGTCGTGGGCCGGGCCATGCGGCTGATCGGCGACGGGGTGGTCGACCGGGAGGGCGTCGCCGGGCTGGCGTCCCGGCTCGGCTACAGCGCCCGCCAGGTGCAGCGGCAGTTGACCGCCGAGCTCGGCGCCGGGCCCGCGGCCCTGGCCCGGGCCCAACGCGCCCACACCGCACGGGTGTTGCTCCAGACCACCGGCCTGCCGATCGCCGAGATCGCGTTCGCCGCCGGGTTCGCCAGCGTCCGGCAGTTCAACGACACCATCAAGGAGATCTACGCGCTCACCCCGAGCACCCTGCGCGCGGTCCGCCCCGGACCCGGCGCCCGCACCGGCCCGGCCGCGCCGTCCGCGACCCCCGGTGTGCTGCCGCTGCGGCTGGCGTTCCGCGGCCCGTACGCGGCGCGGCAGATCTTCGACTACCTGGCGCTGCGGACGCTCGCCGGCATCGAGGAGGTCACCGGGGAGCCCGGCCGACGGACCTACCGGCGCACCCTGCGGCTGCCCAACGGCACCGGCATCGCCGAGGTCGACGAGACCGCCGGCGACGGCTGGCTGGACTGCCGGCTGCACCTCGCCGAGCTGCGCGACCTGACCACCGCCGCCCAGCGCCTGCGCCGCCTCTTCGACCTCGACGCCGACCCGTACGCGGTCGGTGAACGGCTCGGCGCCGACCCGGCGTTGGCCCCGTTGGTCGCCGCCCGCCCGGGACTGCGCTCCCCGGGGACCGTGGACCCGGACGAGCTCGCGCTGCGCGCCGTCCTCGGCGGCCGGGCCGGGACCGCCGAAGGGCGCGCCCTGGGCGCGGCGCTGGTCACCGCGCACGGGGAGCCGCTGGCCCGGCCCGCCGGCACCCTCACCCACCTCTTCCCGCGCGCCGAGGAGCTCGCCGGGGCGCCGCTCGTCGACCTCGTCCCGTCCCGGTCGGGGACCGCCGCGCTGCGCGCCCTCGCCGAGGCGCTGGCCACCGGCGAGATCACCCTGGACGCCGGGACCGACCGCGACCGGGCCGAGCACGCGCTCCGCGGGCTCCCCGGCGTTACCGCCCGGACCGCCGGCTACGTCCGCATGCGGGCCCTCGGCGACCCCGACGTTCTCCTCGCCGACCCGGCCCCGGGCAGCGCCCCGGAGCTCTGGAGCCCCTGGCGCTCGTACGCCACCCACCACCTCTGGGCGGCCGACGCCGCCGAGCCCGCCGGCCGTCCGGAAGGGCACCGCAACCCCACAGAAGGGCACGACCCCGCATGACCCTGTACACCACCCTCGACAGCCCCCTGGGCGAACTCCTGCTGGTCGGCGAGCGATCGGCCACCGCCCCCGGTGGCACCGCGCTGGCCTCGCTCTCGTTGCCGGGCCAGAAGCGCGCGGCGGTCGTGCAGGACGACTGGACGCACGACCCGGCCGCCTTCGCCGACATCGCCCGGCAGTTGCGCGCCTACTTCGACGGCGCGACGGCCCCGTTCACCCTCGAATGCCTCCCCCGCGGCACCGACTTCCAGCAGCGCGTCTGGGCGGCGCTGGAGACCATCCCGTACGGCACGACGACCACCTACGGGGCGATCGCCGCCGCCATCGGGGCGCCGCGCGCCGCCGTCCGCGCCATCGGGACGGCGATCGGCGCCAACCCGCTGCTGGTGCTCCGGCCCTGCCACCGCGTCATCGGCGCCGACGGCTCGCTCACCGGCTACGCCGGCGGCCTGGAGCGCAAGCGGCAGTTGCTGGACCTCGAAGGGGCGGTGCCGGGCGCCGCCTGAGGAGGCGGCCGCGGCCCGTCGCGCACCGCCCCGGCGCCGGCCGTCAGAGCATCGAGCCGCCGGTCACGTCGAGCCGCTGGCCGGTGATCCAGCGCGCGTCGTCCGAGGCCAGGAAGGCGACCACGTCCGCGACATCGGCCGGCCGGCCGAGCCGGTTGAACACCGAGATGGCGGCAAGCGCCGCATGCGCCTCGGGAGTTGACCGCATTGCGGCGTTCATATCGGTTTCCAGGAAACCGGGCGCGACGGCGTTCACCGTGATCCGGCGGGCGCCGAGGTCCTTGGCGAGGGTGCGAGTGAGGGTGTCGAGCGCCCCCTTGGAGAGCCCGTAGGCGAGCGTCGAGGGGAAGGCGGTACTGGTCACGGCGGACGAGACGTTGATGATCCGCCCGCCGTCCCGCATCCGCCGCAGACCGTGCTGGATGAGGAAGAGCGGCGCCTTGGTGTTGACCGCGAGGACCCGGTCGAACTCCTCCGGCGTCACCTCGTCGATGTGCCCCGGCAGGCTGATCGCCGCGTTGTTCACCAGGACGTCCAGGCCGGGTTCCGCGCCGGCGGTGGCCAGTTCGGTGTCGAAGGCGGCGAACAGCGTCTCGGCGTCGCCGGGCACCCCCAACTCCGCGGCAATCGGGAACGCCCGGCCGCCGCCGCCCCGGATGCGCTCGACGGTCTCACCGGCCGCGTCGGCGTTCCGCCCGTAGTGGACGGCGACCAGCGCGCCGTCTTGGGCGAGGCGCAGGGCGATCCCGCGGCCGACGCCACGGCTGGAACCCGTCACCAACGCGGTCTTTCCGTTGAGGTCACCCATGGTCGTTGTCGGCCTTCCGTTGTGCTGACGGCGGCGGATGCCACCGGGCCCGGGCGGGGCGCCAGTCTCCCCGCCGAAGGGGCCCAGGCCCATGGGGCATGCCTGATGCGGGCTCCTACGGGTGCGGCGGACCGCCCGGGCCGGTGTCGGCCCTCCCGCTCAGTGGTACGCGTCCAACCCCGTCAGGGTCGATACGAAAACCGGTTCCCCGTGTTGCTCCCCGACGACCTCGACCGTCGTGATCCCGGGGAGCCTCGACGGGATCCGGCGCGCCTCGATCACACAGGGCACGCCGTGTTCCGCGTACCGGTGGAACTGCGTGCTGAAGGCGTACGGAACGAAGGGGGCGGGCGCGAACAGCGCGCGGGCGGCCTGCTGCGCCGCGTCGAGCAACGAGAGCCCGGGGACATGGTCGTTCGCCGGGTTGACGACCGTGGCGTGCCCGGGCGCGACCCGCAGCAGCCACCGGCCCGGCCCCCCGGTGGGGGAGAGCAGCACGTCGCGGTCGCTGGCGCTGCCGGTCAACTCCCGCGGTACCGGCGGGGCGAGCGGGCCCGGGACGGGCCGGGCCAGCAGTCGTTCGCCGCGGATCCGTCGGTAGACACCAGGCGAGGTCACGCTCACGTGGGAGTGACCGGTGGCGACGACATGACCACCCGTGCGGATGGTCATGTCGAACCGGCTGCTGGCCAGCGCACCGGCCCGCATGCGGGTGCCGCTGCACGTGACGTCGATGGCCAGTGGGGTCGGCGCGGTCCTGGAGGCGAGGTGCCCGGGGGACATCGTGTAGACGAGGTCACTGAGGATGAAGTGGTGACCGAGAGGGACGCCGAGCTCGCTGTGCGAGAGCAGCAACCCGGCCTGACGGATGGTCTCGCCGGTGAGGACGAGGTGGTGCCGGCCGTGGCTGGGGGTGAAGTACCCGTGGTTGTGGGGCCATTGGCCGGTGAGCGAGAAGTGGCTGCCGTCCCGGCGCTGCCAGGACGTGATCAGTACGTCCTCCGGGTGCGGGCGGTGCACGAGCTCGCCGGGGACGGGGGTCGCCGTGACGGGACGGTTCCGGGCCGGTTGCGTCTGACGTCGGGATGTGGGCCGAACCGTGCTGCTGACCTGCAACGTGTCGCTCATGACAGCCCCTAGGCATCAAACGGGAGAGCTCCGGACACGGCTTAAGATACGTACCATCCGGTTTTCTTTTCAACGCTGGTGCCAAGGTGCGGGGCGGGCACTGTTCTGGAGGAAACTTGAGCCGTAGCGAATTGCTGAGAGACTCAAGCCTTTGAGAGACGGGAGGCGTTCTGTGGCACGTCAGGACCGCGCGATCAGGACCCGGCGAGTGATCTTGGAAGCCGCCGCGTCGGTCTTCGACGAGTCCGGCTTCGACCGCGCGACCATCGCGGAGATCCTCGCGCGCGCGGGCGTGACGAAGGGCGCCCTGTACTTCCACTTCTCCTCCAAGGAGGAACTCGCCCTCGCCGTGCTGCACGAGCAGGTGTTGGACATCGCCGTGCGGCCGCAGCAGATCAAGCTCCAGGAGTTCGTGGACGCGGGGCAGATCCTCGCCTACCGGCTCCGCGACGACGCGATCCAGCGCGGCGCCGCCCGTCTGGCCATCGAGCAGGGCTCCAACCGCCTCGACCGCCGGCAGTCAATGTCGGCGTGGACGTCGTTCGTTGAGGGCCTGCTCAAGGAGGCCAAGGCGCGAGGCGAGGTCCTGGAGAGCGTCAACGTGCGGGACGCCGCAGAGCTGTTCGTCGGTGCCTTCGCCGGGATCCAGATGATGTCGAAGGCGTTCACCGACCAGGACGACCTCTGTCACCGGCTGGCCGTCTTCTTCGAGCACACCCTGCCCACCATCGCCGTGCCCGCCATGCTCGCCAGGCTCAGACTCGACCCGGAGCGCGGCGCACTGCTCGACGCGGAACTCCGGCGGCACCGGGAGGCGCGCGACGCCTCCGACGGCGCGGAGGGCGCGGCGGCAGCACACCTGTTGGACGCGGCGCCTTAGCGGGACTTCCCCGCTGCGCGCGCGAGGGCCCGCCGGGCGCGGAGCTGAAGAACGGAAGCTCCCCCGGTGTACGGGAAAGCCGGTTCCGTCCCCCGGCGCGCGCCGGCGCCCGCACTCCGCCTTTGACCCACTCTTGATCCCCGCGCGGACGCACTGTCAGTGGCGTGCGGTTCACTGGAGCCAGTGTCCGAAACGAGGCGGGGGAGGGGCGGTGCACGGCGTGCCGGACGGACCCGGACGTGGACCGGGGAACGGGCAGTGGAGCGGGCTGAGGAGTGCGCCCAGGAGGGCGTCGCCGGCCGGGCACACGCGGCTGGCCTGCGCGGGGGCGGCGGCGATCGGCGGTGCGGTGCACGGGAGTTGGCACGGGCGGCCGCCGAGAGCGGCGGGCGTGAGCGAGATCACCGACCGCAGCGCGAGACGCGCGTAGGTGTCTTGGAATAGCCCCTCGCGGTGAAACGTTCGTCATGCACGTATCAAGGGGTCGCCCCCTGCCCGAGCGCCGCGCACCGTCGCGCACGGCGCACCCGCTCCGCTCGCTCCTGCCGCTCTGGAGGCCGCCCGCATGACCCAGACGACGACGGACCAACTCCCCGCGAACTCGGCGGAATCCGCCGGCCGACGACCGCTGCCCCCGCGCTCCGGCGGCGGACACCGCGCACCCCGCAGAGCGCATGCCGGGGTCGTCCCCGTCCTCGCCTTCGCCGGCATCACCGTCGCGGTGATGCAGACGCTGCTCGTCCCGGTCATCAAGGACCTGCCGACGCTGCTCGGCACGGCGCCCAGCAACGCCACCTGGGTCATGACGGCCACCCTCCTCGCCGGCGCCGTCGCCACCCCCATCATGGGCCGCCTCGGCGATCTCCACGGCAAGCGGCGGATGCTGCTGGCCAGCCTCGGCGTCATGGTCATCGGCTCGCTGATCTGCGGATTCACCGGCCAGTTGGTCATCATGATCATCGGCCGCGCACTCCAGGGCTTCGCGATGGGCGCGATACCCCTCGGCATCGGCCTGATGCGCGACGAACTCCCCCGGGAGCGGCTCGGCTCGGCCATGGCGCTGATGAGCTCCTCGATAGGCGTCGGCGGCGGACTCGCGGTGCCCGGCGCGGCCCTGGTGGCCCAACACGCCGACTGGCACGCGCTGTTCTTCACCGCCGCCGGGCTCGGCGTGCTGTCGATGCTGCTCACGCTGCTCATCGTCCCGGAGACCCAGGTCCGGGCGCCCGGCCGCTTCGACGTCGCCGGCGCCCTCGGCCTGTCCGCCGGGCTCGTCGCCCTGCTGCTGCCGATCACCAAGGGCAGTGACTGGGGCTGGAGTTCGCCCCGCACCCTCGTCCTGTTCGGGGCCGCCCTGCTGATCCTGCTGCTCTGGGGCGTGATGGAGCTGCGGATCGCCGACCCGCTGGTGGACCTGCGCACCAGCGCCCGCCGCGAGGTGCTGCTCACCAACCTCGCCTCCATCACGGTCGGCGTGGCGTTCTACGCCATCTCGCTGGTGCTGCCGCAGTTGCTCCAACTGCCCAAGTCGACCGGCTACGGCCTCGGTCAGACCATGGTGGTCGCCGGGCTCTGCGTGGCGCCGCTGGGCCTGACGATGATGTTCGTCGCGCCGCTCTACGCCCGGCTCGCCGCCCGCCGCGGCCCGAAAGTCTCGCTGCTGCTCGGCATGTTGATCATCGGCGTCGGGTACGGCGCCGGCATCGGCCTGATGCAGGCCCCCTGGCAGACCGCCGTCGTCGCGGTGGTGGTCGGCGCCGGCATCGGCCTGGCGTACTCCTCGCTGCCGGCGCTGATCGTCGGCGCCGTCGACGCCTCCGAGACCGGCGCGGCCAACGGGCTGAACACGCTGATGCGTTCCATCGGCACCTCCGTCTCCAGCGCCGTGATCGGCATGGTCCTGGCGCACATGTCCCGGCCGCTGGGCTCGGTCATGGTCCCCACGATGGCCGGCTTCCGGATCTCGTTCCTGATCGCCACCGCCGCGGTCGCCCTCGGCGTGCTCGTGGCCGCCTTCCTGCCCTCCCCGCGCACGTCCCCGCCCCGCCCGAAGCCCACGGACGAAGCCGAGTCGACGCCCGCCACCCCCGGCTCGACCACCACCGACGGACCCGCGGGGATCGCCCACCTCACCGACCCCGCCGGCTTCCGAGGGCGGGTCATGAGCGCCACCGGCGAGCCGGTCCCGGGCGCCACCGTCACCCTCATCGACCGGAAAGGCCAGCAGGCCGGCGTCACCACGGCCGCGGCCGACGGGAGTTACGCCCTCGCCGCCCCGACCGCGGGCACCTACGTCCTCACCGCCGCCGCCCCCGGCCACGCCCCGCAGGCCACTCCCGCCACGCACTTCGGCGACGGCACGGTGGCCGACGCCGACCTGGTCCTGCCGGCCACCACCAGCACCCTCCACGGCACCCTGCTCGGCGGCCCGCACGGCACCGCCCTGCCCGACGCCAGCGTCGTGGTCACCGACGCCCGGGGCGACGTGGTCACCGCCACGGCAACCGACACCGACGGCCAGTGGACCATCCCCCACCTCCCGGACGGTGAATACACCCTCGTCTTCAGCGCGCCGGGTCACCAACCGACCGCCCGCGCAGTCCAGTTGACCCCCGGCGACCGCCCGGACGCCCCCCATACCCGGGAGATCCGCCTGCACCCCAGTGCCACCGTCGCCGGCACGGTCCTCGCTCCCAACGGGCGCCCTCTCGCCGACGCCTCGGTAACGCTCCTGGAAGACGGCACGGTCGTCGCCCACACCGTCACGGGCCCGGACGGTGCCTACGCCTTCACCGACCTGACCGCCCGTCACTACACCCTGTCCGCGGCCGGATACCCGCCCCACGCCGCCCCCCTGTCCCTCGCCAACGGCATCGACGCGCACCTCGACCTGGACCTCGCCCACCCCGCGGCCGGAAACTGACGGGGTCCGCCCACGACGGCCGGCGGCGACAGACTCAAGGGAGGAGACGACTTGGGGAAGATGACGGCCCGTCACGGATCCCCACCCCCCGACCCCCGTGCCACAACCCCACCCACCGCACTGGCATGACGACACGTCACCGACCAACGGAGGCACCGATCACGACGCGCCAGCCCCCGCCCGCCGCGGCCGAAAAACACGGTTCCCGTGCAACTCCAACGTCAAGGAATGCGTCTCGTCCACACCCTATGGTGGGATTTCGGTCGAGTGCGGACTCCCGGTCCGCCCCGGTCGCGCTACCGCACCATCAGCACCGACGCCCGGAGCCCGCCCCTGCGCACTTACCAGGGGCATGGACCCACGGCCCGGGACACCTGGGGCGGAAGCGGTATTCCGGGACAGGTGGGCAGGAAGGCTGAAACGGCCGAACCTCGTAGTGCCGCGTCCGCAACCGCGCGGATTTCTGCGAGCCTGGGCGGCGCACCGGAGTTCTGGCTGGTCACACCGGCCACCGGGGCAGCGTCCCGTCGGGCGCGCGGCCTCGTTAGCGGGGTGTTAGTCCCTCGTTAGCGGACCGGCAGTGCTCGGGAGCACGCTAGAAGAGCAACGGACGGACCGTACGCACCCGCCTTTCGAGGGTACCCACCTACCAGACGAGGGGGACTCATGTCGCTCACCTTCAAGACCCTCGGTCGCGGCCGCCGCGTCGCCGCCGGATCGCTGATCGCCGTCACCGCGCTGACGCTCTCCGCCTGTCAGAACGGCACGGACAACAGCGCGTCCCGCTCCTCGTCGGCCGCCGCACCCGCCACTGCCACCGCGAACGGCGCGCCGTCGGCCGGTGGTGCCACGCAGTCCGCGGGCCACGCGCCCCGGCCGTCCAACGAGGCCAAGCCCTCCGGCGGCGCCAAGGGCGTCCCCAACGCCAGCCAGGCCAACCCCTCGGCCATGACGGACTCGGACCGTTGCACCGCGGCGAACATGTCGCTGCGCCTGGGCCGCACCGACATCGGGGCCGGCAACATCCGGATCCCGCTGATCTTCACCAACAAGGGCAAGAAGGCGTGCTCGCTGCGCGGCTTCCCCGGCGTCTCGCTGATCCAGCGCGACGGCTCGGCGGTCGGCACACCCGCCTCCCGCGAGGGCGGCGCCGGCGGCAGCGTCCGCCTCCAGCCCGGGCAGAGCGCGTCCGCCCTGCTGCACACGGTGAACGAGGGCGTCTCGGACACCCCCTGCTGGTCGAACTCGCAGATCGTCTTCGTCTACCCGCCCGGCTCCAAGGAGTCCATGACCACCGGCAGCGGCGGGCTGCGGGTGTGCGGCGGCACCTTCACGGTGTCCACGCTGACCACCGGGGTGCCGTCCTAAGAACCACCCCCCACGGGCCGCGGGGCCGTTCCGGCGCTGGTGCGTCACCGGAACGGCCCCCGTCGGCTCTCCAGGCCTCCCGGGCGGTGTTACCAAGGTGGACGGAAGGCGCGCCGCGCGCCCCCGCCCACCACCTCCCCGAGGAGGCGCACCGCCATGAAAGCCGCACCCGCCGCCGCAACCGATTCCTCCTCGCCCGCGCGTAACGACGCGGACGAGCCCCCGATCCACATCCTCTGGATCAACGCCGGGCTGAGCTGCGACGGCGACTCGGTGGCGCTCACCGCGGCGACCCAGCCGAGCATCGAGGAGATCGCGCTCAGCGTCCTGCCCGGCCTGCCGAAGATCCAGGTCCACTGGCCGTTGATCGACTTCGAATGCGGCCCGACCCAGGGCGCGGACACCTTCATCGAGTGGTTCTTCAAGGGCGAACGGGGCGAGATCGACCCGTTCGTCCTCGTCGTCGAGGGGTCCATCCCCAACGAGACCATCAAGCCCGAGGGTTACTGGTGCGGCTTCGGTGACGACCCGGAGACCGGGCAGCCCATCACCACCAGCGAGTGGATCGACCGGCTCGCCCCCAACGCGCTCGCCGTCGTCGCCATCGGCACCTGCGCCACCTACGGCGGCATCCACGCCATGGCCGGCAACCCGACCGGCGCCATGGGGGTGCCCGACTACCTCGGCTGGGACTGGAAGTCCAAGGCCGGCATCCCGATCGTGTGCGTCCCCGGCTGCCCGATCAAGCCGGACAACTTTGCCGAGACCCTGGTCTACCTGCTCTACCAGGCGACCGGCGCGGCCCCGATGATCCCCCTGGACGACCAACTGCGGCCCACCTGGCTCTTCGGCGAGACCGTTCACGAGGGCTGCGACCGGGCCGGCTACTACGAGCAGGGCCAGTTCGCCACCACCTACGACTCGCCGAAGTGCCTGGTGAAGGTCGGTTGCTGGGGCCCCGTGGTCAAATGCAACGTGCCCAAGCGGGGCTGGATGGACGGCATCGGCGGGTGCCCCAACGTGGGCGGTGTCTGCATCGCCTGCACCATGCCCGGCTTCCCCGACAAGTTCATGCCGTTCATGGACGAGCCGCCCGGCGCCAAGCTCTCCAGCACCGCCAGCGCGACCTACGGCGGGCTCGTCCGCCGACTGCGTGGCATCACCGCCAAGACCGTTGACCACGAACCCAAGTGGCGGCACCGCGGCGAGCAGTTGACCACCGGATACCGCCGTCCCTGGTGACCGGTCCGCTCCTCAACGCTCCGTCAGTTCCCCACCCCGGTACGCGAAGAAGGGCAGTGCACAGACGATGGCACCGAAGACCAAGACGGCCGGAGACGGCAGCGGTCTGACGGAGATGTCCTGGGATCCCATCACCCGGATCGTGGGCAGCCTGGGCATCCACACCAAGATCGACTTCAAGCAGAAGCGGGTCGCCGAGTGCTACAGCACCTCGTCCGTCTTCCGCGGCTACAGCGTCTTCATGCGCGGCAAGGACCCGCGCGACGCGCACTTCATCACCAGCCGGATCTGTGGGATCTGCGGCGACAACCACGCGACCTGCTCCGTCTACGCGCAGAACATGGCCTACGGGGTCAAGCCCCCGCACCTCGGCGAGTGGATCATCAACCTCGGCGAGTCCGCGGAGTACATGTTCGACCACAACATCTTCCAGGAGAACCTGGTCGGGGTCGACTACTGCGAGAAGATGGTCCGCGAGACCAACCCCGGCGTGTGGGAGCTCGCCCAGCGCACCGAGGCCCCGCACGCCGGCGACCACGGCTACCGCACCATCGCCGACATCATGACCGCCCTCAACCCCATCGAGGGCGAGTTCTACCGCGAGGCACTCCAAGTCAGCCGCTACACGCGGGAGATGTTCTGCCTCATGGAGGGCCGCCATGTGCACCCCTCCACGCTCTACCCGGGCGGTGTCGGCACGGTCGCCAGCGTCCAGCTCTTCACCGACTACCTCAGCCGGTTGATGCGCTACGTCGAGTTCATGAAGCGCGTGGTGCCGCTGCACGACGACCTCTTCGACTTCTTCTACGAGGCGCTGCCCGGCTACGAGGAGGTCGGCCGGCGCCGGGTGCTGCTCGGCTGCTGGGGCGCCCTCAACGACCCCGAGCACTGCGACTTCACCTACCGCAACATGACGGACTGGGGCCGTCGGATGTTCGTCACCCCGGGCATCATCGTCGACGGCAAGCTGGTCACCAACGACCTCACCGAGATCAACCTCGGCATCCGGATCCTCCTCGGCAGCTCCTACTACCAGGACTGGGAGGGCCAGGAGAAGTTCGTCACCCACGACCCGCTCGGCAACCCCATCGACGCCCGCCACCCCTGGAACCAACACACCATCCCCGCCCCGCAGAAGCGGGACTTCAACGACAAGTACAGCTGGGTGATGTCGCCGCGCTGGTTCGACGGCAAGGAGCACCTGGCGCTGGACACCGGCGGCGGCCCGATCGCCCGCCTGTGGTCCACCGCGCTGTCCGGGCTCGTCGACACCCCCTACGTCAAGGCCACCGGCAACAGCGTCGTCATCGACCTGCCGCGCAGCATGACCCGGCCCGAGGCCCGCTTCGAGTGGAAGATCCCGAAGTGGAGCAACGCCCTGGAGCGCAACCGCGCCCGCACCTACTTCCAGGCGTACGCGGCGGCCATGGCGCTGCACTTCGCCGAGCAGGGGCTGGAGGAGGTGCGCGCCGGACGCACCCAGACCTGGGAGAAGTTCGAGGTGCCCGACGAGTCCATCGGCTGCGGTTTCACCGAGGCGGTGCGCGGCGTCCTCTCGCACCACATGGTCATCCGCGACGGGAAGATCGCCAACTACCACCCCTATCCGCCCACGCCGTGGAACGCCAGCACCCGCGACTCCTACGGCACCCCGGGCCCGTACGAGGACGCCGTGCAGAACACCCCGATCTTCGAGGAGAACACCCCGGAGAACTTCAAGGGCATCGACATCATGCGGGCGGTGCGCAGCTTCGACCCGTGTCTGCCCTGCGGCGTCCACATGTACGTCGGCGGCCGGACCGTGGAGACCATGCACGTCCCCACCGGGCTGAGCGGGCTGGCCGGATGACCGCCCAAGCCGCCGCTCCCGACGCCGAGTTGACGGGGCATCGGGTAGAGGAGCTGCTGGACCGGCTCGTCGAGCGCGGCGACGCCGCGACGGCCGCGACCGCCGAGGAGCTCGTCCGCGTCCTGATGGACTTCTACGGCGCCGGGCTGGCCCGCGTCCTGCACCTCGTCGAGCGGCGCACCGACGCCGGCGGGCCGCGGGCCGCGCTGCTGGGCGACGCGTTGGTCGCCAGCCTGTTGGTGCTGCACGACCTGCACCCGGAGGACGTCACCGCCCGCATCGGGCGGGCGTTGGCGAGCGTGCGGAGCCAGGACGCGGTGGAGGTCGCGGAGTTCGTGCCGGAGAGCGGGGCGCTGCGACTGCGGGAGGGCGCGTCCGGAGGGTGCGGATGCGGCGGTGCGGCCGACCGGTCCGCGGTGGAGGGCGCGCTGTCCTGCTTCGTGCCGGAGGTGACCTCGGTGGCCTGGGAGACGGGCGGCGCGCCGGAGTTGCCGCTGCTGCAGATCTCCCGCCGCCCGCCGACCACCGCCCCGGCGTCGTGAGCGCCGCGCGCACCGCCGCCGCCCACCGGGGCCTGCGGCGCTTCCGGGCCCCCGCGCCGGCGCCGCCCGAGCGCTGCGAGTTGTGCGGTACCGAACTCGTCGACCGGCACCGCCACTTGGTCGACACCAGGAACCGGGCGCTGGCCTGCGCCTGCCCGCCCTGCGCGCTGCTCTTCGAGCGCCCCGGCGCCGGCGGCGGCCAGTTCCGCACCGTCCCCGACCGCTACCTCACCGACCCCGGACACCGCCTCGACGACGCGCTCTGGGACCGGCTCCAGATCCCCGTCGGCATCGCCTTCCTGCTGGACAACACCGCGCTGGGCCGGATGGTGGCGCTCTACCCCAGCCCGGCCGGCGCCACCGAGAGCGAACTCGCCCCGGCCGCCCGGCAGTCCGTCCACGACGCCACCCGCCTGGCCGGCCTCCTCGCCCCCGACGTGGAGGCCCTGCTGCTGCACCGCACCCCGGGCCGGACCGACTGCCACCTGATCCCCGTCGACCGCGCCTACGAACTCACCGGCCGGCTCCGGATGGTGTGGCGGGGCTTCGACGGCGGGGCCGAAGCCCGGGCCGCCCTGGCGGAGTTCTTCACCGAGGTCGCGGGCCGGGCCCGGGAGCCGCGGGGGGAGGACCGGCGGCCGTGACCGAGCTGTCCTTCACCTGCACCGGCGTCCGCGCCGACCGCTACGCCGCCGCTCCCACCCTCCTCTTCCGTCTGCGGATCACCGCCGCCGACGGGGCCCGGGTGCACGCCCTGGCGTTGCGCTGCCAGCTCCGCATCGAACCGGCCCGGCGCGACCACGACGCCGAGGAGGCCGCGGCCCTGGCCGACCTCTTCGGCGCGCGGTCCCGTTGGGGCAGCACCCTCAAGCCCCTCCAGTTCGCCCAGGTCTCCCTCGTCGTCCCCGGTTTCCACGGCGAGACCGAGGTGGACCTGCCCGTCCCGTGCAGCCACGACCTGGAGGTCGCCGCCGGCCGCTACGTCCACGCCCTGCGGGACGGCGAGGTGCCGCTGCTGCTGCTCTTCTCCGGCACCGTCTTCGCCGGGCCGGGCGGCTTCCAGGTCGCGCCGGTGCCCTGGCACAAGGAGGCCGAGTGCCGCCTCCCGGTGGCCGTGTGGCGGGAGATGACCGACACCCACTTCCCCGGCTGCGGTTGGCTGCGGCTGCCGCGGGAGAGCCTGGACGCCCTGCTGGCGTTCCGGTCCCGACACGCCCTGCCGTCCTGGGAGGCCACCGTCACCGCGCTGTTGGCCACCGCGGACGGTGCCGCGCCCACCCGCGGGCGCTTCACCGCCGTCGCCCGCCCCGCCACCGAGAGGACCGCACCGTGACCACCTCCGCGCCCACGGACACCCTGGCGGAGCGGTTCGCCACCGCCCGGCAGGTCGCGGACGCCGTGCTCTTCGAGGGCTATGTGCTCTACCCCTACCGGGCATCCGCCGCCAAGAACCGGCTCCGCTGGCAGTTCGGCGTCCTGGTGCCGCCCCGTTGGGGCGCCGACCGGGCCGAACCCTCCCACCAGCGCACCGAATGCCTCATGGAGGCCCGCGCCGGCGCCCGGCTCCGCGCCGAGCTGCGGTTCCTGCGCGCCCAGCGGCGGACCGTCCAACGCCTGCGCCCGGACGGCACGTTCGAGACCGTCCCGGAACTGGAGCTGCCCGACCGGGTGTTGGTCCCCTGGGACGAGGGCGTCGAGGAGCGCTGCCCGGTCGACGTCCCCGTGGCCGAGCTGGCGGGCGACGGCGTCACCGTCCCGTTCACCCGGCCCGCGGGCGAGGAGACCGAGCCGGTGCACGACGCGGACGGGCGGCAGGTGGGCCGGCTGGTGCGGCGCCGCGCGGAGATCAGCGGGACGCTGCGACTGACCGCGCGGGAGCTCGCGGGCCCGTACGCGGTACAGCAGTTGACCGCGACCGTGACGAACTCCAGCGACTGGCAGCCGGGCCCGGACGCCGACGACCGGGACGCGGCGCTGCCCCGGTCGTTGGTCGCCGCGCACCTCCTGCTCGGCCTGACCGCCGGCCGGTTCCTCTCCCAGACCGACCCGCCCGAATGGGCCCGGGGCGCGGTCGCCGACTGCCGCAACGAGCACGCCTGGCCGGTCCTGGCCGGCCCGCCCGGCAGCGCGGACGTGGTGCTCTCCGCCCCGATCATCCTGGCGGACCACCCCGCCATCGCCCCCGAGAGCCCCGGCGCGCTCTACGACGCCCTGGAGATCGACGAGATCCTCACCCTCCGCACGGCAGCCCTCACCGACCAGGAGAAGCGCGAGGCCCGCGGCACCGACCCCCGGGCCGCCGAGGTCATCGCCCTCGCCGACGGAATGCCGCCCGAGGTCCTGGAGCGGCTGCACGGCGCCGTACGGGAGTTGAGGGCGGCCACCGGGCCCGACCCGACCCCGGAACCGGCCCGGCCCGACACCCCCTGGTGGGACCCGGGCGCCGACGACTCCGTGGACCCGCTGACCGACCGCATCACCGTCGACGGCAGACCGGTCGGCGCCGGCAGCCGGGTGGCGCTGCGCCCCGGCCGGCGCCGCACCGACGCCCAGGACCTCTTCCTGCACGGCCGCACCGCGCGCGTCGAGGCCGTACTGCACGACGTGGACGGCGGGGTGCACCTCGCGGTGACCGTCGAGGGCGACCCGGGCGCCGACATCCGGCGCGAACAGGGGCGGTTCCTCTACTTCCAACCCGACGAAGTCGCGCCCCTGGAGGACGAGTGAACAGCGACCCGATCCACCCCCTCCGGCCCGGCCGCACTGTGCCTCTCGCACCCGGCCGCACTGTGTCTCTCCCACCCGGCCGCACCCTGATTGCGGGCGTCGGCAACATCTTCCTCGGTGACGACGGCTTCGGCGTCGAGACCGCCCGCGCGCTCGGGGAACACCCTCTCCCCGACGGGGTGGACCTGGTCGACTCCGGTATCCGGGGCGTCGACCTCGCCTACCGGATGCTGGACGGCTACGCCTCGGTGCTGCTGGTGGACGCCGCGGCGCGCGGCGGCCGGCCCGGCTCGCTCTACCTCCTGGACGCCACCGACCCCGCCGCCGCGACCGCCCGCCCCGGCGCCGGCCCACCCGACGCCCACCACATGACCCCGGACGCCGTCCTGGCGCTGCTCGGCACGCTCAGCGCGGGCACCGGCGCCCGCCGCCCGGAGCGCGTCCTGGTCGTCGGCTGCGAACCCGCCGACACCGCCGAGGGGATCGGCCTGAGCGCCCCGGTCGCCGCCGCCGTCGACGAAGCCGTCCGGCTCGTGCTGCGGTTGGTCGGCGCGCCGGAGCCGGCGCCGGTCCCCGCCGACCCCACCGAGAGGAACACCACCCCATGCTGAAGATCGCCCTCGGCGGCACGCTGGCCGCCATCCTCGCCGTCGCCCTGCGCAACCTGCCCGACATCAAGCGGTACTTGCGGATGCGCGCCATGTGAGGCGCGTCGGTCCCGCGGCCGGCGGGGCGCGCTGCACCGAACGGTGTATGCCACCGCCCCGCCCGGCGAGGCATCCCGGGCGGCCCGGGGCCGGGCCGTCTAATGAGGCACCGGCAACCGGTCGTCACACCCGAAAGAGACGGGCCGATGCACGAGATGTCCATCGCGCTGGCGGTCATCGACCAGGTCGAGAGCGCGGTCCCGCCCGCCGGCGCCGCCGCGGTCAGCAGCGTCCGGCTCCAGATCGGTGAACTGGCCGGGGTGGTCCCCGACGCCCTGGCGTTCTCCTTCCAACTCGCCTGCGAGGGAACGGCGTTGGCCGGCGCCGAGCTGATCACCGAACCGATCGCGGCCCGCGCCCGCTGCGGCCGCTGCGAGCGGACCTGGCCGGCGGGCCGGCCGCCGCGGCTGAGCTGCACCGGGTGCGGCGGGGCGTCCGTGGAGCTGCTGTCCGGCCGCGAACTGCGGATCGCGGACGTCAGTTGGCACGACGGCCCGCAATCCACCCCGACGCACGAGGAGCGTTGATCCCATGTGCCGTGTCCTTGATCTGCAACAGGCGGTGCTCGCCAAGAACGACGCCTGCGCCCACACCCTGCGCGAAGACCTGGCGGCCCGCGGCACCGCGGTCGTCAACCTGCTCTCCAGCCCCGGCAGCGGTAAAACCGCCCTGCTGGAGCGGGAGTTGACCCTCGCCAGGGAGCGCGGGGTGCCGGTCGCCGCACTCACCGCCGACCTGGCCACCGAGAACGACGCGGTCCGCCTGGCCCGCGCCGAGGTCCCCGTCAAACAGGTGCTCACCGACGGGCTGTGCCACCTGGAGGCCGAGATGCTCGGCGGGCACCTGGACGGCTGGCTGCCCGCCGACACCCGGCTGCTGTTCGTCGAGAACGTCGGCAACCTGGTCTGCCCGGCCTCCTACGACCTGGGGGAGACGCTGCGGGTGGTGCTGGCCGCCGTGACCGAGGGCGAGGACAAGCCGCTGAAGTACCCCACCGCCTTCGGGCTGGCCCACCTGGTGCTGATCACCAAGACCGACCTCGCCGCTGCGGTGGACTTCGACGAGCCGACGTTCCGCGCCAACGTGGAACGGATCAACCCGGGCGCCGAGGTCGTCCGCACTTCGGTCCGCGGTGGCGAGGGCCTCGGGACGCTGCTGGAGCGGGCGTTGGCGGCGCGGGAGAAGGGTCCCGGGCACATCCCGGTGATGACCCGCCGGTCGCACCATCTGCACGACGGCCCCGAGGACCGGGACGGCGACCGCGGCCCGGTGGGGTCGAGCCGGTCATGACCGTCGGGCAGCCCGGCGCCGGCACCGTTCCGCAGGCCCCCCCACCGTCCCCCGGGCCGTCGGAACCGGCGCCCGCCCCGTCCTCGTGCGACGGCGGAGCGGTGTGCGCCGCCCGCCCACCACAGGCGCCCGCAACGGACTCCGCCCGCCGCCGGATCACCGTGCGTGGCATCGTCCAGGGCGTCGGATTCCGCCCGTTCGTCCACGGCCTCGCCACGGAACTGGGGTTGACCGGGCACGTGAGCAACACCGGTGAGGGCGTGGACGTGGAGGTCGAGGGGCCGGCCGCGGTGCTGCACCGGTTCGCTGTGCGACTGCGGGCCGAGGCGCCGCCGCTGGCGGTCGTCGAGGCCGTGGACGGCGAGGACCTCGCGCCCACCGGCGACACCGGGTTCACCATCCGCCCCTCCCGCACCCGTGGCCCGTCCCGCACCCTGGTCGCCCCGGACGCCGCCACCTGCGACGCCTGCCTGGCCGAGCTGACCGACCCGGACGACCGCCGCCACCGGCACCCGTTCATCAGCTGCACGCACTGCGGCCCGCGCTTCACCATCGTCCGCGCGCTGCCCTACGACCGCGCCCAGACCACCATGGCCGGCTTCCCGATGTGCCCGCGGTGCGCGGCCGAGTACGCCGACCCGACGGACCGGCGGTTCCACGCGCAGCCGATCGCCTGTCACGACTGCGGCCCCCGGCTGCGCCTGCTGGCCGCGGGCCCGGACGGTGCGGACGGCACCGCGGAGCCGCCGCGTCCGGTCCCCGGCGACCCGGTGGCCGGCACCCGGCGGCTGCTCGCCGACGGCGCGATCGTCGCCGTCAAGGGGCTCGGTGGCTACCACCTGGTGTGCGACGCGGCGAACGACCGCGCGGTGACGGAACTGCGTCGCCGCAAGGCCCGCGGGGACAAGCCGTTCGCGTTGATGGCGCGTCAACTCGCCGACGTGGAAGGGCTGGTGGAGGTCGGGCCGGAGGAGCGCGAGCTGCTCGCCGGGCCGGTGCGGCCGATCGTGCTGCTGCACCGGCGGGCCGGCGGGCCCGTGGGCGGAGCGCCCGCGGTCTCCGACGCGGTCGCCCCCGGCTGCCCCGACCTCGGGCTGATGCTGCCCTACACCCCGCTGCACCACCTGCTGTTCGGCCTGCCCGGCGACGACCATGGCCCCCGGCTACTCGTGATGACCAGCGGCAACGTGTCCGGCGAACCCCTCGTCACCGACGACGCGGACGCCCTGGCCAAACTGGCGCGGCTGGCGGATGCCTGGCTCGCCCACGACCGGGCCATCCAGGTCCCGTGCGACGACTCGGTGGTCCGGATCAGCGACGGCGAGCCGCTGTACGTCCGGCGCTCGCGCGGCCGCGCGCCGTACCCGGTACCGCTGCCGGTGCCGGTCCGGCCCGCGCTGGCCACCGGCGGCGACCTCAAGACCGCGCTGTGCCTGGGGGAGGGGAAGCGGGCCTGGCTCTCCGCGCACATCGGCGACATGGACGACCTGGCCACCCAGTTGGCGTTCGAACGGGCCGCCGCGCACCTGGAGACGATCACCGGGGTCCGGCCGCGGCTGCTCGCCACCGACCGGCACCCCGGATACCGCACCGGCCAGTGGGCCCGTCGCCACACCGGCGGCCGGCCGCTGGTCCGGGTCCAGCACCACCACGCCCACGTCGCCGCCGCCATGGCCGAGCACGGACTGGACGGCCGGCAGCCGGTGATCGGCGTCGCCTTCGACGGCACCGGCTACGGCGACGACGGGGCGATCTGGGGCGGCGAGATCCTCCTCGCCGACTACGCCGGGTACCGCCGCTTCGTCCAACTCGGCTACGTCCCGCAGCCCGGCGGCGACGCCGCGGTCCGCCGCCCTTACCGCATGGCCCTCGCCCACCTGCGCGCCGCCGGCCTGCCCTGGAGCGCCGACCTGCCGCCGGTGACGGCCTGTCAGTCCGATGAACTTCCCGTGTTGGAACGCCAGTTGGAGCGGGACATCAACTGCGCCCCGACCTCCAGCATGGGGCGGCTCTTCGACGCGGTCTCCTCGCTCGCCGGGATCTGCCACCATGCCGGGTACGAGGCCCAGGCCGCGGTGGCGCTGGAGGCCGCGGCCCGCACCGCCGGCGACGACCGTGGCCCCGGCTACACCTTCGCGCTGCGCACCGGCGCCCCGGTCGGCGGCGCCGCCGCGCTGGTCGCCGACCCCGCCCCCGTGCTCGCCGCGATCGTCGAGGACGTGCGCGCCGGCACCGGCCAGGCACTGGTCGCGGCCCGTTTCCACGCCGCCGTCGCCGGCCTCGTCCGGCGCGCCTGCGGGCTGGCCCGGGAGCGCACCGGCCTGGCGACCGTGGCGCTGACCGGCGGCGTCTTCGGCAACACCCTGCTGTCCGAGACCGCCGCCCGGATGCTGCGGCAGGACGGTTTCACCGTGCTGCGGCACCGCCTGGTCCCGCCCAACGACGGCGGGTTGGCGCTCGGCCAGTTGCTGGTCGCGGCCCGCAGTCGCGGCGCCTAGCCCGTAGCCCGTATGTACCCACACCCGTACGACGAGGAGGACCCATGTGCCTGGCGGTGCCCGGCATGGTGATGGAGATCGAGGACCGGGACGGCACCCGGATGGCCACCGTCGACTTCGGCGGGGTGGTCAAGGAGGTGTGCCTGGAATACGTCCCGGACCTCGCGGTCGGTGAGTACGCGATCGTCCACGTGGGCTTCGCGCTCCAGCGGCTCGACGAGGAGTCGGCCCGCCGGACCCTGGCGCTCTTCGAGGAACTGGGGCTGCTCCAGGAGGAGTTCGGTGATCCCTGGGAGGAGGCCGCGGAACAGGACGGACCGCAGGCGGAGGAGGCGCGGCAGTGAAGTACCTCGACGAGTTCCAAAACCCCGAGCTGGCCCGGAGGTTGTTGGACGAGATCCGGGGCATGGTGACCCGGCCCTGGGCGCTGATGGAGGTCTGCGGCGGTCAGACGCACACCATCATCCGGCACGGCATCGACCAACTCCTGCCAGAGGAAGTCGAGTTGATCCACGGGCCCGGCTGTCCGGTGTGCGTGACCCCGCTGGCGGTCATCGACAAGGCGTTGGAGATCGCCGCCCGGCCCGAGGTGATCTTCTGTTCGTTCGGCGACATGCTGCGGGTCCCCGGCACCGACCGCGACCTGTTCCGGGTGCGCAGCGAGGGCGGCGACGTCCGCGTGGTCTACTCCCCGCTCGACGCGCTGAAGATCGCCCAACAGAACCCGGACCGCGAGGTGGTGTTCTTCGGCATCGGCTTCGAGACCACCGCCCCGCCCAACGCCATGGCGGTCCACCAGGCGCGCAGGCTGGGCCTGGACAACTTCAGCATGCTGGTCTCGCACGTCCGGGTCCCGCCCGCGATCGAGGCGATCATGAACTCGCCGAGCTGCCGGGTCCAGGGCTTCCTGGCCGCCGGCCACGTGTGCAGCGTGATGGGCGTCGACGAATACCCGGCCCTCGCCGAGCGCTTCGGGGTGCCGATCGTCGTCACCGGCTTCGAACCGCTGGACATCCTGGAGGGCATCCGCCGCACCGTCCGCCAACTGGAGCGCGGCGAGCACACCGTGGAGAACGCCTACCCGCGCGCCGTCCGCCCCGAGGGCAACCCGGCCGCCCGGGCGATGCTGGCCGACGTCTTCGAGGTCGCCGACCGCTCCTGGCGCGGCATCGGCACCATTCCCGCCAGCGGTTGGCGGCTCTCCGAGCGCTACCGCGGCTACGACGCCGAACACCGCTTCTCGGTCGAGGGCATCGCCACCCGCGAGCCGGCCGCCTGCCGCAGCGGCGAGGTACTGCAAGGGCTGATCAAGCCCCACGAGTGCCAGGCGTTCGGCACCACCTGCACCCCGCGCACCCCGCTCGGCGCCACCATGGTCTCCAGCGAGGGCGCCTGCGCCGCCTACTACCTGTACCGCCGGCTCGGCACCGCGCCGACCCCCTTGGAGGCGACCCCCGTTGTCTGACACCACCTCGTCCCGCCCCGCCACCGGGCCGGGCCCCCGGGACCTGCCCACCGTCGACATCACCGGCTGGACCTGCCCCGCCCCGCTGCGCGAGACCCCGCGCGTCGTCATGGGCCACGGCGGGGGCGGGGCGCTGACCGCCGAGCTCGTCCAGCAGATCTTCGTGCCGGCCTTCGGCGGTGAACTCCTCGGCCAGCTGGGCGACTCGGCGGTCTTCCCGCTCGGCGGGCAGCGACTGGCCTTCTCCACCGACTCCTACGTCGTCCGGCCGCTGTTCTTCCCCGGCGGCAGCATCGGCGACCTCGCCGTCAACGGCACCGTCAACGACCTCGCCATGAGCGGTGCCCGGGCCGCCTACCTCTCCTGCGGCTTCATCCTGGAGGAGGGCGTGGAGATGCCGGTGGTCGCCGGGGTCGCGGACGCGATGGGTGCCGCCGCCCGGGCCGCCGGGGTGGAGGTGGCCACCGGCGACACCAAGGTCGTCGAGGCCGGCCGCGGCGACGGCGTCTACCTCAACACCGCCGGCATCGGCGTCATCCCGCCCGGTGTCGACCTGCGGCCGCAGCGAGTGGTGCCCGGCGACGTGGTGATCGTCAGCGGTGACATCGGGGTGCACGGCGTGGCCATCATGAGCGTCCGCGAGGGCCTGGAGTTCGGCGTCGAGATCGAGAGCGACTGCGCGGCCCTCGGCGGGCTCGTCCAGGCGATGCTCGCGGTCACCCCCGATCTGCACGTGCTGCGCGACCCCACCCGCGGTGGGCTGGCCGCCGCGCTCAACGAAATCGCCACCGCCTCCGCCACCGGCGTGGTCATCGACGAGCGTGCCGTTCCCGTCCCGCCGGCCGTCGCCAACGCCTGCGCCATCCTCGGCCTGGACCCCATGTACGTCGCCAACGAGGGCAAGTTGGTGGCGTTCGTCCCCCGCGAGCACGCCGACGCGGTGCTGGACGCGATGCGCGCCCACCCGCTGGGCGTCGGCGCCGCGGTGATCGGCGAGGCGGTCGCGGCCCACCCCGGCATGGTGGTGGCCCGCACCCCGCTGGGCGGGACGCGGGTGGTCGATCTGCCGCTGGGGGAGCAACTGCCCCGGATCTGCTGAGACGTCGGGACGGTCGGCGGTCGGGCGGCAACGTCCGGCCGCCGACCGCTGTGTCCGCGCACCCGGGGCCGGTGACGACGCACCCCGCGCCGCCCGCGCGGGGGCGCGGGGCGACACGGGGTGCGTCGGTCGCGGTAGGGCTCAGTGGGTGTCGCGCATCAGCCGGGACCCGAACCAGTCGTCCTTGTCCCGCACGCCGGGCAGGACGAAGAAGTAGCCGCCGCCCTCCGGGGTGATGAAGCGCGACAGCGGCTCGTGCCGCAGCCGGCGCTGCACGGTGGCGAACTGCCGCTGGACGTTCTGCTGGTAGCCGCAGAAGACCAGCCCGAGGTTCATCCGCCCGCGCCGGTCGTAGCCCTGGTCGTAGTTGTAACTCCGGCGCAGGAAACGGGACTTGTCGGTGTGCGGGGTGCGCGGGTTGGCGAGTCGGATGTGCGCGTCGAGGGGGATCGTGCGGCCGTGCGGGTCGTGGCGGTAGTCCGGTGCGTCGTTCTCCCGCTCGCGTCCCAGAGGCGCACCGCTCGCCTTGTGCCGGCCGAAGATCCGTTCCTGGCGGCTGACCGGCACCTGGTCCCAGGACTCGACGTGGAACCGGATCAGCCGCAGCACCTGATAGCTGCCGCCCTCGGCCCAGTCCGGCTCCCCGCACTCCGGCGTCACCCAGATCAGCCGGTCCATCTCGCGCGCCGAGCCGGTGTCCGGATTGACGATGCCGTCCTTGAAGCCGATGAAGGTGCGCGGTGAACCCGAGGGCCGGGACGGGTTGAGGAACGCGTCCGTCCGCCACCGTGGCCGCATCATCCCGTGGGTCTCGCGGCCCAGGTCGCGCAGGACGTGCACCACCGCGTCCGGGTGCTCCGCGCAGACCTGCAACGACAGGTCGCCGTGGCAGCGCGGCGGGTCCAGCCGGTCGTCGGGGAAGGCCGGCATGGCCTTCAGGTGGCGTGGCTTGTGCCCGGCCAGCCCGAACCGGTCGTCGAAGAGGGACGCCCCGACGCCGACCGTGATGCTCAGCGAGTCCGGGGTCTGCGGCTCCGCGGCGGTCTTCTCGTCCTTCGGCTTCACCCCGGCGGCCAGCACCCGGGACCGTTCGGTGACCTTCTTGAGCAGCCGCGTCAGGTCCGCCCGGTCGTGTACCAGCACGTCGAACGCCACGAAACCGGCGAACAGTTGCTGCGGGGTGACGATGCCGGCCTGGTGGTGACCGTGGAACGGGATCCGGTCCGGTGGCAGCAGCCGGCCCTCCGCGGAGTGGCCCTGCGGCGACGGCGATCGACCTGCCGGGACGGCCGCCGCCTCGCCGCCGCACAGCCCCGCGCCGGCCGCCGCGCCCGCGACCCCGGCCGCGTACTTCAGGAACCCTCGGCGCCCGCCGTCCCGCGCCGCGCTCCGCTCGTCTCCGCTCCGCTCATCCCTCATCGCCCAGCCATCCCCACTGCGGCCCGCGCCGCCGGTGTGCGTTACCCCTGCTTGCGCCGCGATCCTCGCGGCCGGCCGGGCCCCGTCCGGGAACAACACGGTGGGGCCCGTCGAAATCACGCGTGGGGTGGCCACCCGGCCGCCGAACGGCGCAGGCCCCCGCGCCGTCGCCGGCGTCCGCTCCTAGCGTCGGCTGGGTGACCCGCCCGACTGAGGACGACCCCGCCGAGATGCCGCTGCGCATCGTCCGGGGCAACGCCGAGCCCGAGGAACTGGCCGCGCTCGCCGTCGTCGTGTGCAGTCGGCTCGCCTGGGCCCGGGCGCTCGCCGACGGTGACCGCGAGCAGGCGCGCGACGACGGACTCACCGATCGCCAACTGCGCAACCACCGTGCCCGGTCGGCGTGCTGGGCGGGGTGTTGGCTGTGTGGCTGAGTCCGCGACGGGCGGTCGGGAGCTGCACCGGCGGGGGCTCGTCCGGAGGCTGACGGCGGTTGGGGGGAGCCGCCGCGCGTTCGCCGGTGGGTCGGTGGGTGTGCCGGCCCGGCCGACGGGCAGGCGGCAGGTGTGGAGGAACGTGAGGAGCGGCCCATGACATTGCCGTGGCGGGAGGACGAGCGCTGGCGCCGCCGGTATCCGCAGTCGGGGCCCGACTGGACCAGTGGGATGCCGCAGGGGACGACCGAGCCGCTGACGCCGATTGGGCGGAGCGAGCAGTACGGGCGGATGGGGAGTGCCCTACGGGGCGGTTGGGTGGCGCCCTGGCAGCGGAAGGTGATCGCGGGCTTCGTCGTCGGGGCGGTTGTGGTGGCCGTGGTGGCGGCCGGGGTGGTCGTCTTCGGATGAGGGGAGCGGGGGCGGCCCCTGAACTGGCCGTTCTGGTGCGTCGGTACGGGGCTCGGCTACCGGCGCTGGCTGGACCGTACGGGCGCGCGCCGGGCGGCCGTTCCCGGTGACGTGCGGCGGGAGCCAGGGGCCCAGCGGACCGCACCCAGGGCGGCGGCCAGGAAGCCGGTGGCGCCGATCAGCGCCGCGGTGTGCAGCCCGGGGACCAGGCCGCCGGTGGTCAGCGTCCCGAAGACCGCGACGCCGAGGACGCTGCCCAGTTGGCGGGCGGCGTTGAAGACCGCGGCCGCCGCGCCGCCGCGGTCGCCGGGGGCGGACTCCATCACCGCCGCGGTGGCGGCCGGCATGGTCAGCGCCGTGCCGAAACCGGCGGCGGCCATCGGGCCGACCAGCGCCGCGTAGGGCGTCCCGGGGCCCGCGCACAGCCAGCCGGCCAGGCCCGCCGCCCCGATGAGCAGGCCGGCCACCATCGACGGCCGGGGCCCGCTCCGCGCGGTCAGCCGGCCGGCCAGCGCCGAACCGGCCGCGATCAGGCCGACGGCCGGCAGCAGCGCCCAGCCCGTGCGCAGCGCGCTGTAGTGGTGGACCCGCTGGAAGTAGAGCGGGGCGAGGAACAGCAGCCCGTAGAAACCGGTGTTGAGCAGGACGCCGACGGCCGCGGAGGCGGCGAAGGCCCGGTTGTGGAAGAGGGCGAGCGGCAGCATCGGGGCCGGCGAGCGGTGTTCCAGGAGCAGGAAGGCGGCCAGACCGAGCAGGGTGAGGGCGAACGCGCCGAGGACGAAGGGGTGGACCCAGCCCAGGGAGCCGGCCTCGATGCAGCCGGCGGCGAGGGCCGCGACGCCCACCGCGCCGGCCGTCTGGGCCGGGACGTCGAGCCCGCCGCGGGTCGGCCCGTCGGGGGAGCACGGGATGTGACGGACCGTCAGTACCAGGGCCAGCAGCGCGGGTGGCAGGTTCACCAGGAACACCGCGCGCCAGCCGAACGCGGCGACCAGCGTGCCACCGAGCACCGGGCCGGCCCCGGCGGCCAGCCCCGCGACCGTTCCCCAGACGCCGAACGCCCGGGCGCGGGCGGCCGGTTCGCGGTACGCGGCCCGCAGCAGCGCCAGCGACGCGGGCACCAGGAGGGCCGCGCCGACCCCCTGCACCAACCGGGCCAGCACCAGCACCGCCACCGACGGGGCCAGCGCGCAACCGGCCGAGGCCAGCGCGAACACCGTCAGCCCGGCCAGGAACACCCGCCGCCCGCCGAACCGGTCGGCCAGTCCGCCGCAGAAAAGCAACAGCCCGGCGAAGACCAGCGTGTAGCCGTCCACCGTCCACTGGAGGCCGGTCACCCCGGCGTCCAGCGCGCGGCCCAGGTCCGGCAGCGCCACGGTGACCACGGTGACGTCCAGGATGACCAGGAAGTAGCCGAGGCACACGGCCACCAGGGGCAGGCGGGCGGCGCGGGCGGTGCGTGGCCGGGTTGGGGCGGGGGCGGGGAGCGTCGGGGTCGTCGGCATGCGGTCAGTGTCGGGCCGGGACGTTGCGGTCTGTGGCGAAACGTTCTTGTCGCGGGGTGGGGTCCGTGGTGGGGTCCGGGACCGCGAGGACGTTTCGCTGCTTGCCGAATCGTTCGCGACGTACGGTCGCGGTATGGACGCCCGGACCGAGCCCGCAGCCCGCACCGAGACGGACGTGGCGCACGTCGCCGCGGCGATCGGCGACCCGTCCCGCGCCAAGGTGCTGCTCGCCCTCGCCGGGGGCGGTGCGCTGCCGGCCAGCGCCCTGGCGGCCGAGGCCGGGGTGAGTCCCTCCACCCTCAGCGGCCATCTGGCCAGGCTCCGGGAGGCGCGGCTGCTCACCGTCGAGCTCGACGGCCGGCACCGCTACTACCGGCTCGCCACCCCCGACGTCGCCCGCGCCCTGGAGCAACTCGCCCAGATCGCCCGGCCGTTGCCGGTCCGCTCCCTGAACGCCGACACCCGCGCCCGGGCCCTGCTGCGCGCCCGGCTGTGCTACGACCACCTCGCGGGCCGCCTCGGTGTCGCCCTGATGGAAGCCCTGCTGGCCGACGGCGTCCTCGGGGAGGAGCGCGCCGGCGACGAGCCCGCCGACGTCCGCTACGTCCTGACGCCGTCGGGCCGGCGCGCGCTGACCTCCTTCGGCGTGGACCTGGACCGGCTGCCGCGGCGCCGGTCCGCGGTCCGCTACTGCGTCGACTGGGCCGAGCGCCGCCACCACCTGGCCGGCCCGCTCGGCGTCGCCGTCACCGCCCGGCTGTTCGCGCTGGACTGGCTGCGCAACGGCCGGTACCGGCGGGTCGTCCGGCTCACCGACGCCGGGCGTCGGGGGCTGTCGGAAACTTTCGGCCTCGCCCCCGAGCGGCTCGGCTAGCCCCTCAAAACCCTCCCGTCGAACGCTTCACATTGCCGCAACAATCGGCTTCCCGCTGGCGCGAACACGTCGAGTAGGGTCCTGACCGGCGCAGACAGCGAGTCGAGGAGGCCGTTTCGTGACGGAGCATCAGGTAGCGGGGGAGTCCGTCGGAGGCGGTGCGTCCGAAGTGCGGACGCAGGAACGCCGACTGCGGCGCGACCTGGGCTTTTGGGGACTGACCGGAATCGGCTTCTCCAACATCGTCGGCTCCGGTTGGCTGTTCGCCGCCATGTACGCCGCGCAGACCGCCGGCCCGGCCGCGCTGCTGTCGTGGGTGGGCGCGGGCCTGCTGTGCGGGCTGGTCGCGCTGGTGATGATCGAGCTGGGGGCGTCCCGGCCGGAGGGCGGCGGCACCGTCCGCTGGCCGCTGCTCGCCAACGGGCGGCTGGTCGGCACCCTCGTCGGCTGGTCGGTGCTGCTCTCGGTCGGCGCCACCGCCGCCGAGATCAGCGCCATCATGCAGTACACCGCGCACTACGTCCCCGGCCTCTACAACGGCCACACCCTCACCGCCTCCGGACTGGCCGTGGCCGCCGGCCTCAGCGTGCTGCTGACCGCGCTGAACTGGTTCGCGGTCCGGCTCTTCGCCCGCCTCAACACCCTGGTCTCGATCTTCAAGATCGCGGTACCGGTCGCCACCGTGCTCGCCCTGATCGCCTCCGGCTGGCACTCCGGGCGCCTGACCGACCACGGCGGCTTCGCCCCGTACGGCTATGTCGCCTGCCTGACCGCGCTGGCCGGCGGCGGCATCGTCTACTCCGTCAACGGCTTCCAGGCCCCGATGGACTTCTCCGGCGAGACCCGCAACCCCCGCCGCACCCTCCCCTGGGCCGTGCTGGCCGGCATCGGCCTGGCCCTGCTGATGTACGTGGCGCTCCAGGTCGCCTATCTGTTCACCGTCCCCGAGAGCCTGCTCGGCGGCGGCTGGAAGGGCGTCTCCTTCGACTCGCCCTTCGGGCAGCTGGCGCTGATCCTCAACCTCCACTGGCTCTCCAACCTGCTCTACGCCGACGCGGTGCTCTCGCCCGGCGGTTCGGCGTACGTCGGGGTGGCCATCGACGCCCGGCACACCTACGCGCTGGCCAAGAACGGCACCATCCCGCGCTACTTCATGAAGATCGACGAGGGCTCTGGCATGCCGCGCCGCGCCCTGGTGATCAACCTCGTGGTGATCGTGCTGTACCTGCTGCCGTTCGGCGGCTGGCAGGACATCGTCAGCGTCATGGGCGACATGTACCTGCTGATCTACTGCGCCTCCGCGGTCGCGGTGGCGGTCTTCCGTACCGAGGCCGGCGGCGGCACCGCCGGGTGGGTACCGGGGCTGCGTTGGATCGCCCCGCTGAGCTTCGTGGTGGCCAGCGAGTTCGTCTACTGGTCGGGCTGGCAGCACCTGCGGCTGGCGCTGCCGATGGTCCTCGTGGGACTGCTGCTCTTCCTGGTGATGCGGCGGCCCGGCGCCCGGTCCGCGGAGAGCGACGGCGCCGGTCCGCGCCGCCCGCTGAAGGCCGAACTCACCACCGGCGCCTGGCTGGTGGTGTACCTCCTCGCGCTCACCGCACTGTCCTGGCTGGGCACCTTCAAGGGCTCCGGGCACCTGCCCGCGCCCTACGACTCGCTCACCGTGGGCGCCGTCGCGCTGGCGGTCTTCTTCTGGGCGGTGCGGTCCGGCGTCGGCCACCTCACGGTCGTGCGGCGGGCCGTCGCCTGACCCCGTCGCGCCCCGGCGGGAGCCGCCGGGGCGCGACGTCGCCGTGGAGCGGATGCCGGACCCCGGAAATATGATGGGGCCATGCTTCGGCGTCGTCCCCCGCGGTCGGCGAGCGCCGACGATCTGCTGAGCACGCTCGGCCGGCTGACCGCCCAGGCGCGGGAGGGCGCGGAACTCCAGCGGGCCAGGGTCGAGCTGGCCGAGGTCCTTCAACGGGAGATGCTGCCGGCCACCCTCCCCGAGCTCCCCGGTCTGCGCACCGCCGCCAGCTACGTCCCGGCCCGGCACGGCCTCGCCATCGGGGGCGACTGGTACGACGGCTTCGCCCTCCCGGACGGCTCGCTCGCCTTCTCCGTCGGCGATGTGCAGGGCCACGACGTCGAGGCGGCCGCGTTCATGGGGCAGATCCGGATCGGGCTGCGGGCCGTCGCGGCCCACGCCCCCGACCCCGGCGAGGTGCTCAGCCGGGCCAACGACCTGCTCCTGTCCATCGACTCCGAACTCTTCGCGACCTGCACCTTCGTCCGCTTCGACCCGGTGTCCTGGGAGTTGACCAGCGCCCGCGCCGGGCACGTCCCCGCGGTCTGGGCCACCACCGACCGCCGGTGCGGCCTGGCCGAGGACCCCGGGGGCATCCCGCTCGGCGTGCTGCCGGGGCAGCACTATCCGGTCACCCGCCGGCGGCTCGCCACGGCGGGCGCGTTCGTGCTGCTCACCGACGGGGTGATCGAGGGCCCGTCGTTCCCCATCGACGACGGACTGGCGGAGGTGGCCCGGCTGGTCGGCGCGAAGGCCGGGGACGACCCGGCCGAGGTCGCCGAGGCGGTGCTGTGCGTCGCCGAACTCACCGGGCACACCGACGACGCCGCGGTGATCGTGCTGCGCTACGACGCGGACCGACGGGGGTGAAGCCCGGGGCCGCGAGCGCGTGTCGCGGCCGGGGCCCGGTCACCGGCGTTGTCTGATGGCTGGCGTGGTGCGCACCGGGGAGATCCGTCGGCTGGCGCCGGCAGCCCTGGGGAACCTCGCGCTCGCCGCCGTCTACTACGGAGCCGCGAAGGTCGGTCTGCTGGAACAGGTGGTGGTCGCGGGGGCGGTGGTCACCCCGCTGTGGCCACCCACCGGCATCGCGTTGAGCTGCCTGCTGCTGATGGGGCTGCGGATGTGGCCGGGCATCGCGCTCGGCACCTTCCTGGTCATCTCCACGCTCACCCGGCTCGACCTCGCCGGCATCGGCGTGATCGCCGGTAACACCCTCGCCCCGGTGTGCGCCTGTCTGATGCTGCGCCGGGTCGGCTTCCGCACCGAACTGGACCGGCTGCGCGACGGGGTGGCCCTGGTGGCGCTGGGCGCGTTCGCCGCGATGGTGATCAGCGCGACGCTGGGCAGCGGCACCCAGGTGCTGACCGGGGCGCTGCCCACGGGGGACTTCTGGCGCACCTGGGCGTCCTGGTGGGTGGGGGACGCGATGGGGGTCCTGGTCATCGCTCCGCTGCTGTTGGCCTGCCAGGCCGTCCGATGGCCCCGGCACTTCCCCCTCCACCGCTGGGCCGAGGCGGTCACGCTCCTGGTGGCCGTGGCGGCGGTCTCGGTGGTGATCACCCGCTCCTCGCTGTCCCTGCTGTTCCTGGTCTTCCCGGTGATCGTGTGGGCGGCGCTGCGGTTCCAACTGATCGGCGCGGCGCCCTGCGTCCTGGTGATGTCGGTCTGCGCGATCAACGCGGCCACCCGCGGGTACGGCCCGTTCGCCGGCCGGAGCCTGCTGGAGACCATGGTCAACCTCCAGGCCCTGAACGCCTCCGCCGCCCTCACCGCGCTGCTGCTCTCGGCGATCGTCACCGAGCAGAACGCCGTCCGGCGGCGGATCGAGCAGGCGTGCCGGGAACTCGCCGAGGTGGTGGACCGGTTGGCGCCGGGGGAGAGCCGGCGTAGCTGGCCGCCGGAGCAGTGATCGGCCGCCGCCCGGTCACTCACCCAGCAGCTCGCCCAGGTCGTAGCCGACCGGCTCCTCCAACTGGGCATAGGTGCAACTCCCCGGCGTGCGGTCGGGTCGCCAGCGGCGGAACTGCGTGGTGTGGCGGAAGCGGTCGCCCTCCATGTGGTCGTAGCCCACCTCGCACACCCGCTCCGGGCGCAGTGGCACCCACGACAGGTCCTTCCCACCGCTCCAGCGGCTCGGGCCGCCCGGCATCCGACGGGCCCCGTGCGCCGCCTCGTCGGTCCAGTCGCCCCAGGGGTGGCCGGTGGCGTCGGCCATCCGCAGCGGTGCCAACTCCTCCACCAGCGCCCGCCGCCTGGCCATCGGGAACGAGGCGCAGACCCCGACGTGTTGGAGGTGGCCGGCGTCGTCGTGCAGCCCCAACAGCAGCGAGCCGACCACCGGGCCGCTCTTGTGCTCGCGGTAGCCCGCGACCACGCAGTCCGCGGTCCGGGCGTGCTTGACCTTGAACATCGCCCGGTCGCCGGGCCGGTACGGCAGGTCCAACGGCTTGGCGATCACCCCGTCCAGCCCGGCGCCCTCGAACTGCCCGAACCACCGCCGGGCCAGCTCCAGATCGGTGGTGGCGGGCGCGGTGTGCACCGGCGCCCGGGCCGGCCGCAGCGCCTCGACCAGCGCCGCCCGGCGGACCGTCTGCGCCTCGCCGAGCAGGTCGGCGTCGTCCAGCGCCAGCAGGTCGAAGGCGACCAGCGACGCCGGCGTACGGGCGGCGAGGGTCCGCACCCGGGAGTCGGCCGGGTGGATGCGCTCCAGCAACTCCTCGAAGTGCAGCCGGCCGTCGTGCGCGATGACGATCTCGCCGTCGAGCACGCAGCGCGGCGGCAGTTGGGCCCGCGCCGCGTCGAGCACCTCGGGGAAGTAGCGGCTGAGCGACTTGGTGGTGCGGCTGGCGATCTCGACCTCGTCGCCGTCCCGGAACACGATGACGCGGAAGCCGTCCCACTTCGCCTCGTACTGCATGCCGGCGGGGAGCTCGGCGACCGGCTTGGCGAGCATGGGGGAGACCGGGGGCATCACGGGCAGGTCCATGCCCCCGATCCTGCGGGCCGCGGCCCGTTCCCGCCCGCGGAGACGGCCGGCGCGCGGGGGTGCGCGGCGGAACCTAGCGTGGAGGCATGGCCGGAGCCGGAGCTGTGGAACTGGACGTCGCGGGACGCGCGGTGCGGGTGTCGAACCCGGACAAGACGTACTACCCGGAGCGCGGCTTCACCAAGCTGGACGTTGTCCACTACTACCTGGCGGTGGCCGACGGCGTGCTGCGCGGGCTGCGGGACCGGCCGACGACGATGCAGCGCTTCCCCGACGGCGTCGAGGGCGAGTTCTTCTACCAGAAGGACATCCGGGGGTGCAGAGGAGTCTAGCCTGATCTGCGGTTGACCTGCATCGCAGCAGGTCAAAGCAGGTTTTCGGGGTCAGTAAGCGAGTTGCAGGTGTGACCCCCTGAAACAGCCTCTGCCAGGACTCATGCTGACCCAATGCTGACTTCGCTGACGCCTCATCAGGCACGTCTGCCCGGACCCCGTGACGCCCCAGCTCGAACCCCGAGGCCCCGTGAGAGGGCCATCACGGACAGTCAGAGGTTAGTTAGGTTGATTCACGGGGTGTGGCCCTCGACGGCCACCTCTCGGCACTCCTGGCGACAGTTCTCGCAGAGTGGGCGCAGTTCCGTACCCATGCGTCACTGAAGCTTTTGGCGCACAGTGGGGGCATGGCTACACGTCCACTTGTGGTGGTGCATCCACCGTCGCCTACTGGTGGCCGGCGGGTGACGGTAAATGCCGAGAACCTGGGCCTTGCCTACGGCCCTAGAGACGTTGTCGAGTTCCTTCGACGTGCCGGCCTTGATGAGGATGAGATCAGCCTCGACGACTCCCGACTCATCACATGGAGGGGCGGAGGATCAGACGTATGGAGTTAGTTAGAGGAGAAGGCGAAGCCCCGGCCCTGGTAGCCGGGGCTCACTTGTACCCATAGATAGATAACCTAGACGACCACTAAGTTCATGTATGGCTAGGGAGCATATATATTTACCCCTCCACTAATAACGTACTTGTCACTCTCTCGATTTAGTGACACTGCTGTGGCGTAGTTCACAAATATAGGGATAGGTGCTCTAAGTCGGAGCAGCTAGACGGACCCCTGATGCCCCTGGAAAGCCTTCTAAGACCCCTAGGGCGCTTTATGTTCTCTCCTTGGCGTCATTGGCTGCCAAGCCTCTCGAAAGGCCCTCAGGGAGCCATGCAGAAGCTCGTTAGGCTATCTAAGCGTCTTAGGCTAGCCAAGCAAGATCATTAGACCCTTGGTTCGTACGTATGCCGAGCGACAGCCTCCGGCGGTTCCTTATGTGCAAACGAACTAACATTACCCCCCATATGCATAGACATTCCTTATTGGATGCAGGCAAGGGAACCTACCTAATTAACTATTAACTCTACGGTTAGGGGTGGATGCCTTCTGTTATGGGTTAGTTAGGTTGGTTGCCATCCTTCTTTTGGTGAGCAGGTAACGGACCGTCTATTGAGTGGGGGAGTTCCTTAGGTGGGCTATGGGTGTCGAATGGGAGATGCCTGTTTTAGGCATTCTTTCTACGTTACATGTTTGTTTGCATGTTGCCTATGGATGCTTGTGGTGATGCTTGTCTCATTGTGGTGATAATGCTTGATTGAGGGGCGATAACGGATTGAAGAGGCTAAGTCAAGAGTCACAAAGCAAAGAATGAATGAAAACACAAAGAGTGAGACTAAAGCACAAAGAGTAGCAATGGATAGGTGCCCGCATGAGGGCCTATCTATATGAGGGTGCTGTACAGGGCCTAGGTGTATGCGGTAGGCCCTTAAGTTGGCGCACATGGCTTTCTGGACTTAGGGATAGATGGTGTGCTAGATGCATGCGCGCATATTCCTATGTATCCGGGTAGGGCCAGCTTGGATACTGTACGTAGCGCTATGACTACTTAGATTGCTATGCACTTTACCTAGATAGCGTTTATGCAGGTCAGGGCGTTGATGATGTTAAAAACCGCAGGTCAGAGGCTTATTGGCTTACTTGCGTACAGCTAACAAGTTGCGTAATGTTCTGGGTGTCGCAAGGGGAACAGCCCAAACAAAGCGAAGGACTAAGGTTCTAAGCAAGGGACAGACTCTAAGCGGCCAAGGATCTACGGATCCGGGAGAGTGCGGAAGCGTGCACGACCAAAGCAAGTGCTGAGGTAAGGCATCAAACCGCGTATGGGTTGCCCGGTGGCCCCAAGCGACAACCGGCGGAGGTATCACCCTCATAGGGCTGCGCTTGCGATCAGGCAAGCAAACAGCCCGTAGTCCATGACTACCGGTGTAAGCGGTTCTCAGGTGCAAGACCGGTCATGGGCACGCAGCAGAACAAAGGGGAGGCAACATGACCGTCAATCTCAAACGCGAGTGCGACATCAGGCACTGTCAGGCGGTAGGCGCCCTGCCTTACGTGATCGGGTACGTGCACGGGAGGCAATCCCGGAACCTGTGCAGCGAGCACTTTGAGGCGCTGGACATCTTCGGGTGTCTGGTTGATTTCACGGTTCCTAGAGGTGCGTACCGGAAGACCCTGAAAGCGGTACAGGAAGGAAACCAGGCATGGATACCCGTATAGCTGATGCGCTGGTCGGCATTCTCATGATGGCGATTGGTGACGGCGAGGAAATCACGAGGGCGCAGATCGATTCCGCGTATGTGGAGGCATTGAGGCTAGCTGAGGCGCCTACGGCCATTGAACTTGAACAAATGTTGGGAGTGGATTGGTAATGCGTAACTGGATTCTTGCGGGCGTGGCCGCCGTGATGCTCGCTACTGGCACAGGGGTCACGGTTCATAGCGTGGACGCTAAGGCTGCCGATAAGGCGCACGTGACCGACTACAACGACGGTTTCCAGGACGGGGCGTGTCACAAGGGCGCGGACGGTTTCGGTAACGCGTGTAAGTGACAGCGGACAGGGTCAAGGGACATGGCAGAGCGATTTTTCTACTACGAACCTGCTGACTACCAGGCATGTGAAGAGCACATGGCCAACGCTCTCGGGGAGTGGTTCCCGGAGACAGGTGAGACCTGTAAGGGCTCTATGTGGAACTACCACGGGTGGGACATAGAAGAGCTGATACAGGCGCTTACCGCGTCGGATGAGTTGCTTGATAGGCACCTAACGCGTCTCGGTACCCGCATGGGGCCGGTTGAACATCACTGCATGGCTCTTCACTGAAGAGAGGTACGGCTATGACTGCAACGCTCGAATACTTGGACATGTCTTGGCATCAGTGTCAGGCGGCGGCGCGTGCCGGTTCCGCACTGCGATCCGGTCGGGACTGCGCGCATGGCTATCGCTACTGCGATTGCTGCGGCACGACTGTAATAGGTCCGCTGGACGATTCCGAGTACTTCTGTGAGCCGTGCGACGACGCTAGGGCGGATGGTTGTGCATGTGATCCGGCCGAGTCGTGGCATTGCTTCACGGGCTACTGCGATGGATCCGGATGCACGTACCCGGGGGAGTGTGAGGAGCGGTAATGCCTGACAACGACATCATTCGTGAGGCACGCGAGTGCATAGCTAACCGGGTAGCGAAGATCAATCGGAATCAGCGTTGGGATGCCAACGATGAATGGTGCCTGGATCATGATGTGCGGCATCTTGAGTTCATGATTGAGATCTTCCGAAAGGATGCGGAGACGTGAAACAGCTTCCGTCGGGCCGATGGTTCAGTAACTGGCATCTGCGGCGTCATGGCGCATGGGATGACTGTAAGCACTGTGAGGCTTACGAGGATCACGGACACGAGTATTGCAATCCGGCGACCGGTGAACTGTGCGAAGGGTGTGAGAGTAAGTGAGTAAGCGTGTGGGAGTCCACTACAGCAGCTATGCGGCAGCGGAGGGGGTTAAGTGCATACCTTTCTGTGAGGAGCCTGTAACCCACTGGGAATGCAGGGAAATGTACGGGGAGAAGCATTTCGCCTGTGACCCTCGTTGCGACAAGCATCGTAGGGCTAGTGAGCCTGGTATGACGCACGCCCCGGTCAAGTAGAGGAGAAGGAAATGGCGTACGACTTTGAGAAGGAAACAGGCGCGGACATTGACGCGATGATCGCGGGTTATGTCACTTACATGCGTCACCAGGCCGACCGGCTAGAGGTTGTTGCATCCAACCGGACAGATCCGGGCGACATCAAGTATTTCCAGCAGCAGGCCGTAAGGCGTCGGGCGGATGCTGAAAGGGTGCTTACAGCTGAGGGGCGCGAGTACTTCCGTCGTACGGGACTCTGGCCGGAAGAGGGGTTTGGCGCATGAAGCGTGTAGCGGTGTTCATAGCGAGCAGGAACACGTCCCCGAGTAAGCGTCGGGTGTTGTGGCACGTCTCCGAGTCGGATGCTCGCAAGATATGCAGCGATCGGCGGACGGGAGCCAAGGCACACCCTAACCACATGCTGTGTTACTCGTACGAGCTTGACCCGGAATACAACGTGTTCGTGTCGGACAACGGCCGATATGCGGACGTGTTGGCCGAGCATGGCGTAACCATCCTGGCGAGCAAGACGCATTCTCTTGTCAGTTAACTTGTTAGCTGTACCAAGCGTGACGCGCTTTGGTCGGGCCCTACCTGCCGGGGTCCGAGCCATGGCCTGTCAGGCCGTTACAAGGTCATACAGGGAGGGTGGAGAGTGAAGCTGAAAGACGTACAGCTAGGCGTACGTGTCCGCAATCGCAAGATGATGTTCCTGGAGTGTGGCCCGATAGTGGGAGTGCTTTACGGGGGCCCGAAGATGAACCGACCCAACATCACACATGTTGTCGTCGAGAAAGAGCCGTACAGGAACCTGGACGGAACCTATAACAAGGTTCCCGAGTGGGACCGGTACCTAGTGTTTCCGCTTGATGCAGTGGAGGTCATCAAGTGACAACCGCGTTTGATCAGATGGCGGTCGGGTTCACACCCAACATCTTCGGGTTCAAAGTCGTCGCGCGGTGGAGCAAGGCACGACCGGGCGTGCGTGTGGTCGTGCTCGACCAGGACGACCAGGCCGTCAGTGTGGTGACGCTCGAACACGACTGGATGCGCGCTGATGCCATGGACGAGCCGCTGTTGTGTCAGTCGGTGCTACGTGCGCTAGCGGCCTCCCACAAGGGACTGACGGGCGACTGGTGGAGGGAGCCCGAGACGGCCGTGTGGGAGTGCGCCGACCACGGCGACATCGTTTGGTTCGCGGCGTGCGACATAGCAGGGGCAGCAAGGGCAATGGCGGAGATAGCAGGGGAAGAGTGATGACCGGCAACGGTGGGGAACTGAGCGGGGCGGAGTTCGGCGAATTAGTGGGGCGTGTTCAGCGCCGCCACGACATCGGGTTGTACGTGGAACGGCGGGCGGGCGCGATCGTGAACGCGCTCCACGTGTACGCGGACAAGCAAGGGCAGGCCGCTGCGGAAGCGCAGCATGCTTACGAGGCTGGCCAGCGTGACCCCGACATCAGGACCAAACAAGATAAGAGCATCGTGACCAATGACGGTTACCGGCAGGCTGCCGAGATACTGCGGCAGTCCGCGCAGCAGGCACGAGACATCGCCATCACGCTAAGCGGTATGACGGAAGATGCCGACGAGTGGGACGGCAATAGCGACTGAGCGGCTTTAGTGGGGGCCCGACTACGGTCGGGCTCTTTGCTATGGAAGCTCAAGCTCGAAGGGTGATCATGGTTATTAGCTGGACTGTTTGCGACCTCTGCCACCGCAAGGGAAAGAATCAGGTGGCTACCGAGGAAGCATCGATAGGGAACATGAGTGCGGACCTTTGCAAGGAACATGCAGACAAGCTGCATGCTATTCTCTTCGGGGCGGATTCTGCGGAGTCCGCCAATGAAGTAGAAGCGCCTGAGGTGGGGAAGGAATTGCCGAGTGAGTGAGCATCCCGTAGAGGGAATGACCGTCGGGAAGGTTAGGGAAATCCTCGACCTGGTCATGCCCGAGACTGAAGCTGACCCCGCCGGCGTTCTGGCCGCCCTTCTATCTCAGGTCTCTTGCATGGTCGGGGATAAGGTCATGCTGAACATTGGCGGCCGAGAGATGCCCGTCAGTGTCTGGACGCTTCTCATTGGTGCCACGGGTAAGGGGCGCAAAGGTACTGCCTATGGCATGGCTGCACGGGTCTGCAACGTGGCGTGCCCGGACTTCCTGACCGACCACGAGTCGTCTGGTGCGTCGTCTGGGTCCGGCATCATCCGGGCATTCGTTAAGCGCCGTGAGAGTGCTCTTGCGGCCATGCGGGACGCCGAGGAGAACGGCCGCGAGTACGCCGGCCTGAGCGTCACCGACACGCGCATGCTCCTGGTGGAAGCCGAGTACGAGACCGTCATTAAGCGCGGTAAGCGGGACGCGACCTTGCAAGGTGTCATGCGTAAGGCATGGGACGGCGCTGACCTTCAAAACATGGTGGCCGATGGTGGGGTACTGCGGAGCCCTCGCTTCGTTGTCCACGGCCACTCGACCCCGCGAGGTTTCCGGGACAACATCAGCGCGACCGATGTTGCGGGCGGAACTTACAACCGCATGGTCATTCAGCACGTGACCCGCTCCAAGCGCCTGTCCATGCGGCACGTCATCAACGAGGACAGCATCAAGGAAGCCGGAGCGATCCTCGCTCGGGCCGTCGCCTTCACTGGTGGCATTGACGAGATCACGCTCTCTGAGGAAGCCATCGATCTCTTCGACGATGGCCTGCGGGACGAGATCGACGAGTACCGCTGCGAAGACGAGTACATCGAGGACTTCCTTCCTCGCGCGGTAGAGAACGTGTGGCGCGTCGGCGCCATCTACGCACTCATCAACCTGCGGGACGAGATCAGCGTGGCGGACATCGAGGCCGCGTGGAGCTTCGTGCGGCACGGCCTTGACTCGGTCGCCCACATCATGGGCGAAGGCGCCGACATGGTGAGCGGGGAGACGGAGGAGGACAAGATCCTCAAGGTTCTCCGCCGTAACCCTGGGGGCATCACCGGCACGGACATCTTCAAGCTGACTGGCGTGCCCGCGCGGTACACCAAGGCATGGGCGGAGAAGCGCGACGACATCGACATGTGGCGGGGCCTGGGCAGTCTCAGCGGTGGCCGCAAGCCGACCATGTTCCGGCTCATGACCGCGGAAGAGATGGGTGAGGCCGGCGAGGAGCCGACGGCATCCGTGCCTGAGCAGGCATCCGGGCCCCGACTCAAGGCCATTGGCTGTGAGACTCCTGTGGCCTCTGTGACTATGTCGGTCGAAGATGACAACGAGTTCGCCGACTTGTTGAACTAAACATCCCGCAGATAGCTCAGATAGTGATAGCCAGTCCTAAGGACTGGCTTTTGCTATGTGCGCTAACTATGCTAGCGTCCAAGGAACATAGAGAAGCAAGGGGAAGGGAGCGCATCATGTCTAGCCCGTTCGAGGTCAAGAAGCTTGTAACCATCACCATTGATGGCAAGGAGTACAAGGGTGAAGTAGCTGAAGATGCTATGGAGAACCTTGAGAAGCTTGGTAAGGCGTTCTCTACCAAGCTGACGGCCTACGAGAAGTCTCGCGATGACCTCCTGGACGCGCTGTCTGAGGCTGGTGTGGAGAGGGTAGTGGAGGCCCCGGCTCCCTCCTTCGTTGCTCGGCCTACGAAGCGGACGGCCGGCACGAGCCCGGACCGGACCATGAAGCTTGCCCAGATCCGGGCATGGGCCAAGGAAGCGGGATACGAGGTCTCCGACCGTGGTCGTGTCCCCACTGAGATCGAAGAGGCTTACGACAAGGCTCACTCATAACCAGATGCAGGAATGACCCCCAAGGAATCCTTGGGGGTCTTTTCTTTTGGTCGCTGTTCTCGGCTCCCGTGACTTGTCATGGGAACGACCAGTGAAAATTAAATAAAGGCAGCACATGACGAAGGTCCCGCGGCGTCGGGACCTTTGCTGTGCAGCGAGCAAGTCCAAAGGATGTTTACTGTTCATGACACGCGGCTCAATAGGTCTGAGAAGGAAAATATGGACAAGTGGGAGCATGGCAGGGTTATTAACCCTGGAGTGATAGCCAAGATGCATAGGGATCTGGATATGACGGCTGCCGAAATCGGCAAGCAAGTCGGGCTCTCCACATCCAACGTGTTTTGGATCCTCGCAGGACTCGAAGCTAAAGAAAAAGGCCAGCCCGCGGACGCGGCATAGGCATCCACAACAAGTAGAAGAGACAAGAAAATGAAGTCGCCCTTGAAGAGCCTGCTCGGTGTTGTCGCCGGAGTTGTCGTGCTCGGTGCCGTCGGCGCATGCGGCAGCCTCTCGACGGCGGAGCATGCGGCCGGCACCAGCCACACCGGGGCCGGTGCCAAGTCGGGCAGCACCACCAACGATGACGTCGTAACCGGCTCGGACAACACGGTGAGCGACCCGCGCAAGGACGTGACGCTCACCTCGGCGAAGATTGACGAGCCCTACGAAGGTCAGGGGTTCGACAAGATCGAGTACAAGCTCGTCAACCACAGCTCCAAGCGTTCTAACTACGAGATTGACGGCGAAGTAGACGATCCTTCCGGTAACCGAGTCGCAGACTTCAGCGACTTTAAGAACG
The DNA here is from genome assembly GCF_028898845.1 of Streptomyces sp. WZ-12. Lineage (NCBI taxonomy): Bacteria > Bacillati > Actinomycetota > Actinomycetes > Kitasatosporales > Streptomycetaceae > Streptomyces > Streptomyces sp. WZ-12. The sequence continues at coordinate 1,382,476 of NZ_CP118574.1, read as the reverse complement.
ACGTGAAGCCCGGACAGACGGTCATCGGCAAGACGTCATCGGCGGAAGAACTCAAGGAATCCACCCACTACACGTGGAAGATCACCAAGGTTGACCGCACCAAGTCTTGGGACTAACAAAAGGATGCCCCCGGCACACGCCGGGGGCTCTTTTTTATTTGCCCACAAACGCTACTGAGAGTAGCGCAATCAATGCATCACTTTCCGTCTAGCGGTTAGTTAAGTTCGTTAGGCTCAAAGTGTGCAAATAAAGCCGGTAAGGTTTGACTAGAGTGCGAATGTGGGATTGCGAATCCCATGATCCGAGGAAAAAAGCTACTACTCGAAGTCGAGATCAGTGAGAACGGCAAAGACTGGCATGTCTGGCCTAACCCTGGTGTCGGGTATGAGCGCATCATCGAAGTTGCCAGCATGCACACCATCCGCGAAGCGGAGATGGCAACCGAAGCCCTAGGGAAGCGAACGGCCTACGTCTACCAGGAGTGCGAGAAGCCTGACGGGCTGCCCTCGGCCCCCGAGTGGTTCCGGATCCTGGGCAAGGCAGAGAACGGGCATCGCGTCACGCGTGCACGGTACCGTCGCGACGCGGGCACCGGTGAGTACGCCTGCGTGGCAGGGCCGGAGATCTTGTCATGAACCAAGCGCCGGCGGGTGTAAGGTGCTGCCTGCTAGGACTGTCCTAGCAGTGGATTACAGGGAAAGCCCCCGGCTGATACGGGGGCTTTCTTGTTGTTGCGGGGAGGGGCAGGTCAGGCGGTCAGACCCTAGATGGAAACCTTGGCCCTCTTGGCAATCTGGTTCAACCGCGGATTGCTCCTTTTGTGCAGCGAGATCAACACCCGAAAAAGCTCCTGGCTCGTGGGGTGAACCTTCGCCAACTGGGGAGCAACCGCCCATGCTGATTCCAGGGAGTCCAAGGCTCCATCCCTGTCTCCGAGAGCGAGCCGCGCCCTTGCCGTGTCCAGGTGCATCGGCCCGACCCTTGTGGCGGGCAGGTTGATCTCTTGCCGCTGAAGATCGTTGGAGACCTGAAGTGCCTTGCTATGCCTACGGAGGTCCCCGGACGTCGAGATGATGTGAACGGCAGCGTTTTGGGGGCCAAAGTGCATTTCGTGTTTGACCACATCGCTCTGAAACTCGCCGGCCAGCCGCTCGGCTCGTTCGATGTGCTTGTCAGCCTCCGCCTTGTCCCTGAGCCGGCCAGCCAAGGTGAGCCCCCGAAGGTGCAAAGTTCCTAGGCCGAACGCCCTTTCCCGGCCGGTGAGAGTGGACTCGGCCTTGACGATGGCCCGCTCTACGACGGCCAGGCCCCCAGCGAAGTCGCCGCCGTTCAGGAACATTCCGGCGTGATCCCTGGCGGCCACAACCTGAACCAGGGTGGTTGCCCTCTCGGCGGCGAGTACCTGCTTGACCGAGGCCAGTTCGGCCAGATCGAGCCACCTGTGCCGGGCGGCAACCCAATAGATCGTGCTGTAGGTGTCCGCAACCATCGCCCAGGCTTCCGGTGTGCCGGCTGCGTGCGCGTAGTTCGTGACTCGGCTGGTGAGCCCGGGAAGCATTGACAGGACTTCCGACAGCTCAGTGTTAAACCGGTGCTTGGTGAGCCTCGCGAGGTCCAGTTTCAGGGCTTCCGCTTCGACGGGAGGTTCCCCCGGAAGGTCGAAGCGGCGCATGGCGGAGCGAAGCTCCTTGAGGTTGTCTTCGCTCGTGACCGGAGCCTTACCGAGGACTTCATCCAGGGTGATGCCCATAGCGTTCGCCAGGGCGGCCCCCATGCCCTGAGTCAGAGGCCGGTCGCCCACCTCGATTTTGCTCAGCATCGACAGCGAGACCCCGGCCATGCGCGCTAGCTGAGCCTGGCTCAGACCTCGCTCCTTGCGGAGGGTCGCAACGTTCCTGCCCGGTCCTGGTGTGCGTTCCACATGGGTCATCTGATCCCCTTCGGTGCAGTGGGTGTCTCCATCCTCCCAAGGGCCCGCTCCGGGGCGCACCCCCACTGTGCAACTTCTGTGCAAGTTCGGTCCCTCGAATGGCCGTTAACTAAGCGTAGGCAGCTAGTCACGTGAACCCCCAAGCAGTCAACGCTGCAACGTCGTTGAGGAGTGATCCGCCATGCCCGACGTGTCGGTGAGGACACCACACCAAGCCGCCGAAGAGGTACGAGGGCGGCTGGACGCCGGGCTGCGTCGGGCCGAGGTCAGTGCTGAGTCCATCGTGTCGAGCGGCGTCGTCGAAGGCGTCAAGGTCTCGCGAGTCCGCCTCACGGCACTGACGTTGGAGGAGACGCAGCGGCTGACCCTCTCCATCGGCGGTCGCGTCACCCGATCCAGGGAGCCCCTTGCACGCGTCGCTGCCAAGGAGCTGGATGCGGCTCTACTCGGGATCAGCATCCGCACTTCACCCTCATTGGTCATCGTGGGCACGGTGAAGGGTCGTACGGCGAACAAAGTACTTCCGCCTTCGCTCTCGATCACCAACGCGCGACGACTCGCCAATGCCCTTGATGCAGGTGAGGAGGAGTGATGAGCGGGACGACTGAAGACCTGAGTAAGAAGCTCAAGGAGTGCGAGAAGAAGTCGAAGGACAAGCGGGCCTCGGAGCAGATGGGCCAGAAGGTGAGGCGGGGATGACCTTCACGCCGCCCCCACTTCCCAAGGTTCCCGTTGAGCTTGACGGCGTGACGTTCGAGGACGCGAGTAAGGCATGTCTTCGCCTCCGTGACGTGCTGGAGAGGTTCGGAATCAAGTTCCGCACCCTCTACGTGGACGAGGAAGGCACCCGGCCCACCGTCCACTTCGGTCGAGTCAACGTCGCAACCACCAACAAGCTTTGCGATGTCCTGGAGGCGAAGTGGGCTCTAACGCCGGATGCCTCTTCGAGTTATGCCGATGGCTGCTCAGGTGGACAAGGGACCAGGTCCTCAGGTTCGCAGGACCGTTATTCGTCCTCCTGATCTGTTCCAGCATCGGACTTCTCTTCGCCGCCCTCTGGGAGACAGAGAACCACTAGACCTCTCTCCAATGAACTCCCGCTCCCTGATCCCCCGAGGTGACACTCATCATCAGGGGGCGGGTCACAGTCCCCGGCTAGCGATGGGCCGGGCGCACTCCGTCTCCGGTTCCCCGCGTATGCGCCGAGACGGGAGAGTGCGAAGCGGGTCGCTCGGCCTTGGTCGGGGACCGGGCGGCCCGCCACAAGTTCCCGCCCCTGCCTTCCTGACACGCTCGGTTGGTCGGGGCGGGCTACCACCCAGTGCTACCAAGGACGGTGATGGTCTGAGCGATCACTTAGAGCACGAGATCACAGGATGCGCCGGCTGCAACGCTGAAGCACACCAACAGGCCGTGGAGGAGCGAGAGAAGCAGCAACGCGAGGACAACGTCATCATGGTCGGCCTGACCCTGGCCGCGGCCTTCGTGGGCCTGGTGGTGCTCGGCCTGTGGGCTGGTGTGATGGTGCTCCTGTCGAACATCACCTAAGCAGGCGCCGCCAGGACGACATCAGACTCCAGTCCCTGCCAACTGGCCTTCGTGGTTCCCCCGATTTCGATGAGTCTCGGCAGGGGGCGGAAGAGGTGCTGAGGATCACGTACTGTACGTGATCCTCAGCGCCACCCATGCACCACTCGAACCCAATCGAGAGGAGCACGATGCGCAAACCCGTACAGCTCGCGACCGTTCCGCACGCTGTGATCATGCAGCCAACCACACAGTGCCTGCCCATGGACTGTACGTACTGCTACCTGCCGTTCCGCAAGGTCAAGAACCTGATGCCGGTCCCCGTGGCACAGGCTGTGGCGAAGTCGGTCAACAAGTGGGCCGCCGACGATCCCGCGTTCGAAGTCGTGTGGCACGGCGGCGAGCCACTGTCCGCCGGCCGCGATCATCTGGCCAGACTGATGGCCCCCTTCGAAGGCGTGAAGCACAGTGTGCAGACGAACGCGGCCCTCGTCGATGACGCCTGGTGCGGCTACCTGCTGGAGCACAACGTGCATGTGGGCGTCAGCATCGACGGTCCGGAGGACATGAACCACCACCGTGTCACTCGTGCCGGTCACCCCGCGTTCCGCGTGATCATGCGAGGGATCCAACGATTACGTCGGCACGGGATCCCGTTCTCCGCCATCGCAGTTGTCTCCGACCCTGACCCCGGAACGGCCGCCAGCTTCTACGAGTTCTTCGCCGAACTGGGTGTTACCACCCTCGGCGTGAACGTCGAAGAGGAAGAGGGCGTCAACCGCGGCGTGCACGCAACCGACCCTGCAAGGACAGCAGACTTCTGGGCCGCCCTCACGGACGCATGGAGCGCCAATCCGGTAGTCCGCCTACGAGAGATATCGCGCGTGCTGAACTTCGCCAGCACCGTCCTCAGCACTCAACAGCCCCAGCCTGACCCGGTGTCGGCACTGTGGGACCCATTGCCCACTGTCAGCGTTGACGGCGGCGTGGTTCTGCTCTCACCCGAACTGGCCGGCTTCACCGACGAGCGGTTCGGCGACTTCACCACCGGCAACGTCCTCCGTGACGGCCTGGACGTCCTCATGAGTGAGGCCGACACCCGAACCCCCTGGATCACCGAGTTCCGGGATGGCGTAGACGCCTGCCGCAACACCTGCGGGTACTTCGCGTTCTGCGGCGGCGCGCACCCTGCGAACCGGTACTTCGAGCACGGGGGCCGTATGGATGGCACCCGCACTCGATACTGCACAACGGCAAAGATCGCTCTCCTGGAAGGAGTCACACGACATGTCCGCAGCCAGTGAACTGATCTCCCGCGAAGCCAACACGTCCACGGCCGTTGGTCTGATCCTCAGCGCCGCCGCCGGGTTCCGTGATCTGATCGGAGATACGCCGATCGACCCGGTGGCAAAGTTCGACAACCGCCCCACGTGGGACAACGCGGGTAACACCTTCGACAACCGCTCCACATGGGACAACTGGAACAAGAAGTAGTAGCGCGATGGGGCAAGCTGCATCATGGCGGCTTGCCCCGCCCGTCTCGAACCAGGAGCACCATGGACACCCTCACCTTCGGCCGCGTCAGGCTCACTCTGCCCGGCCTCGATGAGCCGGGCCTGTACCTGTCCAACGTCGGTACCCTCGACAACCCGCGCGGCATGGTCCAAGACTTCGCCTACAGTGACGCTGACCTACGCTCACTCGAAATCACCGACACTCAGCTCATCACCGGCCGGATCAGCGGCGTCCGTTCAAAGCGGACACACTTCGAGGCCCTGAACCTGCACGGCGTGGAGATCACTCGCAGCGACCTCGGCACGATCAGCTGGAGTGAAAGCAAGCTGACCCGCGTGGTCCTCCGTGACTGCAAGCTGATGGGCGCCGCGCTCGACGGGCTGGTACTGGACGATGTCCTGGTCGAGGGCTGCAAGCTCGATTTCGCCACGTTCGAGAAGGTGCGTGCCACGGGCCCCGTGGCCTTCGTCAACTGTGTCCTTAGCGAAGCCACGTTCACTGATTGCGACCTGACCGACGTCGTGTTCTCCGAGTGCACACTCAGGCTCACCGAATTCGAGGCCGGCCGCTACCGCGGCACCGACCTGCGCGGCAACACGCTCGCCACCATCCGGGGCCTCGCGAACCTCAAGAAGGTTCGTATCGATCCCGGCCAGGAGGCGGACCTTGCGCAGGCGCTGGTAGCCGAGCTGGACATCACCCTTGGAGACGACTGATACCAGGAGGGCCCGCATGCCCCTGCACATCGTCTATGACGATGAAGCCGCGCTTCGTTCCCGGTGCGAGATCGCCACAGTCAGGACCGCACGTCGCGACGAAGGTGCGTACGAGACTGGAGCGGTAGTGCCCTCCGGCGCATGGCGCTCCCTGACTCAGGCAGAGGTCACGTCCATCACAGCGCCTCGCCAGACGTTAGACAGCACCGTGGTGGAGATCGTTCGACCGCCGTTTCAGGACGGGCTACCGCTGGAAGAGCTTGCCCAGCCTCTAGGCGATGCTGACGCGGTATACCTCGGTCAGGCGCTTGCCGAGCCAGGCATGGCCACGACCACCAACAACTACCAGGATGGCCGGCTGATCGGGCTGCACCTGGATAACTGGGACAAGCTGAGGTTTGCCGACAAGCACACGGGACGCCGTCGGCTGTGCCTCAATCTCGGCCCTGGAACCCGGTACATCATTCTCGGCGACATCGACGCACAGGCAACGTGCCGAGCCATCTACCCCACCGCATATGCGCACCGCTACCCACACACAGATGACTACCGGGCGTATGTCGCCAGCGGGCGCTCGTTCCGCATCGTCCGAATACGGCTCGCCCCTGGTGAGGGCTACCTAGCGCCGACCGAATACCTCCCCCACGATGGATCGACCGATGGGGCTCCTCTTCCTTCGGCGGCGGCCTTCTGGCTTGGCCGGTGGCCGCGCAGAGTCCTTCCCACATTGGTCTAGCTCTTCCCGCAACTGGATGGGGGTGTGTCCGTGTTCACGGTGACCCATGGCGCGTCAGCAGCGTTGCTGCGGGCGGGCAACTTCGCGTGGGTACCCCAGGGTTCGGAGAAGAGGTATCCCCACACACTGATGTCGTCCACGCCGACGGAACACGTGGCTCCGAGCCCTTCCCAGTAGACCCACGGGAACGTGGTGTGCTGCCACTGCCCGGAGCCGGGTGCAGCCGGCGACCACGCCTCGACCATGGAGTGACCGCTGCTGCTGGCAGCCCGTATCCGTGAAGCCAGAGACAGGGACTTGGCGCTCGGGATGTCCTGTATGTGGATCCGGAGCGTTTGCCACTCGTCGGGGTACTCGTCAGGGAACCCGCCATGCTCGACGCCGCGGGCTTCAGCGCGGGCGAGGATGGTCTCTCGGGTCTGGGGTTCGGTGGTGAAGTCGATGCGCAGGCCGGCGAGGACTACCGACTCCTGGCGGCTCAAGGTCTGCGGGTGCAGCAACGTGAAGCGGATTGTGTCGGCCGTAGGGATCATGGCTGAAATCTAGGTCATGGCCACGGAGTTGGGGAGTGCAGGCAGGTCATGGCCAGGCCGTCACTCTCTGTATGACGGTTAGTTAGGTTGGTTCGAGCCCTCAATGCAAAAGAGCCCCCGGCCTCCACTCAGGGAAGCCGGGGGGTTTCTTTTCTCAAACTCGGACACTGCCTCAAGCGATAGGCGCATCCGAAACATGCGAGATGCCAGCAGACTCGACGGGGATGTCAGAGAGTCGGGCATCGTTGGTCTTCTTGTTCTCCACCCGTTGAGCGATCTCGCCACCCAGGATGGACACGGCCAGCATCGCCAGGGAAACAATCTTCCCCTGAAGGTCCGGACTGATGAAGTCAGAGAACAAGGCCAGCACGGAAACAAGTGCCGCCTTGATGCGGACAGGGTTCTTCTTCAGGAAGTCAATCAGAGCATTCATGTCTATCGCTAGTCCCAGTAGAGAGCTTCGGCCGTACGGCCGCTAATCGTGAACTCCTGGTCGTCCTTGCCGAACACGGCAACCTGACACACCAGGCGACGGTCAGTGTTCATGTGGCCCATTGCGGAGAAGTCCACAAACGAGAAGTCGCCGGTAGCGACACGCTCGACCACTGCATAGCCGCCGTCACTGTCGCCATCGTTGGTGAACTTGAGAAAGCGGCCCTGGACAGTGGCGCCGGCCGGGACATCGGCGAAAGCAATCTTCACATTGGACGAGAACTTGCAGTCACCATTGGAATGGATGACCGTCCCGTCTCCCTTGCCAGTGACATCGACAGTCGTCCACGTATTGGCCTTGACCTTGGAAGGGGACGGGTTACTCAGCCACACAGTCTTAGGGATCGTGTTGCCGTCCGGCTTAGGCGAAGGGTCAGGCTTAGGCGGAGCCGGCTTCTGGATGGGCCACAGGCCCTGGCCGTGCTCCGTCTCAAGTCGTGTCAGCTGCTTCAGGCCCGGCACACCATCCGCCGAGTCGGCGTCGCCGATGGCGATCTGATAGGCCCGCATCGACTCGGTATGCCCATCGCCCCAAGCGTGCGCATCCTTGGGGCCCTTCCAGCAGCCGGCCTTCCAGAGACAATCCGCCATGTACTGAATGTGATCGCCTTGAGTTCCAGGGCCGTACACGGATCCGTTGATCGTCACCTTCCCTGGAGTCGGCTTAGGTGTCGGCTTGTTCGGGACGTCGGAAGTCGAAGCTTCCTCCCCGAAGTAGATGTAACCTGCCTTGCCCTTGTAGGAAGGGTCAGCCAGAACGGTGCCTTCGTCAAAGTCCGGAATGCCATAGCCATACACGTAGCTGGACTGACGAGAGCGAGTCTTGAGGTAGACGCCGTTACCCTCGGCTGAACCGTCGGTATTGGTATTCCCCTCGATGGTCGTGATGGTCGAAGAGGAATATGCAACGCATATGCCCGTGTGGCTACCGCCACCGGAGCCGTAGAAGACCGGGCCGCCAACGACCGGGTAGTCAGTGAACCGGCCCTTGTTTCGGTACCAGGCCACTCCCGCGGAACAGCCCTCGTACTTCGGGACCTTAGTGTTGAGAATGCCAGCCTCATTGGCGTTCCAGCTCACGAACTGGGCACACCACGGCTCATTGTTGTCCCGATACCACTGGCCATACTTGTTCCAGTTGTTGGCACCCTCTCGGTAGCCGACCTGAGCCTTAGCGCTATTGATGAAATCAAGTGCCTGAGACATCTTTCCTCCTGTGTCCGGGCATGAAAAAAGCCCGGCAGCAGCCGGGCGGCATACGGTGTAGTTGCTTACTTGGCGGGCTTCGGCTCAAACCGGAGCCGTGCGACGAGGACCAGGGCGAGCACCAGGTTCGCCGCGATGGTCAGGGGTACGTCTAGCGCCGGCAGGGCCCACAGGCCGCGGGCGACAGCCCTCAGTGCGAGATACACGGCCAGCCAGAGGCAGAACACATCCTCATCGATAGGCCGCCCCAGTCGGGCCAGCACGGGCGTCTCCTGGTGCTTGCGATGCTGCACCACCAGGCCGAAACAGAAAGCGGCCATCAGGCCGTACAGGGCTACAGCAGTCATAGTGCTAATCAACCTTCCCAACCTCCTCACCGAGCCGCGAAGCGAGGTAGGCGCGAAGTGAATAGTTCTCCTTGCGGAGTTCAATCACCTCATCGCGTAGTTCCTTCAGTTCCTCGCTGAGCGCGGTAGATCGGTCCTGCCATTCTTGGCATTCCTGGCGAAGCGTGTTCACCACATCGCTCCTGTACTTCCGCAGACCCAGCACCAGGGCCGAAAGCACCGGTACTAGTACCTCAATAGATGAAACAAGATGATCCATAGCTAAAGCTCATTCCCATCGCTAGCCTCGCCTGGGGCAATCAAGTAGGCGCCCATCCGGCTAGCAATGTCCCGATCCTGGATAGGATTCTGCCAAACGTAGCCAGAATAGATGGCGGCGCAAATGTAGTCACCCTCCTCAAGGAAGGCTATGCAGTTTGCGGAATTCGACATGTGGTATTTCTTGACCTCGCTCTGGACAATTCCCGATGCCAGGTGAATGGAGGAATCTTCATCGCCGGGGCTAGTGCGCTTCTCGATATACATCCACCAATGGCGCCCAGCGTCACTATCGCTATCGGCGCGCAGGAAAATCTCAGAGAATATGTAATACATGCCAGTCATGGGCACGCGGAAAGCGGTACCATTCGGATTATCCCCTGTTTCGACCTTGTGTCGAGTCCAGCCATCATGCTGAACAAAGCCTGATTCCTTGAAATCCACCACTGCCATTTTCGGGCCAAACAGGGTGGCGAAATCATTCATGCCAGTCTGATGGAATCGAGGCATGTTGCGGATGGCGTCATACGGTGCCGTAAGGGCCTCCTTCAGGCTCTGGGCATCAACAACATCTCGCGACTCCCAAGTTTTAAGATCCATTACGTCACGTCCGCAAAACTAGACTCGGGGGAAATCATGAAAATATTCACCGCACCCATAGCGATATCCTCGCCCGAAATCCACACGCCGTCACCACCGCTGAGATTCCACTGAAAAGTAATCTTGTCGCCCTTCGCGAGTCGCCTAACATCCTGAATGGCGCGACTATGCAGATAATTCTTACGATGTGCACCCCCTTGTGACAGGGCGACACGGTCATCGTTAAGCTTCATGTAGAAGTTGAAATTACAATGCAAGTCCACATTCGGCGCATTGATCGAGGCGTGTGAAGAAACAACATAGATGCCAGTCTCGGGGACGGTGATGGTAGAGGCATCCTCATTCCACTCCCAGCCCCCACTGTGTCGAATATTTTCCGTGCTCCAGTGAATGTCCTCGAAACCATTTTGGGGATAGTTGCGATTCTTCGTTCCACGAAGTTGAAAACGAGGCATACCCAGCAGGGACCTACTAACACCAGTTGTCTGCTCCTGCCAGAGAACGGTGTCTAGGTGCTCCCCATCCTTCCAATCACGCTTCAATCCGGGTATCGGCTCACAAGGCCCTGTGAGATCCCCTTCGGAAACCTTGAAAGCGCCGAAGGTGCAAAGCTGGCCCTGGTTCTCGATGCGGAAATCAATCCCGGCTTTCTTCATTGCGAAAATCTCGGCTTGCAGCACAGTCCCCTTCTTGCACTCCACAAGAACACCGTGCGTAGTCGTGACTTCATTTTGCATTGGGCATGAGACGGCAGTGGACGAGAAATCCGTACCGTCCTTCACGATGGTCAGATAGATCACCGGAATATTGGTGGGGGATGGGCCCTTCAAAGGGGCCGCACCCGCGTTGGCGTAAACGAAATAGACGCCATCCTCGGGAACAATGAAAGCCGAACGGTCATCCCGAATCTTCCACCCTCCATGCTCACGTCCAGGACCAGGCCACTTAATGAACTGATTGTCGGCGCCCGCGGGGAACTTCTGGCAATCCTTCACCTCCTGGTCCGGCATCATGATGTGAAACCATGGCCGGTTGCCGAAATATGCTTGCATGTCCCGGATCTGTGAATTCATCTTGTCCGGGACAATGATCTCGCGCTCTTCCCAATCAAGAATCTCAGGAACAGGCATTATCTCCTCCTACTGAAGAACCGTCGTAGTGCCGAGCGTCGAACGCTCACCATCACCAAGAATCCACACACCCTTATGGTCCGGATTCTCCATGCCGGGAACAGTGATCAGGGCAACCGCGACTTCATCCACTGTCGAATCCAGGAGGAGCTTTCCGGGGGATGCCTTAGAGCCCACCGTGTGAGCCGCCAACATGTGCACCTTGTCCTCGCCGAACGTCCCAAACTCCTCATACTTGGACGTGAAGCCCTCAGGCCAGATGCCATTGGTGAGGTCACTGGCGAGGGCCAGGGCAACGTAGAGAGACGTGTAGTCAGAGGAAGCCGGCAACTCGATCTCGTCGGCCTTCTCGGCCGTGTCATAGCGGGCGATCGGCTTCGCCGGAATCTTCGTCGTGTCGGTGTCCCGGTACACGAGGTTCATGACGACGGCGTTCGTGTCCCGCTGGCCAGACACCCGCCAGGACACTGAACTGCCCTTGGACGGCTCCCACATGAACATGCTGGCCTGCAAGTGGAGCTTCGTCGGATCCAGCGTCACGCCCTCGGAGGCCCTGACAGGAAGCAGCTCCACCAGGCCCAGGCCGCCGGGTGGTGCCGGATCCTGGTCCCCGTACGAGGCACACACCGACACCACGGTCTCGCCGAGGCGCATGCCGTCAGGGAGGCTGAGTGTTGCGACATCAACGCCCTCGAAGCTTCCATGCGTCTGCTTGGAAGGCTGCGGGAACTCGACGGGAGCCGGCAGGGCGGTCATCCACTCCGCCCCATCCCACACCGCATACGAGGTGGCGTCGGCCCACTGACTCTGATCGTCATAGACCTGAGCTTCAGTCTGGTTCCAGATGACCCCGTCATAGAAGAGAAGCCTGTTACCCATCGCTCCCCTTAGGGGTATCGGTAGCGAGCTGCACCCACACGTCACCGATCTGAGGATTGGTGGGCGCCTTCGCCCCGGAGAAGACTCGGACGCCGCCGATGTTCGGGGCACTCACCGGCCCAGTGAACGAAGCCGAACCATCACCGTTGATCTGGGCTGTGGCCTTACCGGACTCCCGAGAAGAAGCAACGAAGGCAGCCTTGTTGGCGTCAACCACATACTTGATGCCATCGACGCCGCCCTTCGCCTTGGCCTCCATGGAACCGTCCTGCCGGACATTCCACGAACAGTCATCGTCGCCATTAGCGGCGAGGATCATCGAGCTGGAGGTTCCACTGATCTTGGGCTTCAGCCAGCCGTCGAGGCCGGACACGTCCATGACGTTGGAGCTGTCGTTGTGGACGTAGTGCCTCAGCTGCTCGTCCGTGTACTGCTTCGACTTGTGCGGGTCGGCGGCCGTCACGTGCTCCTCAAGGCCCGCAGCGGTGTCTACAGGTATGAGGCCGTACTTGCCGGGGCCGAAGTCCACCCAGAGTTCCGTGTAGCCGTCAGGTCCCTGGAACATCGGGACCATGCCGTTTTGGTCCGAGGTGACGAACTCGATGTGGTGGCCGTCCATGTCACGTAGGTCTGTGACCTTCTGGGCGTCCTCGCCGGCCCCGTCGTACACGTCTCCCTTATGGTTCGGGAGACGGTTGCCTTCCATGTCCTCGGCAGCGGCATCGGTGGTGCCACCAAAGGTGTGCACAGGCATTAGCTGTTCCCCTCTCGGAACTGGTCGGCCTCGTACACGCCGCTGATGAACACCGCGGCGTTGTGCGGAATCTTGGTGAGCCAGTCACCCATAGCCCTGTAGTTGTTGACATTCGGGAAGACCGGCTGGCAGGTGCTTCCTCCAGACAAGTAGGCGTTGCCGATGTAGTAGTTGTCTTCACTCTCGGCACGGTCGGAGTTGTTGAACAGGGTCGCGTTCACGAGCTGGAACATGCCCCCGCGGGCCTTAACGGGCAGATCCACGTTCATGTAGGTCTGCTGGCCGCCGGCAACAATGTTCCGCGTGTTGTCGTTGTTGGTGATGTTCGCGCAGAAGTAGACGGTGTTCTGTGAAATCCACTTCCAGTGCCCCTTGGTCTCAGGCTTAGGAGAGTCAACCGAGGCATAGTTCAGGTTCGGCTTATACGTGCGGTACTTGCCGATGTCTTCGTTGATGGCCCAACCGCCGCGGTTCGAGTACGAAACGAAACTCTCGTAACCGCTCTTCGCCTCACGCATGAACAGGAGATCACCCGGGTTAGGCTCCACATCAGCCTTAGACGGGTCGTACGCCTGCGGAAGGTTGCCGCCATCAGAGAAGATGCGGAGATCCGCAATCTCCGCGATCTCGTTAGACGACTTCTTGAGCAGCACATAGGCAATGGGGAAGTCCCAGACGCCGCCTTGTTCCCGTTTGAGTTCAGCAGGCTTAGGGTCCTCGGCCGGAGCACCCATCAACGACGTTGCGGAGATGTTGTTGTTCGCCATGTCCAGGCGAAGAACGATCGTGTCCAAGCGAGGCTGCGGGGTACGCGAGTTGTCCTTGAGCTGCACGGTCACACCGTCGGTCTTGTAGCAGAAGCCACGGACCATGGCTTCACCCGGAGCGACATCGACAGACGGGGGAGTGCCGGCCTTCGATATGGAAACTTGAAGAGCAGCATCACCAAGCTTGCCCGAGACGGCGGTGTACGTCATGCGTGCCGCCATGTCCTGCCACTTAGCCTGATCGACAGCAGTTCCCTTGCCGTCGCTGAAAGGCCAGGAATACTCAGATCCTTGACCGTTAGGGGCATCGAAACTAGGCATGATAGTCAGCCTCCAGAGTAAGAAAGGTATCGAGGAACATAGGTGACGCGAACAACCGTTGCGTCTCCCGGCTCGGCGCCGGTAATGGTTATCTGGTTGTCCCCGGGGATGAGGGACCACATAGCGCTAGCAGGCTTTACCTGCGGCCAAAGATTCTCTTCCCCCGTCTTGTCCCTGAGGATCACTGACTTCACTCCAGGGGTGGTGTCGATCGTGGCTTTTTCCCCTACCTGAATAGTGAAGTTGTCCAGGAAGTCAAAAGACTCGCCTGTGGTCAGGTTCTTTACTGCCATGGATGAGATGGGGCCTTCAACGGTCCACACGGGCCAGCAGTCGAGAGACGAGTCATTCGTGACCGTCACAGGGTCACCGGGCTTGAATCCGGTGGCGCCTACCTGAAGCGGAAGGAAGTGTTCGGAGAGGAAGGGCTTAGCGTCGTCCTTGTAGATGTGCCACTCGACCTGATCGTGCCGGTTCGCATACCAGTAGGGATCCATGGCGCGGAAGACGAGGGCATAGGTTATCCAGTAGAAGCCAGCCTGGTCTCGACCCTCGTTTCCCTGGGCGCCATCGACGTAATAGCACTCAAGGTGCCGTGGATGGCCGTCGCCCTCGGTCACGGTAATCCGACCGGGGCCTCTGAGCGGGTTAAGGGAATGGAAAAGGTACTGCTTCAACGCAATGAGAGACTTGCGGTCCAGGGCCTGAATGCGGATCGGGATCGTGATGTCTCGACTAGTGGCCCGTGCTGACTTGAAGAGCGAACCGTCCATGTTCGGGATGGCGTCGGACTTCACGTCATACGAAGGCATGTCGAAAGCCTGCGGGCCCCACATGATTCCGATGCCGGCGGGATTGTCCCTACAGGTAAGGTCGCCAGTAAGGGGGATGATCCTGCCGTCACTGCCAGACCACGTGACGAACGTGTGCGGCCAGGTAACCGGATTGTACTTTTGCTTATCGCCGCCCCCGCCGTGGTCGGGGAAGTAGTCGTATGTTGCAGGAATAGGCATAGGTCATCGTCTCGACTTGAGTTCGTTCAATTGCCTCCACAAGGACTGAATCTCTGTGTACACATTCGCGGACGCGGTCGTACCCTGAGCACCAAGGGAAACAGTGAGGGAAGTGCCGCTAGCGGAATCGGAGATCGTCACCTTGGTGACCGGATCGGAATGCACGTCACCATCGATGATGCAAGAGACGATGTCGCCGATCCACCAGTCACGACCGAACATGCACTGCGGCGTATCGAGCGGGTAGAGCTGAAGATTGCTGCTAGGCCCGTTCTCCCTCAGGTGAGTATCGCCCTTCTGGTGAATCATGGACAGTGCCTTATCCAGATTCATGTCACCTTGACCCGTGTAGTTCGGATCAATGATGGGGTCGCTCCAGGGGGCCTTGGCATCCCGCATGATCGGCACATCGGTAGCGTCAAAGAACTGCTCGGCGACAATGCCCCAAAACTTCTCGGCCTCCTCGGCCTCCGCATTCGTGTACGACTCGACATAGCGAAGATGCGCCTCGCCGCGGGCGCCAATGACAGCCCTCGTACACTTCGGGGCGTTCATCGAGTACACGAACTCTTTAAGATTGCCGATCTCCGGGCTGAACCTCACCAGCTTGGAAAGGTCCTTAACCTCCCAACATTCAAGCCTGATCTTCCGATCCTGATGATCGTAGGCGTTACGCCAACCAATCCCACTCTTAGTGGCAATAGGCTTCACAGCATCTAGCAGGTTGTCATAGCGGACACTGTAAGGAACTGGATCGCCGAAAGTGTCGTACGGCCAATCTTGTCTCCCATCACCAGGAGTGTCATAGCCGGCAGGAACACGGAAAGGGGAAGACTTCGAGTCGTAGCCGGCGTTAGCGCTGATCAGACCCTCAAGAGCACGTGAAGAGGGAAAGTCGGTGTTGGCGTCAGTGTCCCAGTCCTGATGAGAGATAGGCTGCAACGGATCCGGATAACAGACGTGGTACTTGGCTATGTAGTTGTCGTCATAGCCGGTAACGATCAGAGCACCCGGTCCGGAATCCTCATCCACCGTCCAATACTTCTGGATGCCCGTAACAGTGCCGGAAAACAAGACTCGATCGACGCCCTTACGGTGCACCACAATGCCCGTATTGGGCTGGAACAACTTCGCGTGCTGCGATGCACACGAAATCTTGAGTTGCCACGTACCCACATCGCAGAACTGAAGAGTCGCAGTGAACTCTTTGTAGTCATCCACCATGCCGACAATGTTCATGTCCTTGTCGCGGACATAGATTGTGTATTCACCGTTCAAGGCGACTTCCTTCCATAAAGGAGGGGAGGCCAGTCCGAAGACCAGCCTCCCCAACCTTGATTTCTTAGCCCCAGAGCATGCCGTGCATCATCGCTGCACGATCCATAGCCCTCATCAGTGATTGCTCCGTAGGAACGTCCGGAGCCGCATTGATCGTGATGGTGGTGCCGCCGCGGCCACCGAGCATCTGCTCTGTCTCACTGTTGTTGTAGACCCGCTCGCCGCCCTTGAAGGACACCAACTCAGGGCCTCGCTCGCCCACCAGGGCGAGACCAGGACGAGCGGACTTGGTGCCCTTCTCGTACCAGTGGTTCGCCTGCCAGAACCGCCAAGCCTTAGCCGGATCCCCGTAACGCTCCTTGATGTAGCTAAGGCCCCACTGGATCTGAGTGGCCGCGTTGTCACGCCAGTCGGAGCCGGCCGAAGCCATCTTTGAACCAGGAAGCGACTGAGGGATGCCGTAGGCCCCGGAGCTGGGGTTGGTGGCATTCCAGCGCCAACCGGATTCGTTGGTCCACATCTGCTCAAGAGCAGAGAACTGCGAATCCCACCCGAGGGACTTCAGCATGGCCACAGCAATGCCCTTGGCCTTAGCCGGCGACGCATGGACGCCACCGCCACCCGTGTACGGCAGGACACCGTCGGGAGTGACCAGCGAGCCAGGCCACGGGTTGAAGTGACCCCCACCGGAGCCACCGCCCATGACGTTGATGGTGTGGGAGCCGATCCGCGGTGCCCAGTAGCCGACGCCGGCACCCCATCCCTGTTCGATGGCGGAGATCGGCACGCGGTCAATGCAGCCCCTACGGAGCACATCGTTCGACCACACGTAGCCCGGAGTCGTGTCCGCGAGGGCGATGTGCCCGAAGGCCCCACCGATGTTGGGCCAGTACACGGCAGCACCCGGAGGAATGTTCTTGTCCCCGCGGGTAGCACCGGAAGCCCGGTAAGCGGCAGCCGCAGAGGGGTACAGGCCGGAGAGACCCCAGGCCGTCTCAGCATTCATCTCGCAGAGGTTGTACCAACTCGCCGACCCAGACTCAGACCTCGACCGCTCAACAGCAATCGCGTTCTTGGCGGACTGGGTAGCCGCAAGAGCCGTGTGGGCATCGATGTACTGGGCCCACTTCGACGCCATCGGCTGAGTCTTGGCGAACATGCCCTTCTGGATGTGGCCCACCGTCCCGAAGGCAGCAGAGATCTTGTCCAGAGCGGGATTGATCACGGCCTTCCAGCCGGCAGTCAGAGCATCCGAATAGCCCTTGTACGGGTCGTTCTTGTGCTGATTGACCCAGCCACCGCCGTCCACGGTGAGGCTCAACGGAGCCTTCTCGCCGACGACACCGCCATTGGCGAACATGTTGCCCCCGCTCCTGGCGGCAGCGTTCCACGCGTGGATCGTCTCGGCGCCCAGGGCACGAACCACCTCCGGACGAAGGATCCCTTCCCCTGGACTGAGCACGGCCGGAACCGTGTCCACACCAGGGGCGTAACCGGGCACCACGCCACCCGTAGCGAAGTGCACGGGCTTGAGGGGATTGCCGGTGCCGGCGAGCTTCGCCATCTGCCCCAGCATGGCCACAGCACCGCCGTTGTACGGGCCGTTCACCGCGCTCCTGGTGGAGCTGGTCACGAAGCTCATGGCGTTGCCCCAGGCGCTCTTGATGGCCGAGGCCGACGACTGGAACTGCGACTGCACCCCACGAACACCACGCTCGATCGAGGAGAACGAGCCGTTCAGCTTGGACCAGGAGGCGGCCACCGTGGACGTGACGCCCGCCCATACGGTCGTGTTCGACGCCTGGAACCGCTTCTCACTGTTGGTCAGATCCACCGCGAGGTAGCGGCCGATAGCCTGAAGGCTCGGCTTGATCTTCGCTGCCCAAGACGTCTGGATATCCAGAGAGATCCGGTCCCAGTTCGACTTGTTCTGAGTGACGTACTCCTTCTCAGCGGCGACCATCGTCACCGTGAAATAGGTGTCGATCTTGTCGAACACGGGCTTCATCTGCTGAAGCCACACCTGGTTGGACTTCTCCGCTGCCTGCTTCAGGGACTCGGCAGTGTTCGGGATGCCTTGCTTGGAGGCGTCGCCAGTACTGCCGCCCTGAGCGGCCTTGTTGAGAGCCAGGATGTTTCCAGCACCGAGTAGCCTCACGGCCTCCGGCCTGAGAACGGCCTCACCAGGAGACAAGACAGCCGGAACGGTATCCCTGCCGGGGGAATAGCCCGGAACGATACCGCCAGAGGCATAGTGCTTGACCTTCGCCTTCTTGCCGGAAGAGCCAGAGCCGAAGAGGCCACCAATATGGAGCGGGTCGAAGATGTTTCCTAGACCACTGGTTGCCTTCTTGATCGCGCGAGAGATCGCGTCCGAGAACGCGTCGCCCGCAGCGGAACCAAGCTTTTCCATGGCGTTGACGATGGAATCATGGTTCTTGTCGATGGTCTTCGGGAGACTTCGCAGTGCTGAGTCCAGCTTGCTGTTAGCTTCCGACGGCTTGAACTGAGACTTCATGCCGGACCAGAGGTCAGCCATAGCCCGCATGTGCGGGTCCTTCGACTTCCTCAGAACCGAGAGGTTCTTACTCCACGTGCCTTGCCAGTTCTTGTTGACCTTGCCGCCGTTCTGAACGAACTCGTTATACAGGTCCTCAAGATTGGTCTCGGCAGTCGAGAGAGACTTAACCGTGCCCTTGCTCACCGAGTTCGGGAGCTGCTTCATGTACTTGTCGAAAGCACCAGCGATACCCGAAGCGGAGACCTTGCCCTTAAAGCCCATCTCGTCGAAAGCCGCACCGGCTTCCTTGGACGTGATGCGGGTCTTGTCGCCCATCAGGGCGAGATCACCGCGAAGGCTCAGAAGCGCCCCAGAGCCCTTCTTCATGGCTTCCACCACGAAGCCACCCATAGTGTCGCCCAGCTCGTGTGAGGCAACCTTCGCCGCCTGCGACTGGGAGGTCATGCCTCGAACCTGGGAAATGGTCTGCTCAAGACCCGGGTTCTCCCCGACCTCCTTGAGTCGGGACATCTGAGTGGCGAGGTTGCCGACGGCTTCCTTGGTGTTGAGGCCGTGCGACTCCAGGCTGATCAGGGTGCCGATGACCTGTTGAGTATTGAGGCCGGCCTTCGTGAGCTGATCCCCGTACTTGTTGATGTCGGTGGTCAGCTTGTCGAAGCTGACGCCCTTCATGTTGGCGGCCACGGCCTTGATGGCGTCTCCCATGCCGAAGGCAGCCAACTGGATCTTGCGCTGCGTCTCGGTCGTGGCCTGAGAGATGTTCTTCATCCACTGGTCGAGATGCGTGGCCATTGCCTTAGTGGCGGCATCGCCATGCTGGTTGACCTTGGCGAGAGTGTCCTTCCACTGCTTCGACTGCTCGGCGGTGATCTTCCCGCCATTCTTGAGGACCGCATGAAAGATGCCGTCGAGCTTCGAGCCCATATCCACGTTCATGTTCCACGCGGCATTAGACTCGGAGTCCTGCATCTTGCGCATGTTGGACTTCCACGTTTTCAGCACGGCGTCTCCGCCGGTCTGGACTACATGGAGGTACTTCTTCAGGTTGTCCTGTGCCTTGTTCTCGATACCGTCGAGCTTGGCGGCCTGGATCAAATCTCCAGTAGACCGAGCCATAGCATCAGTGCTGACCTTGAAAGAGTCCGCGATATTGCTCCACGCGGCAGAGAAAGACTTACCTGCCTTACCGAACTGGAACGTCAGTATGTAGTAGAGGCCCATGAAAACGTTGCCCAGGGCCTTCGTCCAGTCCCAGGAAACGCGAAGCGCAGCAACGATAATCCGGACCGTCGAAGCGACTGAAGCACCAATTACGTGATCGTGGCGCTCGATAAAGTTCGCCAGTCCCTGAATGGCGCCGGCCACCTCGTCGATGATCGGCTTCAGGTCCGTGTACAGCTCATCTGAGAACGCCGAGAAGGCGCCCTTGATGCCGCCGTTGCCCGTGCCGTCCGGGTTGCCGGATACCGCGGTACCGATAGACCCCAGAGCGTGCCCGAGGGCCGAGAAGGCGTCGCGGAGCGGCTTCGACTTGTCGTAGGCGAAGGCGAACCCGGCGGCCAGGGCGGCGACGCCGGCAGCGATGGCCAGCACCGGAGCAGAGATCGGCGCCATGGCAACGTCCAGGGCCGTGGCGCTGACAGCGGCCTCGTCCTCCGCAGCACTGAGGAGGGTCATCCCCGCTGCCGTGGCTCGCAGCCTCCCGACGAGCTGAGTGGAGCCGAGAGCCGTCGCCATGGCCTTCAGCTCGCCAACGCCCTTCGTGACCTTGCCGATCACCACCAGCCCCGGGCCCAGGAGTGCGACGGCCGTCATCACCTTGCCGATGCTGGTCTGAACAGACGGAGGCAGCCGACCGAACTCTTCGCCGAGCTTCGCCACCGCACGCAGAGCAGCAGCCGACTTGTCCACGACGAACCCAGAGAACTGGATGAGCACCGGGAACGCGTTCTCCAACGCGGAGTTCAGGTTGCCGACGGAGCCGGCCAGGCCCTTGACCTGCCCCTGGACCTCCGGGCCGACGAGGCCCGTCTTGAAGGTGTTCTTCAGAAGGATCCACTGGCCCTGAAGGGACTCGGAGGCCGCTGCCGCGGAGTCTGTGTATGTCTTGTCTGTCTGAAGGAACTTGATCAGCTTGGGCATGACGTCCTTGGACAGGAGTCCGCCGGTTGCCGCCATCTTCTTCAGCTCGTCCGTGTTCTTGCCCGTGGCCCTGGACAGCAGGTCCCATGCCGGGATGCCGTCCATCGTCAGCGTGTTGAGTTCCTTGCTGTTGATGGCCACACCCATGAGCATGTGCTCAAACTGGATCATGGCGCGGTTGGCCTGCGACTGAGTCAGATGGTGAGCTGCGATGGCATTCGACATCGCGTGAATCTCGTCAGTGACCGGAGCGACATTGGTCTTGATGGACGACAGGATCCGCGCAAGCCGGTACATGTCATCGACGGACACCGGGAGCTTCTTCGACAGCTGGTCGATGGTGTCCACCATCTCGTTCGCGGCCTTGGCACCCTTGAACGCCTCGATCGCCGCAATCGTCCGATTGCGGAGGTCACCGAACTTCACGGCAACGTCGAGCACGCCGGCCCCGATAGCCACCAGAGGACCTGACACGAAGTGCGTGATGCCGCGGCCGGCGCCGCCGATGGCGTTGCCCAGCCGGGTCGTCTCGTTGTGGAGGTGCGATGTAGCGGTGGAGGCCCGGCCCATGGATGACACAGACTGATCCGTGGCGCGGTTGCTCAAGAGCTGCTGTCGCTGAAGAGCAGCCTCAGCAGCGGCCCGACGCTCCTGGGCGGACTCGTTGGCGACGAGAGTGCGCTGAAGACGTGACTCCGCAAGGGTCTGTTCGTTCTCCGACCGCACCAGATTCATGCGGGCCGTGAACAGGTTCTTGGAGGCCGTGGCCGCTTCCTTCGTCGCAGCCGCAGAGCGCTCCTGGGCGGCAGCGAGACCGATCTCGGCCTGCTTCGTCCGCTCGACCTCGACCGCCAGGCGGCCCATCGTGGGACTCAGCCTCTCAATGGCCTCATTGAAGGAGCCCAGAGCCTCACGAGCCGCCGCGGTGCCCTCAACGATGCCCCGCGAGAGACTTCGACCAATCCTCGTCCCAAGGGCAGCCATGTCCGTCTTGCCAAGAGACTCCGCGAACGAAGCCGAGAAAGACTTACCGCCCTCCCTACCGATAGCCCCCAAGCTCTTAGTGACCCTGGAAGCAAAAGCATCCATAGCCTTCTGATTGAGGATGGGGGCTACTTCCACATAACCCTTGCCGACGTTGATGTCGCCAGAATTACCAGCCATAAGTCTTTCCTTACAACATAGCGTTGATATCGTTAAAGAACTTGGCCACCTCCGCCGAAGACGCCAATTCGGGCTGAGACTCCTCTGCCGAACCCATGCCGGGCCGAGACAAGGGCTCCGGGATGGGTGCATCGCTGTCTTCACTGTTGGCCTTGATGAACATCCAGTTGGACGCCTCAAGGCTGTCCGCAATGTTTGCCAGGATGTGAGTCTCATCCGGCCAAGTAAGACGCTCATCAATGGCAGGAGCCAAAGCGCACTGGCCGCGCATATTGATAAGACGGGATACGAGAACGTACAGGCGACGCAAGGAAAGCCGTCCACGCCACAAGTCGCACAAGTCGATGCGGAAGAACTGGAGAAGATCGGCTTCTAGTTCCTCGGAGTAGTCATTGAGGACGTGGACGACCCATGTCAGTTTCCCGGATTACCGAATCCCGCAGCGTCAGCGATCTTCTCGGCAAACTCACCAAATTCACGGATCGTGCACCGGAGACCCTTATAGGCGGCCCACTGCTCTTCGCCAATGATCGCCTTCATAATCTTCGTCTCACCCGCGCCATCCTCGATCACCTCAAGAACCTCAGCAGACAGATCCATCGGAGCCGGGATCGTGAACTCGACACCCTTGAACTCGAATGTGGTCGGCTCGTCGTTAGCCTCAGCCTGAACGGCCTTCTTCGCAGCAGCCATGATGAAAACCTCTAAAAATCTATGCTTGTTTGAGAAAAGAAAAGGGGGACGCTTCGGGTGCGTCCCCAGAACCCATGAAGTTATGATCTGGAGTCTATTAGCTCTTGATCTCGGCCGTAGCGGTGTAGGAACCCTGAGCGAAGTTCGAACCGGTAGCCTTTCCATCGACGCCCGCGGTAACGTCCGCGATCTGGTCGAGCTGCGGCTGCGGCTTCGGAGCGTTCAGCTTGAACTCGCCGGTCGCAATCGGATCAGCATTCTCACTGTCCTTGGCGAAAACCTTCAGGGTGTAGGTACCCGGAGTGTCGGCAGCGTCAGACTTGATGGTGCCGGACAGCTTGCCGTCTGCCTTGACATCGTCAATAGTGACGGAAACAGCCATGTTGGCCTCCTTAGTGAATTGGGATTACTGCTTTTCCGCAGTACCCGTGTAGGAACCGGCCCCGAAGCTAGAGCCGGAAATCTTCGCATCGACACCGGCCGTGACATCGCCGATCGCGTCGATAGTGGGCGTCGCATCAGACACGACGATCAGAGAAGTGGAGGCAGAAACCTTAGCCTTCTCCGGGTCATCACCTTCATACACAGTGATGGTGTACTCACCAGGCTGGCAATCCGACTCCACGTCGAGCTGAGCCGAGAAAGTACCCTTATCCGTGGTCTTCACGTCATCATCAAAGTGAATCTTGTCGGGAGTCGGCCCCTGGACATCAATGAAACGAGGCATGGTCGTACTCCTTACTTCTGCTTCGTCGCCTGGGCGTGAAGCTCAGCGTTCTTATCGAACTCACGGCCGTTGATGGCGGTAGCGCCGCCAGCTTTAACCTGAGGAGTCTCAACCGCAACAGTCGGCAGGAGCATGTTCGCGTCGGTGTAGTACTGACCAAGCGAACCGTTCTCGTCCAGTGCATCAATGGTGATACCGAACGACTCATTGTCAGTACGGTTCAGCTTGATGGCGTCACGGTCGGAAACAATGGCGTGCGGGATGACCAGGCGGTTATGCACGTCCTTGTCGGCCCAGTCAACAATGACGACGATCTGGGAAAGGTCCGGGCTCGACGCCAGATCGAGAACGTACTCGTCGGCATTGCCTTCAACCGGCTGCCACTCCGCACCGAAGTACAGAGACGTGACAGTCGGGTTGACCTCCATGAGCGTGCTCTTGAGCTGAAGCGAAGCGGACTTGACCGAGTACATAACCGGGGTAGCGGACTGCCACGCCTCAAGAGACTGGGTCTCGATCTTCGGCGTAAGGTCAACGCCCTCGGTCGTGGCATAGCCAAGCGCGTGGAAGCCATCCGGGATCTTCGGCAGACCGGTCTCAGGGTCGATCTCACCGATGCCCTTCGGGGCCGTCGCGGAACCGTAGGTGCCGACAGCGATGCGGCCATGCGGCGCAAAGCGAATGTTCTTGGAGTTATTCTCAGCCATTGTCTACCTCAAAAATAAAGAACTGGATCTGATGGACGAATCGAGACTCATCAGAGCCATAGTCGGGAAGCGTGACGGGGGAATCGACTTCCCGAACATCCGCCACGTAGTAATTGGAAACAACCTGATCAGGGAAGCGCTCTAGCAGATACTCGCGGGCCACATAGGCAAGGCCGGCGGCCTCGGACTTGGACTTACCGAAGAAGTTCAGGGTGAAGTCAAACCGGTCCATGCGGTGCCTGACGACACGTTCACCGCCTGCGTGGTCAACGATGATGGCCGGTTGACCAATCTTGCGACCTACCATGTCGCCACCGATGAACACATGCTTCAGCTCTTCCAGAGACCGCAGGTAGCGAACCAGGATCTCGGCGGGATCTATACGCATCAGTACCTCGAAGCCTTCAAACCGCGCGACAACAGATGAAGACCTGCATGCCACCTGCCGGCGCGGTCCTTGAAACCGAACTCCAGGAAGCCCCAGTTCACAGAGTCCGAGTACGCCACGGCCTTCCAACCGTCAGCCGTCAGCCGAGACTCGGTCTTGAGGTTCGCCGCGTACGAATCCGGATGCGGGGCCTTCCCCGTCTCCTTGTCGTGCCGCTTCGGGGCATGCGCGTACGCATACTTGGCGGCCTGCAGAGCCTTCTCATGGCACAACTGGCCAACCTCGTCGGTGCGAGCCACACGCTTCGAAAACTCAGGATCGAACTCAAAGGTGGCCATCAGCAGACCACCTTCTTCAGATCAACCCGCACGTGCTTCAAGGCGCCAAAGCGCCAGTCCTCGGCGAGACCGTAGACCTCCCACATGTCGCCTTCGTGCCCGACAAGGTCAGTGGTCTGGATCTCAACGCCCGAAGGGAAGTAGCCCGTCGCGTACTGAACGGCCGTATCCCGGTCGCCCTTGAGGTCACTCGTCTTGTTCTTCCACGGCGACACACAAGCCAGCCCAGACCACCTTGGAGACGACTCACGCTCCCTATGCGCCTCGTACACGTCCCGGACCAGGACCGTGCCGTACACGGCCACGGGATCCACGAAATAGCGATCGAACATGGCCGGCCTACCTCCGAAGCGAGGTAGACACGACGCGGAGCCGGTACTTCTTCAGGGCCTGCCTGGACGCCGACGAGAGAGTCTGCGTACCAGACGAGTACTGCACCTGAAGCTCCCCGACACGTTCCATGGAGACCCCGGGAGACTGGGCCAGCCACCGGATGACCTCCTGGGCGCACACGGCCCGGATGTCCTCGGGCACCTCGGCGTAGCCGTACGTGAGCCGCACGAACACCACAGGGAACGTGGTCTCGGCCTGCGTGGGCCACCAGCCGCGGCGGCGGACGAGGAACCCGTCCTCGTAGAACCAGTCCCTCAACGGCGCAGGATCCGTACTGAACTTGACGTCGAAGATGTCCGTGATGGGGAAGAGCTTCCAGGGGAGCCGAAGACGGGGACCACGGCAAGACGTAATCCCGATGACTTCGTCTGTGTGGCTCTGAAAGTCCTTGCCGGTCTCCGCCGTGATGAGAGCTGAGACGTCCTCGATCAGGGCCTGGATCTTTGCCTTTTCATCCTCGGAGATGGGCCGCCCGAGACGAGCGGCCACATCATCCAACGTAATGAGGGCAGTCATCAGCCCTCCGAAGCATCCTTAGTAACAGCACGCTTCTTGGCCGGCGAAGCCTTCGCCTTCACTTCTTCTCCCTTGCCCCAGCCAAAGCCAGCCGCCCGAGTATTGGCGCCCGCCTTGACACTGTTCGGCGCAAGGGCTAGCGAGGGTCCGCGGGGCAGATAACAAGCTGCTCGGGGCGAATGACCTTCGCGTCGAACGCCACACGGGACTTGATGCGGTCCGTGAACGAGGCTTCCGGCTTGTACGCCTGCATCTCTGCGAACGGGGTCACAACGCTAAGGGCGTTGGTCGAACCGAGGAGCATGTCAATGCCCTGGGCGTCAGTGCTGTAGGTCTTCACCAGGCCCGGGTTCGAAGTCGGAACCAGGTTGCCAAGAGCGTTCGAGACGCGGACGTCAACACCCAGGATGGTGCCGATGGTGCCGGTCGGAATGACCGAGCGACCGAGCTTGCTGGCCTCAATGAAGCGCTGGTCACGAAGCAGAGCCGCACGAACGGCCGGCGAGACCACCAGGAACCGGTCCGCCGGAGCGTTCTTCAGGTCCAGGTTCTGCATCATGCTGATGAGGGTTTCGTAGACAAGGGCATGATCGCCGTTGTCCTTCTCCATGGCAACGTTGTCGATGATGCCGTGAAGAATGTCCTCGTCGGTCGGAGCGGCGCCGTCCTTAACGGCGTTGTAGTCCAGGCCCGATCCCTTGTGCGCCTTGGACTCCGTCGCCGCGAACTTGACCGTGGTGGCCACGAGCTGGTCCATCTTGATGGCGGCCTGGCGGCCACGCTGACGGACCAATTCGGTCATCTTGTCGATGCCCGGCTGAGTGAAAAGCTGGTCGAGCTTATCAATCTCCAGATGGAAAGAGCAGCCCTTCTGAACCGTCATGGATATGTACTCAAGCGCCGCACGGTCAACCTTATCCGTGATGTTGTCGTAGGCGCCCACCGCGTCATAGACGTTCACGGTGTCAAGGAAATGCGGGATATGAATGGTGTCGCCACCGCGCCGGAACTCGCCCTCGTAGGATCGGTTCACGATCTCCGGAGCAGCCAGAACAGTGGACTGCTCCAGGTCACGGAGGAGCTGAGAAGTCCAGATCTCGGGGCGGAAGGTGGCCTCAACGTTCGAGGTGAGACCATGCCCAGGCTGGACGTTGAAGCCAGCATCCGGGGTAATAGCCATAACTCATGTCCTTAAAAAGAGGAAACAAAAAGGGCCCCGAAGGGCCCTGAAGAGAGAAACGAAATGGTTAGATCTGCCCGCGCATCAGCGCGTCGAGCTTTCCAGCATCACGAGCCTCATTGATCTCACGCGGGCTCATGTGCTTGAGGTCATCGGCAGTGAGCTGACGGACCTTTGTCGGGCCACCACGAGGGCCCGTGTCCCTAAGCGGCGGAGGAGTCTTCTTAGCCTTCGCCGGCAGGGAAGAGATGAACGAGTCGATAGCCTCGCTGTTGGGCGAGCCATCCTCACCAAGGAACTTGTTCAGATCCAGGAAGTCAGACGAAGGAAGCTCCGTGCCGGCCTTGCTGGCAGCGGCCTTCAGCTCCGCACCCACTAGCCGCGTACCGAACTCGCCAGCAGCCGCATTGCGGCCTTCCTGACGTGCAGCCTCAAGGGCCTTCTCCTGATCAGACATCTGAGCCTTGCGCAGCTCCTCAAGCTCCTCAAAGTTACTCTTGGCGCGGGCCTCATTCTTTCGAGCCAGGGCCTTCCACTTCTCGGCCTCTGCCTGCCAATCAGGACTAGTCGATTCCTCGGGAACCTCATCAACCTTTGCGGTCTCTTCGTGAGTCTCATGCTCGCTCATGTTTGTTGCTCCTTTTCGGGCATGAAAAAAGACCCTCGCCGTTACGGCAGGGCCACGGATCAAAGTGCGTGTTAGACGCCGGCCTTTTCACGGGCTGCGTTCTCAGAGTTACCCCGAGGAGCCTTGTCGGCTTCTTCCTCGGCGGTGGGGGCAGCCTTAGCCGGCTGCGGATTGATCGACGGGAACTGTTCCTGCATCTTTTCCTGTTGTTCCAGCATCGACGTGAACCGGGAAATCTGGCTGGGGGAGTACCCGGCATCTTCCCAAAGCTGCTGCCTCGGAACACCGAGAGACAGCTTCTTCACCAGGGAATCAATGTGCTGTGCCTCAGTGCGATGCTCAGGGTCACGCCACAGAACCTCGATAGCTCCCGGCTCCAGGTCCTGGCCCATCACACGGAATGCCAGAAGCATGATGCGTTCCCATGCCTCACCGAAGTGCAGCATCCTCTCGCGGGTCTTAGAGATCAGGCCGGCCTCGGCCGACGTGATCGCATCACCGGAGGGGATAACAGCACCCTGGAGGAAGTAGTGGAACGGGATCCGGGAAGCAGACGCGAGATGCTGAACGAGCATCGTGACCAGTGTCGAGTAGTTGCCGAGATCCGCGGCTTCAAACTGACCGAAGCTCGCTCCGGGATCCTCGGCCTGGAGCAACTTGTCTACCGCGACCCGGAAGGGCTCGATGGGGTTGCCGTCGGCATCCTCCTGGATCTCTAGGCCGGTGACGTAGCGCTGCGGCCATGCCGCGTACTCCGACGCCACCAGGGCGTCAGCCACCGTCTTATTGATGGCGTCCTGAAGCGGAATAATCGAATCGAGATCAGACAGGGGATCACCGGTGAGCCGGGATCGGTTGTTGATCGGCACTACCGGGATAGCCCCGAGAGGATTCGGTATGCCCTCGGAGCTACCAACCCAGTCACCGTCATAGGTCTCGAACTCGTAGACCGCGTCAGCCATCCACAAAGTGGCGTACTGCCGACCCCAGTCATCCGTAAGGAACTTCGCTGCGGCCACCAGCTCACGACGAGACCCAGGCATGTACTGGACAGCCATGTTCTCAGCCGACTCGATAGTGATAGCCGGCCCGCCATCCTCGCCCCACCACACAACTCCATAGGAAGCGCCTTGGATCATCGCATCGAGGTGGGCCGCGTTGGAGTCGGCGTCGAGGAAGTTGCGTTCCCAGATCTTCTGTGCGGCGTTGTCAGCCTCAGGGGTATCCGCCATGCGAAAGCCCTCGATCTTCATGCGCTCATTGACAGAGTCAACAATGAGTCCACAGAAGTTGTCCGACCAGCTAGAGAATGCCTCGCCGAAGGCATTGCTGAACTTAGCCTGGGCGAACATCATCCGCTGGTGGTCGCCCTCGTAGTACTCCGCGAAGCGCTTGATGCGGTCCAAGTTCCCCTCGTACTTAGCGAGGAGATACTGAAGCCACTGAATAGGCGTATCAGGCACACCAAAGGCGGCGCCAGGAGTCTCTATCTCGTATCCCATATAGCTTCCCTAGAATCCGACCACTCTCCCTCTCCGTCGGTTGAGTCGTCCATCAGCAATAGCGTCAGCCCGAGCCTCATAGGCCAGAATCGAGCAGACAGCGAGGTCAATCTTTCGCTTAGAGCGAGGAGTGTTCTTGCACACCAGAAGCCCTTGCGGAACTTCTCGGGTAACACAGTTCAAAACATGCTGGGTAATCTTCGGATCGCCATCATGCTTCAGGTCTCCGACCATGACAGCGGAGTGCATGCGCTCTGTAGCGTTCACCATGCGAGTGGGCTTGTTTGTCCAGTATTCGAAAACGATGTCGTCGCCGTACTCGATCGCCCACCGACCGATAGCGTCCTGCCAGTAAGGCGGGTCGCAATACATCCACTCGACCTTGTACGTCTCGAAGGCCCGCTTCACCGCGGCCTCGACGCTCAGGACATCGACTTCCCAGTCATCGTCTGACTTGACATGCTCAGGACGTTCCCACAGGCCCAGCAGGAACAGCTTCCCGTCGCGCAGGCGGGCGCCCACCAAACCTGTGCTGTCTCCTCGGATCGACCCATCGAAGCCGACGGCTATCTGCTCGCCCGGCCTCACCGGATCGCTCTCGTCCAGACACGCTTCCCAGGCTGCCTTCGACATCCAGCCATCAGCGTTCTCCTGGATGTTGTTCAGGTAGAACCGGTACGCGACACCAGGCGGCGTCAGCGGAGACTGAACCGTCTCCACCAGGCCCTCGATGTCGGCCCACCAAGAGTCGCCGTACGTATCCCGAAGGCCCTGGGCGACCGCCTCGGCGTCGCTCAGGTCGATGTCGGCCTGAGCCTCGATGCAGTCGTACAGGTACCGCTGAGAGCCGGCCAGGAGCGCTTCGTGGATGCGCTGGGCCACCGAGTTCTCAAGGGGGTTGTAGGCGTTCGTCGTCTGCACCCAGCGGCTACCGGGGTTGCCCGGCTTGTGCGCGTTGCGATCCAGTGTCTCGAAGACGTAGACGCCCTGGTTCGAGTCAATCCAGTGGTGGGTCTCGTCCATGATGACGAACGTCGGGCGGCCACCCTCAAGACCACGGCTCGACGCCGTGACGGGAACGATCTTCCCTGGCCGGCCATCGTTGAATTGGATCAGGTGCTTACCGATGTCGAGCCCGTACTCAGCTTCAGCAGGGGACTCGGCGAGCATGCCTCGAAGCATGTCGAGCGTCTGGCCACACTGGTCAATCGACGTGGCAGCAATCTGCACCAGGGGAAGCGGCACGGTCTTAGCGACCGGCATGCCCTTCTCGTCGAAGTGGCTGAACCGGCAAGGACCAATGAACTCAACGATTGCCAGAGCAGCGAGGATTGGTGTCTTGCCCTTAAGCCCCACCCCTTAGCGCGCCGCAGGCACGCATCGGAGTAGAGCCAGCCTCCCTTCTCGTCGATGGCGTACAGCCAGAGGATGAAGCGGATCTGCTCCGGAGTGAACTTCCATGGCTTGCCGGCGTGCTCGCCGTCAGGCTGGACGATGTAGCGCTGAGCCCAGCGGATGATGCCGTAGCCGAGAGACCTGTTAGGAGCCGGGACGCCTTCGGGGAGGTTCCCGGACTGGCTCATGCCCCACCGCCGCCGTTCAGCATGCGGTACAGCTCCTCGTCGGAGATTTCGGGCTCGGCCTGCGTGGGGTTGTTGGTGCCCTGCACCGTCTTCCCGCCCTGGTCCTTCATGCGGAGCCGCTGACGGTCCGCCACGGTGGCGCCGAGCATCGACTCGTTCTGACGGATCTCGGCGAGCGTGCTGGCCTTCGGATCGTTCCAGTAGGCATTGACAAGGGCAGCGAGCTGCTGAAGGCGCTCCCAGTCGGTTGGAAGGAAGGCTTCGACCTGAGGGGAGTTGATCCAGGTGAGCCACCAGTTCAAAGTCTCGGGGTGGTATGCCTCTCCGTTGCGGAGCACCGGCACCGGGACCTTCCGACCCTCAAGGATCTCCTCGGGGTTCTTGTTGCGTCGCATCGGGTTGTCCTTGGGGAGACGACCCTTACCATGTGTTGCCATTTCGGCCTCCTTGTCTATGCCTCCTTTTTCAGGCAGCACTAAAACCGAGGCCCCCGCAGGGGCCTCGCATCATCACTTCTTGCGCTTCGGCGCAGCCTTCTTAGCGACCGGCTTGGGCTTGCCACCCTTGGCCGGTACCGGAGCCGGCGCCTTCTTTGCCGCAGGCTTGGCGCCAGGCTTCACCGGAGCAGCCGGAGCAACCGGCTTGCCCTTGGACTTCGCCTTGCTCTTGTTCACGTTGAGGTTGCTAGCCGCCATGACTCTCCTTCTGGGTCTTGGTTCGATGACATTCCTTGTGGAGGCTTCTCAGGTTCGACATGTCGTGTGAGCCACCGCGGGCCAGCGGGACCAGGTGGTCTACCTCGGTAGCTCCTGTGCCTCCGCAGAGGTCACACACGCCTCTGTCCCGGATCAGGACCTTGCGCCTGGTGCTCGTCCACCCTGCGGGCCTCTGCGTCCTCCAGGCCGAGCCCCTGAAGGGCTCCCGCTGATGCCCAGGGCACCGGCCTTCGCGGGTAGCTGGTTTGGTGCAGCCTTCACGGATGCAGACCATTTTTGCCCTGGGCATGGGTAAGTCCTTCCTTGGCCGATAGATTCTCTCGTCCAGCCATAGCCGCATAGGGCGGCTATCTTGGTGATTCTTTATCTGCGGTTATCTCCGACCAAGGAGAATGAGGAGAGGCCCAGGGATTCATGTCTGGCCTGGGCCTCTCGGTTGCCTAGGATCTCTACCAGGAGGAACTAAATGAATTATCTAACTCAACTAGGAGATCAACTAGGATTCTATGTAACTTACACCCCTGTAGAATCTAGCTCCTTAGAGTGTAAGTAGAGATCTTATATAGAGTAACTACTCTCTCTTTTCTTTCTTACATAAGATACGTACTTGTCACAAACGCCGATTGGTTACCCTGATGTGGCGAAGGTCACCTGGTGGGGGTGCTCTGACGCTTGAACGCGGCACGCTCCGCCTTGGATGGTGTACCGTGGTTGACCATACGCAGAAAGGTAAAGCGTATGATCAACAACTGAAGATCGAGGAAGGCAGGCGCATGAGCAACGAACACGTGGATCTCTCCACGTTCCCGCAGCCCGAGGAAGGCGAAAAGCTGCCCTCAGGGCACGTGCTGAAGCGCCTCCACCAGGCTGGATACAACTGGAGTCAGCTCGCGCGGATCTACACCCAGATCAACGGGGCGAAGGTCACCCAACAGGGCGTGCAGTGGAAGGCCGCCAGCATCGGCTACAAGCCCCACGTCGGGTCGAAGGAACGGGTCAGGATGATCCCGTACACGATCCGCCGTGAGCCCGGCCACGACCACGGCAACTCGGCCCTTCACCAGCGGCTTCGAGACCACCTGACGGAACGTGCCGGCGAAGACCTCCCCGTACGCCGCGGCGCGCTCCTCATGAACTGGCGGGGACGGCTCCAGGGCCAGGTCATGGTCTACGACTGGGAAGAGGGCTGGAAGCTGACTCCTCGAACCGAACAAGATGAGGATCTTGTGATTCGCTGGCCAGAGAGCGTTGCGAAGCCGGATCCCGCTGACCTTGATCTCTTCAGACTCCCGCCTAAGTTGTCCTAAGCAACTTTTTATTCGATCTTCAGAATCATTAAGGTTCCATCACGACCCCTGCCGAGGGTGATCAACTTCCCGGCAGGGGCTTTTTCATGGTGTAATCTGACTTGGATGCTGTACGGTGGTGCGTACGGCTCGTTAACACCAGAGAGAGAGTCCAAAGGGATGCTTGTCCTAGCCGAAACCCTCGATTATGTCGATCTTGAGGAAGCAGGCCGGATAGCCATGTGGGCCTTTGGGCTGATGGGATTGGCGCTCGGGAAGATAGTTGACTGCTCGACTATCTATCGCAGAGCAGCGACCGTGATCGTAGACGCCGAGGTGAGAGAACTGGGGACGGTCTACACCGTCACTGCTTCTCCAACCGTCTCCCAGCAAGACCTAAAGATCATCGAGGACCGCATAGGACTCCTCAGCGACATGGACAAGATCACAGAATTCCGGCACCGGAACACAGCGCAGTGCCTTCCCGGGGCACCTGAATGCACCGTCACCTACTACGCGAAGAGGGACCCCTAATTGTCTGAGCACTACTCGGTATCGCAGTACACCACCTACGCGCAGTGCGCCCATCAGTGGCGCCTACAGCGGCGAGAGCGGGCCCCACAGCGGCAAGCAGCCTGGTTCGAGCACGGCAAGGCATTCCATGCCGCCATCGAGCAGTACGAGCGCCACGGGCGCACGCTGAGCCCTGAGACCGTGATCGGCTTCTTCGAGCACGAATACGACATGGGCATCGAGGCCGCCCTCGACAAGGAGCCCGAGCCCTACATGTGGATGGCCGGCGGTCGCACCAAGCCCGAGACCGACATCAAGCGCAGGCTCGACGTAGGCGCCCAGCAGACTCGGGACTACATCGCCTGGGCCCAGCAGAGCCCTGACCGCATCTGGACCACACCGGACGGCCAGGCAGCCATCGAGCTTGAGTTCCGCCTCGACCTGGACGGCGTTGCTGTCGTCGGCTTCATTGACCAGATCATCGAGCACCCCGAGCGGGGCCTCGTAGTGCGAGACCTCAAGACCGGCACCACGCGGAGCCTCTTCCAGCTCGCCACATACAAGATCGCCATTGAAGAGCTGTACGGCGTTGAGGTCAACTACGGAGACTGGTACATGGCAAAGACTGGCGGTCTCAGTGAGCCGGTAGACCTCCGCTACGTGACGCGTGACTGGCTCGCCGAGCTGTACGCCATGCTCGACCGCGGCATTAAGAACGAAGTCTTCATCCCCAACCCCGGCTCCCACTGCTTTGCTTGCACCGTGAAGCCGTCCTGTAATTATGCCTCCTGACTTGTAGGCTGTACCGTAAATCTCGGTCGGTGGCCCGCCGACCGCATACCCAAGGAGACTGTTTTGATCGAGAAGTTCACCCAGGCCGATGCCAGCCCGTTCGACGCCATCCGCAAGGTTGACGGCCAGGGCGAGCACTGGTCGGCCCGAGAGCTGCTGATGGGGTCCACCTTCAACTACTCCCGCTGGGAAGATGCGAAGAAGGCCATCGACCGAGCCCGGCTCGCCATCGCCAACGTCCAGGGAGAAACCGCAGGTCACGCCAATATTCGGGAGGTCCCGCAGCTGGTGAAGGTTGGTTTCGGTGAACGCCTGGTGCCGGATCACGACTTCCACCTCAGCCGATATGCCTGCTACATGATCGCCATGAACGGTGACCCCCGTAAGCCCGAGATCGCCGCGGCGCAGACGTACTTCGCCGTGAAGACCCGAGAAGCCGAGCTGGTTCAGCAGCAGATTCCCCAGACCTACGCCGAGGCCCTGCGCGCAGCCGCCGAGGAGCACGAGGGCCGGCTCAAGGCCGAGGCCCTGGCCCAGGCCGCCGCGAAGGAGCTTGAGGCGGCGGCTCCCAAGCTGGAGACGTACCAGGCCGTCATGGACTCCGATGGCTGGATGGACTTCGTGGAGGTCACCCGGCTCCTCCGAGACGTGACCGATGGTCTGGGCCGAAACAGCCTCTACAAGCTCCTCCAGGACATGTCGATCCTGACCAAGGACGGTAAGCGTCACAAGGGATACAAGCCGCTCCAGTGGTGCATGCGGGACGACCTCTTCAAGGTCATCTTCGAAGAGCCGTACATCGACCGCTGGGGCAAGAAGCACACGCGCTCCACGACCCTCGTAAGCGCCAAGGGCGTCGAATGGCTTCGCACCCGAATCCGTGACTTCCTCGCCGAAGCCGCTGCCTAATTTTTACTGGCGAACTTGTAAGCTGTATCGCGGAAGTGGAAGGTTGAGTTGTTCAGTCTTAGTCAGATGACCACGATCAAGGGTGCGGCCGGCGAGCCACTGCCCAGCCCCTTCCCTGGGCTGGAGAAGCGCGAGACGCAGTTCCGGCGGGGAGAGTTCTCCATCATCGCCGCCGGCCCCGGCACGTTTAAGAGCATGTTCTCGCTCCTCCTGGCCATCCACGCCAACCGGCCGACCCTGTACCTCTCGGCGGACTCCAACGCCGCCACGCAGCTTGCCAGGGCCGGGACGATGCTCACCGGAGTTCCCTCCAAGGTCATGAAGCGCAAGGTCCGGGAAGACGACCTGGGTGACGTGAAGAAGGCCCTGGCAGACCGCTGGTGGCTCCGGTTCAACGTCTCGGCGCAACCCAGCCTCGACGAGCTAGAGCGGGACGTGGCTTGCTATGAAGAGGTCTACGGCCGCGGATTGTTCCCGCACCTGATCGTGGTGGACAACATCACCAACCTGGAGAACAACTCAGCCGACGCAGAGTCGTTCACCTTCAGCCTGGAGAACATGTGCGACTACCTCAACAGCATGGCGCGGGAGACGAACGCTCATGTTCTCGCCCTGCATCACGTCACAGGGGAGTGGTCGGACGGCCTGAAGCCGATTCCCCTGTCTGGCGTGAAGGGCAAGATTGGTCGAGTACCCTCCATGATCCTCACCATCCATAAGGAAGTGGACGACATGGACAACAGCACCATCCATGTCAGCACGGTCAAGAATCGAGAAGGCTTCGTAGACCCTTCCGGGAACTCGTTCGTCTCGTACAGGTTCGACACCAACAGCCTCACCGTGGCCGAGGTCAACGACGAATTTTTTTAGAGCCAAACTTGTAAGCTGTACGGAAGTGTGAGAGAATGGAAGTACAAGCAAGGGGGAAACCCCGGAAGGGGTATCGCTTCTGCGGAAGCTGTGAGAAGAACCGATCCGAAAGGTTCTTCACCCCAAGAGGCAAGACATGTTCTTCTTGCCGAAAGAAAACCCGCTCTAAGTCCATACACGAATCTCGGGTCACGGAGACCTATGGTCTCCTCCCCGGTGAATATGACAAGCTCCTAAAGGAGCAGGGCGGGTCTTGCTCCATCTGCAAGCAGACCAGAAGTCAGCGTCTCGACGTAGACCACTGCCACAAGACAGGGCAAGTGCGGGGCCTTCTATGTGCCCGGTGTAACCGTCAGCTCTTGGCTAGAGGGCTTAGAGACAATCCCGAGATAGCGCTTAGCGCCTATCAGTATCTCAATGACCCGCCGGCGCCGAGAGTCATCGGTGTACGGCTTCACAAAGACCACTCTAAGTAACGAGTAAGTTAGGTAGCTTCCGCGGTTATGGCTCATCTCGACTCTGTGTACGGCTTCACCTCGGCGCATCACCTCAAGGCCGTCTCTGGTCGCCGGATGACGTCCCGCCTTGAGAAGGATGTCGTGAAGTACTCCTACACCGACGGTGAAGAGCAGAAGCAGCCTTACCGCCACTACAAGATGCCCATGACGGTCCGCAAGCAGACCGCGGAGGACAAGGCTCGACTCGACCGCCTTCGTGCCCGTCGCGCCATCAAGTCGCCTTTTGCTCCCTTCTAACTTGGAGGCTGTACCGGCATGAGTAAGCCGGACATTACGAGGGTCATCGCTCACTACTACGGGACCGACATCTCTCCTCGGCACCGGTGGACGAAGATCCTGTGCCTTGAGCACGACGAAACAAACCCCAGCGCAAGCGTCAATACCGAAGATCAAAGGTGGACATGTTTTGCCTGCGGGATCTCGGAAGACTCATTCGACATGATCATGAGAATGGAAGGCGTCGGCTTCACAGATGCCCGCAACATTGCAGAAGAACGCTTTGGCTGCCGAAGCGCAGATGTACGCGCAGGCGTACAGGGCAAGTCCCGCCGGGGCGTACATGGCAAAGCGCGGACTGGGCCAAGTCGCAGAACGTTTCGGAATCGGCTATGTGAGTGAGCCAGCCCCGGGGCACGAACGAATAAAGGGCTGGCTATCCATCCCCTACCTCCGACCGGCCGGACCGGACTACACCACCACCATCCGATTCAGGTGTATCGAAGACCACGACTGTAAGGACTTCGGACACGGCAAATACTTCGGGCTCCCCGGAGTCAAGCCCCACCTTTTCAATACGCAGGCGCTCATAGGGGAGTCTTCCTACGTTGCGATCTGCGAAGGAGAAATGGACGTTCTTGCTGCCGAGGCTTGCGGAATCCCGGCTGTCGGAGTCGCAGGAGTCTCCGGCTGGAGAGAGCACTTTCGCCCGGCTTTCTTCGGATACGAAACCGTCTATCTCTTCGCAGACGGAGACGACGCCGGCCAAGGACTCGAATTCGCAGACAAGGTAGCCGCACAGCTCAGTAACGCGAAAGTCATCCCCTTCAGCGGGCACGACGTTAACTCTCTCCTCCTGGCCGAAGGCCCGGAATCCGTACGAGCAAAGATTGGCCTTAGCTAATGAAGTACACAGTTGGCGACCACGTCAGGGCCGTCAAGACCGACTATGCGGGCCTTGAAGGAATGATTGTTGCCGTCTGGTCCACCTATCACCTCCGTTACGAAGTCGAGTTCTACAACGCCGTAGGTGGGAACACCATCTGCTTCACCGAAGGTGAGCTTGAACTCAACTACCCGGAACTCCCCGAAGAGCCGGAAGCGGTAGAGCACCCCAGTCACTACACCAGCCACCCGAGCGGCATTGAGTGCAAGGAAATCGTCGGACACTTCCCCTTCTTCATAGGGTCCGCAATCAAGTACCTGTGGCGAGCTGGACTCAAGACCGCCGACCCCACGCAAGACCTTGAGAAGGCCATGAAGAACGTCGAGTTCGAGCTTGGGCGCCTGGAGGCAAGTAAGTGAAGCGCATCGTAGTTATCTCGGACTTGCAGATGCCCTTGGAGCACAACAAGGCGAATAAGAATCTGATTCGCTTCCTGGGCGACTACCAGCCGGACGAGGTCATCAACATTGGCGACATCACCGACTACACCGCGCCGGCCCGCTGGTCCGCCGGCAAGCGAGCTGAGTACGGCATGACCGTCAAGCAAGAAGCCGCCTACACGATCAAGAACCACCTTGAGCCCGTGCGGGCCGTCTATGACGGCAAGTACACGCTTCTCGGATCCAACCATGGCGAGCGTCCGCACAAGTACCTCGTTGACCGCTGTCCCGCTATTTACGACGAAGACGCCTTCCAGGAACAGAACCTCTTGTGCCTGGATGACCTCGGGATGGACTTCGAGCCCCTGAAGTACGACTTCGCTCCTGGATGGATAGCCACCCATGGGCATGCACGAGGGATCAACCTTGCCCGCTATGCAGGTGGTACAGCCATCAACGCGGCCAAGAAGTTCGGTAAGTCCGTCGTCATGGGGCACACCCATCGAGCCGCGGTCACCAATGAATCATCGGGGGAGTTCGCTTCCAAGAAGCTGACCGGCGTCGAAGTCGGTCACCTCATGGACGTGAAGAAGGCCGGCTACCTCGGCGGTGCCGGACTCAGTAACTGGCAGATGGCCTTCGGACTCCTCTACGTCGATGGCTCGAACGTCACCCCGCACATTATCCCCGTCAACGGAAACGGATCTTTTGTGGTCGAAGGGCAGCGCTACTAATGACTGACATCAACTGGACTGAAGCCCAGGAGATTGCCCGAGTGCAGGCAACGCAGATCGCTAAGCGGTGGCCTGTCGTTGAAGTGGAGGACGTTGAGCAGGAAATCGTCCTCTGGGCCGCCGAGAACATCAACGCCTGGCAGGGCAAGACTGACGCCGTAAAGCACGGAATCTTCAAGAAGGTCGCTACCCGATACGCATCCGGTGAACGCACCTACCAGGACATGTTCACCTGTCAGTACTGGTACACGCCCGAAGAAGTGAGAGCTGCACTTCGCTCCCTCACCGAACCCCCGGAGTCCTTCTCCCACATCAACAGCGACAGCTCCCCGCTGCTCGCAAAGATGGATGTAGAGCGAGCACTAAAGAAGATCCCGGACAGGTACAAGAAGCTCATGTTCGAGCACATCGTCCTAGGGCGCCCGTTCCCGAGCCCTGGCGACAAGAAGGCCACGTATCGAGGAGTAGACATCCTCACTTCCTGGATCAACCGGCATTCCGCTATCGAAACGAAGACGTCCCGAAAGGGGGAAGATCTCCTTGCCTAAGATCACCATGTTCAAGAGTCCAACTTGTGGCCCCTGCCGCAAGGCAGGCCCCATCGTGGCCGACATTGCCGGGGATCTGGGGCTAATCCTTAGTGTCCTTGATGTGTCTGTTGATCCCGAGGCGGCGCGAGATCGGAATGTGACCGCAGTGCCGACCATCATCCTCGAAAAGGATGCTGAAGAGGTTTACCGGATGGTCGGTGTCCCTAACCGAGTCGAGTTCGAGAACGTTGTCAAGGAGTTCGCTAAGTGAGTCAGTTCGTTAACGAGACCGCCGAGACCGTCTACTACCGCACCTACAGTCGTGAGCTTCCCGACGGTTCCAAGGAGACTTGGCCGCAGACGGTTCAGCGTGTCGTAGATGGGAACCTCTCCCTCGTTGCGGATCGGTTCATCGAGGACGGTGAGCGAGAGCGCCTGATCGACCTGATCCAGAACTTCAAGATCATGCCCGCGGGGCGTCACCTGAAGTCCAGTGGCGTCAACGACTACGCAAACAACAACTGTTGGTCAGCAGGCTGGATCCCCGGAGACCCCGCGGAGCACTTCCGCTTCACTCTTCTCCGTCTCGCCGAAGGCGGGGGAGTGGGAGCGAACTACTCCAGCCGCTACTTCCAGAACTACCCGTACATCGTCACGCCGGTGACGGTGCACATCGTGTGCGACCCTGAGCACCCTGACTACCTGGATCTCGCTGCGGCCGGCCTCATCAGCACCGATTACTCCCATACCTGGGCCGGCGCCTACGAGGTAGCCGACAGCCGAGAAGGATGGGCCGCTGCCCTGGGTGACCTCATCGAGACCGCACACCGGGCAGCCAAGAACACCAACCGCGTGTACGACGTGAGCCGAGTCCGACACAAGGGGGCAGCCCTCAAGAAGTTCGGCGGCACCGCCAGCGGCCCCGAGCCGTTCGCGCAGATGCTCGTCCACGTAGGCAAGATCCTCAGTCGAGACGTCAAGCTGTCTGGCAAGCCGATGACTGGTCTTCAGGCCATGGAGATCGACCACGAGATAGCCCAGTGCATCGTCTCTGGTGGTGTCCGCCGCTCGGCCCGCATGTCCATCATGCATTGGAACGACTACGACATCTTTGAGTTCATCAACTCGAAGAAGGACATGTCTAAGCACTGGACCACGAACATCAGCGTTGAGATTGACGACGAGTTCGTAAACATCATCCGGAACGGAGAGGAGAAGACCCTTCGACAGGCGAAGGCCCAGGCCGTCTACCTAGCCATGTGTAAGGGCATGCTGGAGAACGGTGAACCCGGCTTCTGGGACTCTTCCCTCAGTGCCGCGGGTGAGCCTGACGGTACCTACACCACCAACCCGTGTGCAGAGATCACGCTGAACCCGTGGGAACCGTGCTGCCTGGGCCACGTGAACCTCTCGGCCTACGTGGAGGACTGGGACGGGATGCTGGAGGCCCACCGGCTCATGACGCGCTACCTGATCCGGGCAACACACTCCGGAGTGAAGGACGGTAAGTCTCAGGACATCATCAACAAGAACAGGCGTATCGGTGTCGGGCACTTCGGTGTGGCGGACTTCCTGGCGATGTCAGGGATCGACTATCGGCATGCTGACTCGCTCGGATTCGACGTTACCCTCATGGACCTGAAGGAAGAGGTGGAGAAGTCCGCTAAGGCGTACTGCCACGAGCTTCGTATCCCGATGCCGGTGAAGATGACCACCATTGCCCCTACCGGCTCTATCAGTAAGCTCTGTGGAGTCTCGGGAGAAGGCATCCATGCACCCTTCTCCAAGCACTTCATCCGGCGTATCCGCTTCTCGGACGTTGATCCCCACGAGAGCCGGCAGGTAGAGGAGTACAAGGCCAAGGGGCACCAGGTCGAGCCCTGCATGTACGCCGCCAACACGTCTGTCGTGGAGATCCCGACAAAGGACCCCCTCATGGACAAGGCGCCTTACCCTCAACTCGTAGTGTCCCAGCAGGACTTGGCCGTCGAAGAGATGCTGGCCTTCCAGGAGATGTATCAGGAGCACTGGGCCGACAACGCCGTCTCATATACCGTGAACATCGACCCTGAGCGGTACGGCCTGGACGACTTCATGAATGTGCTGTCCGGCCACCTGGGGCATCTGAAGGGGTCAACCATCTTCCCCGCCCTGTCCCGAGACCAGGCCCCGTACGAGCCGATCACAGGCGACGAGTACAACCAGCTCGTGTCTGAACTCGGTGAGTCCGTGGAGTCTGGATTCGATGAGGAGTGCGCGTCGGGCGCATGCCCCATCTGAATTTGCGACATCCAACTTGTAAGCTGTACTCTTGAAGAAGAAGTAAGGGAGTCCCCGCATGACCGCGCCTGACCCGTTCGCCGTCACCTCTTCCCCCTGGGAAGACGCCCCCATCGCTACCCCCGAAGCCTCCACCGAGGAGAAGTCGCCTGTGAACTCCATTTCGCGAGACTGCATGGATATCAATCGAGTCCGAGTCACCCTCAAGGGGGGTGTCGGCTACGAGGCTCCGTGGATCACCATCGACGGCGCCGACATCCCCGACGCCCTCAAGGCCATGCGGGACTTCAAGGTTGAGCTTGCCGAACTGATCGAGATCACAGGTAAGTCCGCCTCGTTCTTCCATGCCAAGTACCAGGCTCCCGCCAAGCAGGCGTTCGGTGGCGGTGGTGGTATGAAGCAGCCCGCCTCGTCTGCTCAGCCGGATCGACCCGCCAACGTTCCCCCGCACTTCGTCTACCGAGAGGGAGTTGGTAAGGCTTCCGGGAAGCCGTACAAGATGTGGTGCTCGACTGACCGGAACTCCAACGAGAAGCCGATCTTCGTCTAACTTTTCATTTGCTCGCCAACTTGTAAGCTGTATTAAAGGTGGGGGCCCTCAAAGCCCCCGCCCCCTTGGAAAGAGATATTCCTTGACGGCGATCACCTTCCGCCATGACATGACAGTCGAACTCATCGACTCCATGGGCGGAGACCACTCCATCATCCGAGCCGCACGAGTCTCTTCCGGAACCTCCGGCGACGACAAGAAGGACCGCGGCCTTCTCAACATGCTCATGCGGGACCGGCACGGCAGCCCCTTCGAGGCCGTCACGCTCCAGTTCAAGATTGAGTGCCCTATCTTCGTGGCCCGAGAGTTCTTCCGGCATCGCATCGCCTCCTACAACGAAGTCTCGGGTCGGTACAAGGTTCTTGAGCCTGTCTTCTACGTCCCCTCCGTTGAGCGTCCACTCAGGCAGGTAGGAAAGCCCGGCGCCTACACCTTTAGGCAAGGCGACTACAAGCAGATGCAGGCCACTCGCGCCGAGCACATGCGCATGGCTACCGAAGCCTGGGGATCCTACGAGCACCTTCTCAAGCATGAAGTTGCCCGAGAAGTCGCCCGGAACGTCCTCCCTCTCGGCCTCTACACCTCGTTCTACGTGACCATGAACGCCCGAAGCCTCATGAACTTCCTGAGTCTCCGAGCCACCAACGAGAACACCACCGTTCCCACCTTCCCTCTCCATGAGATCGAGATGGTTGCTCACCAGATGGAAGACGACTTCAAGAAGGTCTGCCCCATCACACAGGAACTCTTCAACCATCACGGCCGGATAGCTCCGTGAGTCAACGTCTCGACTGGCAAAGCTACTTTCTCGGCATAGCTAAGGCAGTCTCAGCGCGAGGTGACTGTCACCGCTCGCAGGTCGGCGCAGTACTCGTCGGTGCCGACAAGAGGATTCGATCAACTGGATACAACGGCACCCCGCCGGGCGGGCCCTCTTGCATGGCAGGAGAGTGCTCACGCTGCAACTCCGACCAACCCTCAGGCTCCGGATACGAGGCATGCGAAGAGACGCACGCGGAAGCTAACTGCCTCCTGTACGCAAACTGGGCTGATTGCCAGGGGGCCACGATCTACATAACGCGCGCACCGTGCCGCGACTGCACAAAGCTCATCCGCTCCGCAGGAATAGCACGGGTCATATGGCCAGGGGGGTCAATGAATATCAACAACCGAGAGGGAACCTCATGATGAACATCGATGTCCAGAAGCACTTCACCATCACCAGCAAGCTGAGCCCCGAGGCCGTTAAGCTCCTCCACGATCTTCTCGCCAAGGAGATCCACACCACTGACATGACGACCGTCATCGACCCCAACCACCTGAACAAGCTCGGCGAGATCCACCACCAGCTCGCCTCTGTGCTTGGGGCTATCAGTGAGTAAGCGCCGAGTACAGGTCAGTGCTCAGCGGACCGCCTTCCGTAAGACGGTCATCTCCACCACTGCAACAACCGCTCTGCTGGGCACTGCTGCCGTAGCTGCTGCGCTGCCGGCGCACAAGCCGAAGCCCGAGGTTGAGGGCTCGCCGCACCTTGCGGCCTTTACCGCCCCCGGTCACGACCTGGAGCACTCGATCAGCCACCAGGCGGACAAGCAGCAGGCCGAAGGTCATAAGCGGAAGAGCAAGCCCAAGCCGAAGCCGCCGCATCGTCTGTACCAGCGGCACAGGGTCCAGCTCAAGACGCAGCACGCGCCGATAGTCCAGAGCTACCCGAACAACCTCGACGGGTGGATACGTCAGGCTCAAGCCACTCTCAAGGCGCATGGGATCCCGGCGCCGACGTACAACGGCTTCTATCGGAACATCATGCGTGAGTCCAGTGGAAACCCGCGGGCTATCAACCTGACGGATAGCAATGCGGCAGCCGGCCACCCGTCCAAGGGACTGCTCCAGGCG
The DNA here is from genome assembly GCF_028898845.1 of Streptomyces sp. WZ-12. Lineage (NCBI taxonomy): Bacteria > Bacillati > Actinomycetota > Actinomycetes > Kitasatosporales > Streptomycetaceae > Streptomyces > Streptomyces sp. WZ-12. Next base: position 1,338,856 of record NZ_CP118574.1, on the reverse strand, counting down.
ATCGACTCGACCTTTCAGGCATACCACGTTGCAGGAACCTCCTGGGACGTCTATGACCCGGTGGCGAACCTGTGCGCCTGCGCCAACTACGCCTATCACGTGTATGGCGGCCTCGATAACGTCAATGGCCCGTACTAAGGAGACACATGTTCAAGAAGAATGATGACGGCTTCAGCGAGGACGACATCAAGGAGTTCGCCGAGTACCTGAACAGCGTCGTTGACGCCGAAGAGGTCACCGAACAGGTTGCTGCCGACGCCCTTGCCAAGGCGGCCCGAGTCGCCATCCTCACCATCAAGCAGGCCGGCGAAGTCAAGAAGGCCGCCCTGGAGGCCGGTCTGAGTCACGACTTGGCCGAGGGGCTTGCCTCAGACTTCTGGACCCACGCCATGGGCGGCGACGCCTAACACATTTACCCGGCAACTTGGAAGCTGTACCGCTGAAGGGAGACGAACCAAAGTGATAAGCATGTGTCTGGCTCGAAAGATCGCTGGAGACGTAGCCGTCATCAACGTCCTGGAGTCCGATGCTGATATCCCTGAGTTCGTCTCCTGGGTCAAAGCAAACAAGAAGGGCCTCGGTTGCGATACCGAGACCACCGGGCTCGACTGGTGGGCCGACGACTTCCGTCTGCGGCTCGTCCAGTTCGGCAATGCCACCGAAGCCTACGTAGTACCGGTAGAGCTGTCTGAGGCCCTTCTTGCCGCCGCCGTGGGTGCTATCCGCTACGTGCACAAGCTCGTCTTCCAGAACGGCACCTATGACCTTCTGGTGCTCGATGCCAGCACCGATCTTGCCATGGAAGAGGTCTGGCCCAAGGTCACCGACACGAAGATCCTCGCCCACCTGGTGGACTCCCGCGGCGTCAAGGACGGCTGCCCTGGTCACTCCCTGGAAGCCCTCACGGGCCAGTACATCGACTCGGACATAGCCCTCCGGGTTAAGGGATCCATGGCGGAAATCGCCAAGAGCCTCAAGACCACGAAGGCCCAGGTCTGGAAGGAAGTCGATACCTTCCACCCCGGATACCTGACCTACGCCGGCCTGGATCCGATCCTGGCGTACCGCCTCGCTGCCAAGCTCAAGCGTCTCGTGCCGGCCTCGGCCCGCAAGCTCACCTCGTTCGAGCACAAGGTGGCTGAGGTCTGCTCGTACATGAGCCGCCGCGGCTTCCTCCTGGACGTGGAGTACACGGAGGGCCTTGCTCGGGAGCTGGAGGCCCAAGAGGCCGAGTGGACCCAGGTAGCACGTGACCTTGGCTGCGAGAACCCATGGAGCACCGACCAGTGCGCCGAGGCGCTGCGTGATCTCGGTGTTAATTTGTCCGCATTTGCCCTGACCAAGACAGGGAAGCTCAAGGTGGACGGGGCACTCCTCGACAAGGTTCGAGCACCCGAGTACCCCGACATGGTTCGCCTCCTGGCCGGCGCCATCGACAAGGCCAAGAGCGCCCGCAAGAAGCGTCAGACATGGCTGCGGAGCTTCCTGGACCTGCGGGACGCTGAAGGTCGGGTTCACCCCGCAATCAACTCCATCCAGGCACGTACGGCCCGGCAAAGCATCACGGGAGTCCCAGCACAGACCCTCCCGTCTGGTGACTGGGAGATTCGGCGCTGCTTCGTCGCCGATGAAGGCCACATAGCCCTCAGCACGGACTACTCGAACATGGAGCTGCGGTTCCTGGCCGCCCACAGCGGCGACAAGACCATGCTCCGGGCCTTCAAGAACGGCGATGACCTCCACCAGATCACCGCCGACGCTGCCGGCGTCCCCAGGAAGGCCGGGAAGACCACCAATTTTTGCGTCTGCTTCGGCGGGGGCTGGAAGGCAGTCCACGAACAGGCCGGCGTCACGGAAGAACTCGCCAGGAAGGCCGTCGAAGGCTTCTGGGAGACCTATCCGGGGGTCAAAAGGCTCGCTGAACGGCTCACAGAGCAGGCCAGGCGCTTCGGACACATCGAAACGGCCTCCGGTCGGCGCCTCTATGTGGATCGAAACCGCGCATACAGCGCCCTCAACTACTTCATCCAGTCCGGATCCCGTGACATCACATGCCGGGCCCTGGTTCGGATGCATGAATCCGGCCTTACTCCCTACATGCGACTCCCAATCCATGACGAAGTCGTGTTCTCGGTGCCTGAAGAGCATGGGGACAAGGCTATGAAGCTAACCGCGGACCTCATGGCCGAGACCATCAAGGGACTAGAGATACCCACAGACCCAGATAGAGGCGGAAGGTCCTGGGGATCTCTCTACTTCAAAGACCTGAAGACGGCTACCGCCAATGATCCCTACTACCAGGCGCATCCAGAACAAGCAGAAATCGATCTCAAGCGAAGGGGGATCATCAAGTGAGTCGAGACCATGACATGGGACTCATTGAAGAGCTGGAAGTTGATGCATGTGACGGCTGTCGCCGAGAAGAGTCCTTGGATGAGCTGTATCGGATTGACTGGGATGGCATCGAATCCTACGTCTGTGGCCTGTGCCGGTCGGCGATCCTGAGTGGGTGGATGTAATGGAATCCATCATGATGGACGCGAAGCAGACCGCAGCCTTCCTTAACATGTCCCTGGTATGGGTGTACCGAGAAGCCCCGAAGTGCGGCCTTCGCGGATACAAGTTCGGCGCCGGGAAGAACTCCAAGATCCAGTACAAGAAGACCGACGTGCTGAAGTGGCTCGAACAACAGAAGATCTAGCAGGCAGTGCAAAGCCCCCTTGACGGAATGATTGAATCATTCTATCGAGGGGGCTTTTTGTGTTTCCTAGGCGGCCAAGTCGATTCCCTCATCAAGGATCTTCGCGGCGCGGCCGATGGAGCCCGGCATCAGATGGCTGTAGGTCTGGAACGTGACGTTGATGTTTCGGTGACCCATCCAGGTGGCAACATCAGTGATCGGAATGCCTCTAGTGAGGCAGCGAGATGCAAACCAATGCCGCAGTGCGTAGAGAGTGAAGCCTTCCGGAAGTTCCTGCTTAAGTTCGTGCTTGTGGCGAGACCACTGGTTTTGGATTGCAGTGATCGTTAGTAGCTTGTCGCTGCCCTCACGGACCCGCATAAGGTAACCGTCTTCGGTCGTCCCATGCTTTTCCGCGTACGCCAAGATAGCCTTCTTCACGTACAGGGGGAGTGGCGTTTCTCGAAACTCTCCAGGCTTACGGTGTTTAAGTGGAGATAGCTTGTTTGTCTTTCTGTGTAGCTGCTCAGTCACCCGGTAAACATCATCTGCAACAATGTTGTTTATGTTTACGGCGAGTGCTTCAGCGTTTCGCAGACCACAGCCGCCCATCATATCGACGAAGAGCGAGAAGGCGTCCCCATTGAGGCTATGTATCTCACTGACCAGTTCCGGAGAAGGGATGACTATGCGCTTGGGTCGGTAGTCGGGGGAGACGACGCCCTCACAGGGGTTCTCCTCCAAGATCCCCATCTTGTGTGCGTCGAGTAGCGCGGCCTTCAGTCGTATGTAAGCGTTGCGCTGAGTGGCCACACCGACACCGGCGCGTTCCATAGCCCGAATGAATCCCTCGACCACCGTCGAGTCGAAGGAGTTCATCCTTCGGGAACCTAGCTCCGGGTACAGATGTGTATCGAGAAGATGCTGTACCTGTCCGGATGTGTAGTCGCTGAGGTCGCGCTGACGCTGGAGGTGATCATTTGCGAAGTCTTCAAAGCGCATCTGGCCGTACCGTTGGATGCGTTCCAGCTTGGTGGCCGGTGTGGACTTCTTTTGCTTGTAGATCTCCGTCAGCCGCTCGATGGCAAGCGTCTGGGTGGCGAACCCAGACTCCTCCGTCTGCTTCCCGGCAGCGTTGCGGTACCGGATCTTGTAGGCATGGGGACACTTGGACCACCGGGACTCAGGGTGCTCGCAGTCCTTGAAGAAGGTGCCCATGCCCCGGGCGAGGGTCTTGCTGGCCATGGTGCTGGTGACTCCGGGATTGCTGATGCTGACGGGATGCTGGCCCCCAAGTGTCCGTTAGGTCCCTGACCTGCGGAAAGGGTAAAAAGTCCTCACTTCTACCAGAAGCGGGCGCCCAAGGGGCTGCCGGACTGGCTGCCCACCGCCCGCATCACCTTCCCGAGCGGGCGGTTCGCGGACGAGATCTGCCCCGGCGAGCCCGCCGCCGTGATCTGGGCCGCCAACCTGGGGTGCCTGACGTTCCACCCCTGGCCGGTCCGCCGCACGGACACCGAGCACCCCGACGAGCTGCGGATCGACCTCGACCCGCAGCCCGGCACCGGCTTCGCCGACGCCGTCGCGGTCGCCCACGAGCTGCGCGCGCTGCTGACCGAGCACGGGCTGCGCGGCTGGCCCAAGACCTCCGGCGGCCGTGGGGTGCACGTCTATGTGCCGATCCGCCCCCACTGGACGTTCACCGAGGTCAGGCGGGCCGCGATCGCCGTGGCCCGGACGCTGGAACGGCGGCTTCCGCAGCGGGTGACCGCCGCCTGGTGGAAGGAGGAGCGCGGCAGCAAGGTGTTCGTGGACTACAACCAGATGGCCCGCGACCGCACCATCGCCTCGCCCTACTCGCTGCGCGCCCGCCCGCGGGCGACGGTCTCCACGCCGCTGCGCTGGGAGGAGCTGTCCGCCGCCGAGCCCGAGGACTTCGACCTGCGGACCGTCCCGCCCCGGTACGCCGAACTCGGCGACGTGCACGCGGACATGGCCGAGCACGCCTTCGGTCTGGAGCCGCTACTGGAGCTGGCCGACCGGTACGCAGCCGACGAGGGCCTGGGCGACCTGCCGTATCCGCCGGACCACCCGAAGATGCCGGGCGAACCGGCCAGGGTGCAGCCGAGCCGAGCCCGCAAGCACTAGAAGGCCCGTCGCCCGCGGTCCCGTCCGGCCGCCCTTCGGTGCCCGGGAGTGTGGCGTTCGGAGCAATTGCGGGGGCCGTTGGAGTGGACGCGCGCCGTGTCTGCGCGGAAACGGACGGTGCGAGGTACCCATCACGTGTCCGATTTCCTGCCAACCAGGAGAAACGCAATGCGTAAGTTCATAGGCCGTTCCCTGGCCGCCGCGGCCCTCACCGCCGCAACCGTTGTTCCGGCCGCTGGTATGGCCTCGGCCGCCCCCCAGAGCCAGAGCGTCGTGGCGAGCGGCGACCACGGGCGTGGCGGCAATCACGGCCGCAACCACCGTCACCACGAGTGCCGGCACCACCACTTCCGCTTCGGTCACGAGGGGCGCGAGGGCCATAAGGGCCGTGAGGGCAGGCGGGGCGAGGAGCGCCGTTTCCTGCTGTTCCGCCTGGGACACATCCTCCGCCACATCTTCGGCTTCTGGTTCTGACCGGAAGTAGCCCGGCGGGCCGCCGCAGTTGAGCAACTGCGGCGGCCCGCCGCTGCCGGTCCGGCGCCGCGGACCGGCGGGCCGGGGTCAGACCGCGGCGCCCGACTCCTCGGCGCGGCGCCGGAGTTCCTTCTTGTCCGGCTTGCCCACGTCGGTGAGCGGCAGCGCGTCGACGAAGGTGATCCGCGCCGGCTCGTACATCGCGCCGCGGGCCTCGCGCACCATGGCGCACAGCCGCTCGGCGTCGAGGTCGCTGCCGGGGGTGCGGACCACCGTCGCGTGCACCCGCTCCATCCGGTCGGCGTCGCGGACGCCGTAGACGGCGCTCTGGAGCACCTCCGGGTGGGAGTTGAGGAGGTCCTCCAGCTCGGTGGTGTAGACGTGGCCGCCGACCACGACGATCATGTCCTTGATCCGGTCGACGAGGGTCAAGTAGCCCTCGTCGTCCAGGAATCCGACGTCGCCGGTGTGCAGCCAGCCGTCCCGGAGGACCTCGGCGGTCAGCTCGGGCTGCTTCCAGTAACCCTGCATGATCATGGTGGAGCGGACGCAGACCTCGCCGTGCTCGCCGGGCGGCAGATCGCGGCCGGACTCGTCCCGGATCACCACCTCGACGTCGTCGAGCACCTTGCCGGCCGAGCGCAGCCGGTCGGGGCGCTCGGGGTCGTGGTCCTCCGCGCTGAGCACGCTGACGCCGCCGGCCTCGTTCTGGCCGTAGCCCTGCACCAGCACCGGGCCGAACGTCCGTACCGCGTCGGCCAGTCGGGCCGGGGACGCCTGGCAGCCGCCGTAGGTGACCGTGCGGAGGCTGGAGGTGTCGGTCGCCGGGCGGTCGGGGTGGTCCATCAACTGGTAGAGCAGCGGCGGCAGCAGGAACATCGAGGTGATCCGCTCGCGCTCGATGGTGGCCAGCGCCTCCCCGGCGTCGAAGTCGTCGAGGAGGACGACGGTGCCGCCGGAGTGCAGGACGGTGTCAGCCATGTAGCCGGCTCCGTGGGCGAGGGTGGTGCACACCAACTGACGGTGCTTGACGCCCTCGAAGTCCGGGAGGGCGCCGCTGAACCAGCGCGCCTGCTCGAAGGTGGTGCAGATGCCCTTGGGGTGGCCGGTGGTGCCGCCGGTGTGGCGGATGGTGCAGATGTCGTCGGGGCGCGACGCGGCGGCGAGCGGCTCGTCGCTCTGACCGGCGGCCAGCTCCAGCAGGTCCGTGCCCAACTTGGCCGGGCCGAGCACCAGCACGTCCGGGACGGGCGCCAACTCGACCAGTTCCGCGGCCCGTTCGGCGAGGCGCGGGTCGACGATCAGCGCGCGGGTCTCGACGTCGCGGACGATCGCGGCCTGGGAGTCGGCGGAGAGCTTGTTGTAGAGGTGGTTGATCCGGGCGCCGGCGAGGTTGGCGGCGTAGCGGGCGGCGATCGTCTCGGGGAGGTTGCCGCTCAGCAGGGTGACGGTGGTGTCGCGGCCGACGCCGCGGTCGCGCAGGGCGCGGGCCATGCGCAGGACCAGGGAGCGGAACTCGCCGGCGGTGACCCGGCGGCCCTGGTGGACCAGGACCTCGCTGTCCGGGTCGCGGTTAAGGGCATCGAGGTTCTCCTCCACGTATATGCGGAACGAGCGGTCGGATATGGGCATCGGGGGCTTCCTCCTGACCCCGGCGGCGCGTGCGGTGCGCCGGGGCGCGACTAGCGAATATTGGTTGCCTCCAGCAACTAATCTCAGGGTAGACCCAAGAGATCGACATCTCCAACTCGGGAGCCCCTCAGGGGGCGTTGTCCGGCCAACCGGCAGTGGATCAATATCGCCAACCCGGTCGCCCCGCCGGGGGAGCGCGGCGCATAATGCTCCATCCGGTTCGGTCCCCGCCCTGGTGGGCCGCGCTCTGCCTGCGGGTTCGTCCGGTGTGGAGGGATGATGGAGGGCAGCGGCAGCACGGCAGGGCCGGCCGTGCACGGAGCGCCACGGCTGTCGGCCTGGCAGGCCGGCGGAAGGAGTGCCTGGATGGGTGCGACCGACGCGTCCCCTGACGCTGTCGCCCAGGCCGGGGCCGGGCCGAGCCAGCCCGGTGGGCTGCTGGACCTCCTGGGTGTGGCCGCCGTCATGCTCGACGCAAAAGGCCGGATCGCGCTGTGGAGCCCGCAGGCCGAGAAGCTCTTCGGATGGAGCGCGCAGGAGGCCCTCGGCCGGTCCGCCGTCCGGCTGCTGGTCAACCCCGAGCACGTCGATCTGGTGATGCGCCTGTTCGCCGGGGTGATGGCCAGCGGCGAGAGCTGGGCCGGGGTCTTCCCCGTCCGGCACAGGGACGGCAGCACCCGGCTCGTCGAGTTCCGCAACATGCGCCTCCAGGACGAGCACGGTGCCTCCTACGCCCTGGGCATCGCCACCGACCAGTCGGTGCTGCGCGAGGTCGAGCGGGACCTGGCGCTGTCGGTGCGGCTGGTGGCCCAGTCGCCGATCGGGCTGGCGGTGCTCGACACCGATCTCCGCTTCGTCATGGTCAACCCGGCGCTGGAGCGGATCAACGAGCTGCCCGCCGAGCAGCACATCGGGCGGCACGTGAGGGAGGTGCTGTCGTTCCTGGAGACCGACGCGATCGAGGAGCGGATGCGCGAGGTGCTGGCCACCGGCCGGCCGCTGCTGGACGACTTCTCCGTCGGCCCCACCGCCGACCACCCCGAAGCGGACCTGGCCTGGTCGGTCTCGTACTACCGGCTGGAGGACGCCAACGGGCGGGTCCTGGGCGTGGCGACCTCGGTCGTGGACGTCACCGAGCAGCACCGGGCGGCCACCGAGGCGGCCCGCGCGCGACGGCGGCTGGCGCTCATCGCGGACGCCTCGGCGTCCGTCGGCACCACCCTCGATGTGGGCCAGACCGCCCAGGAGTTGGCCGATGTCATCGTGCCGGAGCTCGCCGATCTGGCCGCCGTCGACGTCCTCGACGCCGTCCTGGACGGCGGCCGGCCCGCCGCGCTCACCCGCGGCGCCCCGGCCCGTTTCCGGGCGCTGGCGGTCGCGGCGGCCGGCGAGACGCCCGCCGTCCGGGCCGCCGACCCCACCGGGGCGCTCGCCGCGTACGAGACCGAGCGGTTGATCACCCGCTGCGTCACCGAGGCCCGCCCGGTGCTGGTCGCCGAGGTGGGCCCGGAGGAGCGGCGGCACATCGCCGCCGACGGGCAGGGCGCCGAACTGCTGCGGGAGGCCGGGCTGCACTCCTACCTGGCGGTGCCGCTGATCGCCCGCGGCGAGGTGTTGGGCGCGCTGTCGCTCTACCGGACGGACAACCCGGTGCCGTTCGACGAGGACGATGCGGTGCTCGCCGTCGAGCTGGCCGCCCGGGCGGCGGTCTGCATCGACAACGCCCGTTCCTACCAGAGCGAACGGCGCACCGCGCTCACCCTCCAGCGGCACCTGATGAACCACCGGCCGCCGCAGCCCACCACGATGGACATCGCCTACCGCTACCAGCCCGCCCAGGCGGCCAGCGAGGTCGGCGGCGACTGGTACGACGTCATCCCGCTCGCCGGCGACAAGACCGCGCTGGTCGTCGGCGACGTCATGGGCAGCGGCATCAACGCGGCCGCCACCATGGGGCAGTTGCGCACCACGACCCGCGCGCTGGCCGACCTCGACCTGGCGCCCGCCGAGCTGCTCAACCACCTCGACCACATCGCCGGCGGGCTCGACCCGGCCTTCGCGACCTGTCTCTACGCCGTCCACGACCCGCACCGCGAGGAGTGCGTGATCGCCATCGCCGGCCACCTCCCGCCGGTCGTGGTGCGCCCGGGCCGGGCGCCGGAGCTCCTGGACCTGCCCACGGGCGCCCCGCTCGGCGTGGGTGGCGTCGGCGAGGTGACGTTCGAGCAGACCACCGTGCCGTTGCGCGCCGGCGATCAACTGGTGCTCTACACCGACGGTTTGATCGAGACCCGCGACCAGGCCATCGACGCCCGACTGGACCGGCTGCTCGACCTGCTCGCCGAGCCCGAGCGGCCCCTGGAGGCGCTCTGCGACCGGCTCCTGGGCGAACTGCGGCACGGCAACGACCATGACGACGTGGCGCTGTTGATCGCCCGGATCCAGGGCGGCGGCTGATTTTCCCGCCCGGGAGGGTGGCGGCGGCGAAAGTAGTGGGGCCGTCCGCCGAAGAATCCGCAGTGCGTCAATCGTCCACGGAATCCGCGTGGATGGCGACTTTGTGGCGTGGATAAGCGAGTTTGTGGTGCTGTTGGCTGCGGATTTCGTTGCCATCAAGCCTTAATGAACTCTTGACGGGAGGGTCCTGCGGGGGTTGTATTCCGGTCACCGAAGCGGCCCCCGCAGTGCATCTGGTGCGACCGCTCACCGGCACCTTCCCCGCGTGCCGCCCGCTCCCTGCCCGCCAGCACCGATGGGACCCGGATGACCGATATGCCCACCAGGCCAGTTGCCACCGCCGCCCCGGCACCGAAGGCCCGGACCGCGACATCTACGGACGGCCCCAAACTCACCCGGTCGATCGGTGTGGTCGGCGGCACCCTGCTCACCCTGTCCTGTCTGACCCCCGCGTCCTCGCTCTTCGTCATCGTCCCGGACTCGTTCGCCACCCTGGGCACCGGCACGGCACTGACCATTGCCATCGCGGCGGTGCTGTGCGTGGGCGTCGCCTTCGCCTACTCCGAACTCGGCACCCTCATACCGAGTTCCGGCGGCGAGTACGCCATGGTCGGCACCCTGATGGGGCGGCTCGCGGGCTGGCTGGTCTTCGTGCTCTCGCTGATCGTCGTCATGATCGTGCCGCCGATCATCGCGCTGGGGACCGCCGACTACCTCGCCCCCGTCGTCCACCTGGACAAGCAGACGACCGCCTCCGCGGTGATGCTGCTGGCGACCGCCATGGGCCTGCTCGACCTGCGCGCCAACGCCTGGATCACCGGCATCTTCCTGGTACTTGAGGTGATCGCCGCGGCCGTCGTGGCGTTCCTCGGCTTCAGCCACAGCCAGCGGTCCGCGGCCACCCTCGTCCACCCCGTCATGGACGCCGGACACGGCACCAGCACCGCGGTCACCGGTGGGCTGATCGTGGCCGGGCTCGCCACCGCGCTCTTCATCCTCCAGGGCTTCTCCACCGCGGTGTACCTGGCCGAGGAGATGGAGAACCCGCGGCGCAACGTCTCCCGCACCGTGCTGTGGACGCTCGCCATCGGCGCCGCCGTCGTCCTCGTCCCGGTCGTCGCCATCACCCTCGGCGCCCCCGACCTCAAGACGCTCGCCGCCGGTGACGTCGCCGGCATGGTGCAGGGCTGGAGCAACTCCGCCGTCGGCACCTTCGTCAGCCTCTGCATCGCCCTGGCCATCATCAACGCGGCCATCGTGATGGTGATCCAGAACTCCCGGGTGGTCTTCTCCTCGGCCCGCGACGGCGCCTGGCCGAACCCGGTCAACCGGATCTTCTCGCACGTCGGCAAGCGCTTCGGCTCCCCCTGGGCGGCCACCCTCGCGGTCGGCGTCCCCGGCGCCGCGCTGTGCTTCGCCACCCTCGACACCCTCAACGAGGTGACCGGCGTCGCCGTCGCCGGCATGTACGTCTTCGTCGCGCTGGGCGCCCTGGTCTCCCGCCGCGGCGACCACAAACACCGGCTCGCCTGGCGGATGCCGCTGTGGCCGGTGGTCCCCGCGCTGCTCGTCCTCGTCCTGGTCTGGGTGCTGTGCCAGCAGAGCGTCAGCAGCCTGCTGATCACCGGCGGGCTGATCGCGGTGGCCGCCCTCTACTGGGCGCTCTACCTCCGCCCACGGCAAGAAAGCCACTGGGTCATCTCGGTCCCCGAGGACGAACTGGCCGCGGCCGCCGAGCCGGCCCGGACCTGACCGCCCGCCCTCAGCGGCCGGCGCCCGGTCGCGCCAGCGCGAGCGCGTCCAACAGCAGGCACACGTGGTCGACGGCGTCCCGCCCGGCGGGGCCGTCGGCCACGCCCGTGTCGTCCAGCAGACCGGCGGTGTCCCGCAGCAGCGCCAGCAGTTCCGCGCTCACCGGCGCCGCGGGCTCCGGGGGCGCGAGGGCGGAGCGGATCTGCTCGCCGCTGAGCGGCAGCCCCGTCTCCAGATGGCGGAACAGCGCGACGGCGGTCCGCTGGTCGGCGTCGTTCGGCCGCCACGCTCCGCGCGCATGGTGGTCGATGAGCTCGGCCGCCCGGGCACGGATCTCCTCTGCTGCAACATGCATGCCCACGAACGTCTCATACGCGCCCCGCGGCCCTTGGAGCGGCCCCCGGCGCCCGCCGGACGTCCCCGCGCCCGGCCCGACTCCCGAGTAATCCCCGCTGACCTGGCGCATTGTCCGCGGCGCCGGGACTGCCCCGCAGATCGTCGGCCGGTGCGCAACCGTCCGGGCCTGTGGGAAGAGTTACACATACCCGACAGGGGAGCGCACGCCCGTAGAGGGAAAACCTACCGAGAGGTTTTACTGACGCTGGTGTGCGCAGGTTCTCCGGGTCGCTGCGCTGCGCGGCAGCGGCTCGCCCACCGTAGGGGGGAGGTGTAGAAAGAGGACATGGCCGGACGCTACGGCCGCCCGCGTTCGGTTCTGAGGATGCGAACTGTCGCTGGCCAGGTCTTTCTCCTGCAGGTGGCGATCGTGGTCCTGCTCGTCGCCGCTGCCATCGCGGCCCTGGTGCTGCAGTCCGGGACCGACTCCGAACGGGAGGCCCGGAACCGCTCGGTCGCGGTGGCCCAGGGCTTCGCGAACGCCCCCGGCATGGAAGCGGCCCTCAAGAGCCCCGACCCCACCGCCGTCCTCCAGCCCCGCGCCGAGACCGTCCGCAAGGGCTCCGACGTGGACTTCCTGGTAGTGATGAACACCCACGGCATCCGCTACACCCACCCGATGACCAACCGCATCGGCAAGAAGTTCGTCGGCACGCTCGGGCCCGCGCTGGCCGGCCATGTGGTCACCGAGGAGACCACCGGCACCATCGGGCCGCTCGTGCAGGCCGTGGTGCCCGTCGTCGGACACGACGGCAAGGTCGTCGGCCTGGTCTCCGCGGGCGTCACCCTCAGCAAGGTGAGCGGCGTCGCCGACGACCAGTTCCCGCTGCTGTTCGGCTCCGCGGCCGGCGTGCTGCTGCTCACCACCGGCGGCACCGCCCTGGTCAGCCGGCGGCTGCGGCGCCAGACCCACGGGTTGGGGCCGCAGGAGATGACCCGCATGTACGAGCACCACGACGCGGTGCTGCACGCGGTCCGCGAGGGCGTGCTCATCGTCCGCGGCGACGGGCGGCTGGTGCTCGCCAACGACGAGGCCCGGCGGCTGCTCGACCTCCCGCCCGACGTGGAGGGCCGCCAGGTCGCCGAGCTGGGCCTGGACCCGGCCACCGCGGCGCTGTTGGAGTCCGGCCGGGTCGTCACCGACGAGGTGCACCCGGTCGGCGACCGGCTGCTCGCGGTCAACCAGCGCTCCACCGGCGACGCCGGCGGCCTGCCCAGCAGCGTCACCACCCTGCGCGACACCACCGAACTGCGGGCCCTGACCGGCCGCGCCGACCTCGCCCGCGGCCGGCTGCGGCTGCTCTACGACGCCGGCACCGAGATCGGTACCACCCTCGACGTGGTGCGCACCTGCGAGGAGTTGGCCCGGTTCGGCGCCGCGCGGTTCGGCGACATCGTCACCGTCGACCTGGCCGAGTCCGTCCTCAAGGGCGAGGAGCCGGGGGCCGCCGGGCCGGCCGTGGCGATGCGCCGCACGGCCGTCGGCGGCGAGGTGCCCGACGGGTCGCTCTACCCGGTCGGCGAGCCCGTCCGGTTCGCGCCGACCACCGCGCTCGGGGTCCGGCTGCCGGTCGGCGAGCCGGTCCTGGAGCCCGACCTGGCCGCCTTCTCGGAGGTCTCCGGCTGGCAGCGGCAGGACCCCGAGCGGGCCCGGCGGATCGTCGCGCACGGCATCCACTCGCTGATCGCGGTCCCGCTGCGGGCCCGCGGCGTCATCCTGGGCGCGGCGCTGTTCTGGCGCTCACGCACCCCCGAGCCGTTCGACGAGGAGGACCTCTCGCTGGCCGAGGAGCTGGTCGCCCGCGCCGCGGTGAGCATCGACAACGCCCGCCGCTACACCCGCGAGCACACCATGGCGGTCACCCTCCAGCGCAGCCTGTTGCCCCGCGCGCTGCCCGAACAGAGCGCCGTGGACGCCGCGTTCCGCTATCTGCCGGCGCAGGCCGGGCTCGGCGGGCTGGGTGGCGTCGGCGGCGACTGGTTCGACATCATCCCGCTGCCCGGCGCCCGGGTCGCCCTGGTCGTCGGCGACGTCGTCGGCCACGGCCTGCACGCCGCCGCCACCATGGGTCGGCTGCGCACCGCCGTCCACAACTTCGCCAACCTCGACGTCCCGCCCGACGAACTCCTGTGGCACCTCAACGAGTTGGTGACCCGCATCGACCAGGACGAGGGCACGGACGGGACCGGCGAGGGCCCCAAGTCCCCGATCACCGGTGCCACCTGCCTCTACGCCATCTACGACCCGACCGCCGGCGTCTGCACGATGGCCCGTGCCGGGCACGTCCAACCGCTGCTGGTGCGGCCGGACGGCGGCGCGGAGTTCCTGGAGGTGCCCGGCGGCCCGCCGCTCGGGCTCGGCGGAATGCCCTTCGACACCTGCCGGTTGGACCTTCCGGAGGGCAGCGGCCTGGTGCTCTACACCGACGGGCTGGTCGAGGACCGCGGCCGCGACATCGACGCGGGCATGGCACTGCTGCGCCGCACCCTCGGCTCCGGCCCCGGCCGCACCCCGCAGGCGATGTGCGAGGCGGCGCTCGGCGCGCTGCTGCCGGATCGCCCGGCCGACGACATCGCCCTGCTGATCGCCCGCACCCGGCGGCTGGACGCGGCCCGGATCGCCGACTGGGACGTCCCCGCCGACCCGTCCGCGGTCGCCCAGGTCCGCGCCGCCGCGGTCCGCAAACTGGCCGAATGGGGGCTGGACGACGAGGCGTTCACCACCGAGCTGATCCTCAGCGAGCTGGTCACCAACGCCATCCGGTACGCCAGCGGCCCGATCCGCGTCCGGCTGATCCACGACCGTTCGCTGGTCTGCGAGGTGGCCGACCGCAGCAGCACCTCGCCGCACCTGCGGTACGCCGCCACCACCGACGAGGGCGGCCGGGGGCTGTTCCTGATCGCGCAGCTCGCCGAGCGGTGGGGCACCCGTTACACCGGCGACGGCAAGGTGATCTGGACCGAGCAGGCGCTGCCGGACCCGGCCCGGGTCCCGGTGGCGACCGGCGACCCCGGGCACTGACCGGCGGGCGGGGCGGCTGCTAACCTCCAGTTGCGCGGTGCGCGCAACTCGGCGCGTAGGGAGGCCAGTTGGGGAGCGTCGGCCTTCGGGCGGGGAGGGGCGCAGTCACATGACCGGTGGGGAGCGTCCGGCCACCCGGCGCCGGCGGGAGCGGATGGTGGAGTTGCTCGGCGCGGGCGACGGCAGCGTGCACGACCTCGCCGCCGCCTTCGGGGTCTCGCTGTCCACCGTCCGCCGCGACCTGGCGGCGCTCGCCGAGGGCGGCCGGATCACCCGGACGTACGGCGGCGCGCTCGACCACCGGGCCGTCGAGCGGTCCTGGCACGACAAGGCCCGGGAGCACCGCACCGAGAAGGCCGCCATCGCCCGGGCGGCCGCCGGCCTGGTCCGCAGCGGCGACGTGGTCCTGTTGGACGCGGGCACCACGGCGGCCCGGCTGGCGCACGAGCTGCGCGCCCGCGGCGACCTCACCGTCGTCACCAACGGGCTGTCCACACTGGTGGAGTTGGCCGACGCGGAGGTGGAGGTGGTGGTGCTCGGCGGCCGGCTGCGGCGGCCCAACGAGTCGCTGCTGGGCATCCGCACCGACCAGGCGCTCCGCCGGCTCACCCCGGACCTCGCCTTCCTCGGCGTGGACGGCCTGGACCCGCGGCGCGGGGTCAACTGCCCGGACGCCGAACAGGCGGCGCTGAAGGAGACCATGGCGCAGTGCGCGCGGGCCGCCTGGGTGCTCGCCGACGGCTCCAAGCTGGGCGGGGGAGGAGGGTTCCCGTACTGGGCGGAGATGCCGCAGGGGACGGGACTGATCTCGGGGGCGGGGGGAGATCGGGACGGCGGCGACGGTGCGGGGGGCGAGCGGCGGCTGGCGGCGTACGAGGCCGCGGGCTGGCGGGTGCTGTCGTGCGCGGAGCGGCCGGACGCCGCGGGGCGCCCGGATGCGGCGCAGCGGCCCGACCACCGGGAGCCGTAGCCCTCGGCGGCGCACGCCCCTTGACAGGTCCTCCTGGCCGCCGCCACCCTCGGTGCGTGTATCGCGCAACTCGTCCGCGCGGTCCGGTCATTGTGGTGCTGGCGGCGGGAGGGGAGCCCATGGCCCAGGTACTCGTGATCGGCGACGACCTGACCGGCAGCAACGCCACCGGCGCCCGCTACGCCCGGCGCGGACTGCGGGCCGTCACCGTCGGCGACCCCGCCCGGGCGGCCCACTACGCCCCGCTGGTGGACGTCCTCGTCGTCAACACCGCCTCCCGGCACTGGCCCGCCGCCCGCGCCTACGCCGCCGTCCGGGCCGCCGTCGAGCGCGCCTGCGCCGCCGAGGAGCCGGCCCTGGTCGTCAAGCGGGTGGACACCACGCTGCGCGGTAACCCCGGCAGTGAACTCGACGCGGTCGCCGACGCGTTGGCGACCCGCACCCCCACCGCGACGCTGCGCACCCTGGCCGTCCCCGCCTTCCCGGACGCCGGCCGCACCACGGTCGGCGGGCTGCACCTCGTCGACGGGGTGCCGCTGACCCGCACGGCGGTGGCCCGCGACCCCTTCGACCCGGTACGGCACTCCCGGGTCACCGCCATCCTCGGCGGGCAGAGCCGACGCACCCTGGACGAGCTGCCGTTGGATGTCGTGGAGCGCGGTACCGACGCGGTGGCCGCGGCGCTCCGGGCGAGCCGGGCCGAGGTGGTGGTCTGCGACGCCACCGAGAACGCCCACCTGGGGACGGTCGCCCGGGCCGCCGCGTCCCTCGCCACCGCGGACGGCATCCGCTGGCTCGCCCTGGACTCCGGGCCGTTCGGCGCCGCCCTCGCCGACGCGCTCGGCATCCGCCCCGCGGCGGCCCCGGTGCGGGTGCTCGCCGTCGTCGGCAGCGTCACCGACCGCACCCGCGACCAACTCGCCCGTGCCGAGGCGACTCTTGACGTGCGATGGGTCGGACTCGATCCGGAACACCCCGACGCCGGGCGGGCGTTGGTCGGGTTGCGCGCAGCGGCCGCGGAGGGCGCGACCGTTCTCGGTGTCAACGTGCTGTCCACTGACCGCAGTTCGGCAAAGGCGGCACCCGATCCGGAGAGCGCCGCGGGCCTGCTGCGCTGCCTGGCCGAGGTCGCCCGGCGCGCGGTGGCCGAGCTGCGCCCCGGCGGACTCTACGCCTCGGGCGGCGATGTCGCCGCCGCGGTCACCGCCGCGCTGGGCGCCGACGGCTTCGCCATCGACCGCGAGGTGCTGCCGCTGGCCGTCGCCGGACACCTGGTCGGCGGCGCCCACGACGGACTGCCCTTCGCCACGAAGGGCGGGCTGATCGGCGGGCCGGACGCGGCCCGCGACTGCCTGGAACACCTCCGCGCGGCCGGCACCCGCACCGCGCCCCCCGCGCGCCCACCCCGGAAAGGCGACAGATGACCACAGCAGACACGGCGGACCGTCAGGAGCCGAAGGACCGTCAACGTCCCCTACTCGCCGTCACGTTGGGCGATCCGGTCGGCATCGGTCCGGAGATCACCGCGCGCACCCTCGCCGATCCGGCGAGCGCCGGGCTCGGGCGCGGGCTGGCGGTCGGCGACGCCGCCGTGCTGCGCCGCGCCGTCGAGGTCTGTGGGCTCGACGTCCGGGTCAACCCGGTCGGCGCGCCCGGCGAGGCGCGGTTCGAGCCCGGCACCATCGACGTGCTGGACCTGGGCATCGCCCCCGCGGACCTGCCCTGGGGGCGGGTCGACGCGGTCGCCGGCCGCTCCGCCGTGGCCGCGATCGAGGCGGCGACCCGGGCCGCGCTGGCCGGCGAGGTGGACGCCGTCGTCACCGCCCCGATCAACAAGGAGGCCATCTGGGCGGCCGGTTCGCGGCACCTGGGACACACCGAGATGCTCGGCGAACTGACCGGCGCCGCCCGGGTGGACACCATGTTCGTGGTCCGCGGCCTGAAGATCTTCTTCACCACCCGCCACCTCGCGCTCCGCAAGGCCCTGGACCAGCTCACCGAGGAACGGGTCGGCGCGAGCATCCGGCACGCGGTCACCGCGCTGCGGGTCTTCGGCCACGACCGGCCCCGGCTCGCGGTCGCCGCCGTCAATCCGCACGGCGGCGAGGGCGGGCACTTCGGCGACGAGGAGGTCACCGTGCTCGGCCCGGCGGTGGCCCGGGCGGCGGCCGAGGGCCTGGACGTGACCGGGCCGGTCCCCGCCGACTCGGTCTTCCACCAGGGCCTCGAAGGCCGCTTCGACGGGGTGCTGTCGCACTTCCACGACCAGGGCCACATCCCCGCCAAGACCGTGGACTTCGCCGGCACGGTGTCCGTCACCGTCGGCCTGCCGATCCTGCGGACGTCCGTGGACCACGGCACCGCCTTCGACCTCGCCGGCAGTGGGCGGGCCTCGCACGCGACCATGACGGCCGCCTTCCGCGCCGCCGCCGACCTCAGCCGCCACACGGACCGGATCCGCGCCGCCTACGGGACGGCAGCCGCCCGATGACCGACGCTCCCCGGGCCGGCGACGCCACGGGCGGCGCCGCGCCCCCGGCCAAGCGCTGGGTCTATGTCATCCCGGTCGCCGCCCTCATGTACATGCTGGCGTACCTGGACCGGAACAACGTCTCCGTCGTCCTCCCGTACCTGCACGGCGACCTGGACCTCTCCAACGCCGACAAGGGTCTGGCCGGCGGCATCTTCTTCGTCGGCTACGTCTTCCTGCAGATCCCGGCGGCGGTGCTCGCCCAGCGGTGGAGCGCCCGGAAGACCGTCCTGATCCTCATGGTCGCCTGGGGCCTGTCCGCGATGCTCTCCGGACTGGTGCAGACCCGGGCCCAGTTCTACGCCGCGCGGTTCGTGCTGGGCTTCTTCGAGGGCGGCGTCTGGCCGGCCGTGCTGATCCTCCTCGCCTCGTGGTTCCCGCTGCGCGAGCGGGCCCGCGCCAACGCCCTGTGGATGGCCTGCCTGCCGCTGTCGTCGGTGCTGATGGCGCCGCTGTCCGGCTGGATGCTGGACCACGCGAGTTGGCGCTGGGTGCTCGTCCTGCAAGGGGTGCCGCCGCTGCTGTGGGCGGTGGTCTGGTGGTTCGCGGTCGCCGACCGTCCCGCGCGGGCCCGTTGGATCTCCCGCGCGGAGGCCACCCACCTGGAGCGCGCGCTCGCCGCCGACGAGGCCGCCAAACCCCCTGCGGGCGGCGGCTCTTACCTCGGCGCGGTCCGCCAGCGCTCCGTGCTGGTCCTGATCGGCGTCTACTTCTTCTGGATCACCGGCTTCTACGGCTTCAGCCTGTGGCTGCCGGCCGTCATCAAGGAGCTCACCCACGACGGCTCGGCCACCGAGGTCGGGCTGCTGACCGCGATCCCCTTCGCCGTCGCCCTGGCCGTGATGATCGCCAACGCGGCCTGGTCCGACCGCACCGGCCGCCGGCGGCAGGCGGTCGCCCTGCCCCTGGTCGTGGGCATCGTCACCCTCCTCCTGGGGCAGGCGGTGCACGGTGCGCTGCCGCGCATGGTGCTGCTCTGCCTCACCGCCGCCGCGGTCTACGCGCCCTACGGCCCCTTCTGGGCGATCCCCGGCCAACTCCTCCGCTTCGAGGTGGTGGCGGTGGCGATGGGCCTGATCAACGCGCTCGGCAACCTCGGCGGCTTCGCCGGCCCGTACCTGGTGGGCTGGCTCACCGACCTCACCGGGAGCAGCCTGACCGGCTTCGCGGTGCTCGCCGCATTCCTGGCCGTTGCGGTCATTCTGGTGACGCTCGGGTTGCGACCGGCGTCGTCCTTGCCTCCGGGGCGCGCCCCGGAGACCCCCGCGCCGACCCTCAACTCCGCGCCATCCGAGGAGAGGTGACGGAGCGAAGGTTCGGTGCGGACGGGGGTGGGGTGCGGTGGTCTCGGGGGCGGCTCACGCGATTGGTGGCAATGCAGGTTTTAACGGCTTTCGCCAGGGTGATTCCTGAAAAGGTCGATATCCCCCCTCGTTACTCCTGAGGAGCAGACATGCGCATCCGCGCCGCGATCGCAGCCAGCGCCCTGGCCGCCACCATCGTCCTGGGTGGGGCGAGTGCCGCCCTCGCCGGTGGGAAGCACCACCATCACAAGGGCTGGTTCGCCGGATACTCGTTTGACGCGGCCGTCATCGATGGCAACCCGGTCTTCCACGAGGGTGCCCACAAGGGCGGCTTCGAGCACGGCAAGGGGCACCACGGCCTGAAGTGAGCGGCATAGCTCCTGCGCGACGTCATCGGACACAGCAACAGCGGATGCCGGTCGGGAACCACCTGCGGGTGGCCCGGCCGGCATCCGTCGTCTGGGGCGCCGGATCGCCGGCCGCGCGCTCAGGCGTCGGACGACGGCTGGTGCGGGGGGATTTCGGGGAGCGCGTGCAGCGCCAACAGGCCGCGGACGAAGCCCTTCCGGTCGGCCGCCGGGAGGCCGGCGAGCAGGCGTTCCTCGCCGCGTTGGATGTCGGCCTGGACGGCGTCTCGTAGGCGGCGCCCCTCGGGGGTGAGGGAGACGAGTCGGACCCGACGGTCGGCGGGGTCGGGGCGGCGGCGGATCAGGCCGCGGGATTCCAGGTCGTCCAGGACCGGGATGATCCGGGTCTTGTCGGCCCGGATGGCCTCGGCGAGGGCGGCCTGGGTGCGGATCGGGGTCGCGTCGAGGCGCAGCAACACCGAGTAGGCCCACATGGTCAGGCCGTGCGCGTCCAGCACCGGACGCTCGGCGTCCACCAGGGCGCGGCTCAACGGGACGAGCATCGCGGCCAGATCGGGGCGGGCGCCGGCCCGTCCGGTGGTCGGGGTGTCCGCGGGGTCGGTGTGCTCGGGCATGCACAGGAAAATACCCCTTGACAGATGATGTGCTCGCGCGCATCGTAAGCGCATGCATATGAATAGCGAACGGGACGCGGAACTGGACCGCCTGCGGGGGCTCAGCGCCCGGGCGGTGCGCGACAGTGTGGCGCTGGTGGATCGGTTGGCCCCGGGGGACCTGTCCCGGCCGACGCCGTGCGCGGGGTGGGACCTGGCGGCGTTGCTCGGTCATCTGACGGCCCAGCACCGGGGGTTCGCCGCCGCGGCGCGGGGGAGCGGGCGGGAGCTGAAGCACTGGGCGGTCCGGCTGCCCGGTGAGGACGTCGCGGTGGCGGCGGGCGAGTACCGGCGCGCGGCGGAGGACGTCATCGCGGCGTTCGCGGCGCTGGACGACCCCGAACGCCCCTGCACACTCCCGGAGTTCACCGGTGAGCAGACCTTTCCGGCCGTGCGGGCGATCGGCTTCCATTTGATCGACCACGTCGTCCACGGGTGGGATCTGGCGCGCACCCTGGAGCTGCCCTACGACCCTGACCCCGAACTCCTCGGCGCGGCCCTGCCGCTCGCCCGCGCCGTGCCGGACGCCGAGAACCGGCTCGCCGACGGGGCCGCCTTCCGGCCCGGCCTGCCGGTGAGCGGGGAAGCCGGGGCGCTGGACCGGATCCTCGCGATGTTGGGGCGGGCGCCGGACTGGCGGGCGCCGGTGGGGAACGCGTCACGCGGGGAGGGTAGGACGTCCGACGTCCGGTAGTCGGCGCACTGTTGCCGCATACGGGGGAGTCGGGCTGCGGGCCTCGGTCAACGGGCGGCTGATTTCGGCTCGTTCCTCTCTGGAACGTTAACAGGGCGTTCATCAAACTGTTGAAGCGGATAGGGGTGGGTGGGCGCCGCGCGGGACCGGGTCGGGCGCCGCGCAGCCGGCAGCGGCGCGACGGAAGGAAGGCACGCGATGGGCAGGGCCACGGCCGTCAACGGCGTACTCGACGTACCCGTCATCGACATCTCCGCCTGGGCCGACGGGTCCGCCGCCGGCCGGGCCGGCATCGCCGCGGAGGCCGATCGGGCGGCGCGCACCGTCGGATTCATGCAGATCAGGGGGCACGGCATCCCCGACGACGCGGCGCAGACGTTCGCGGCGGCGCTGGACGCGTTCTTCGGTCTCCCGATGGCGGCGAAGAAGGCGCTGCGCGCCCCGTCGCCGGACGTCAACCGCGGCTACACCCCGCCGCGCACCGAGCAGCTCAGCCTGAGCCTGGGCGTCCCCGCGGCGGCCCAGGACCTCTTCGAGGCGTTCAACGTCGGGGCGGAGGCCGCCGCGTTCCCCGGGCTCGACCTGCCCGAGGCGCACTATCCGGCCAACATCTGGCCCCAACTTCCGGGATTCCGGGCCGCGGTGGAGGAGTGGTGCACCCAGGCCGGCGGGCTCGCCAGGCGGCTGACCGGGATCTTCGCGCACGCCCTGGGGCTGGCGACGGACCACTTCGCGCCGTTCACCGACCACTCCCTCGACGTGCTCCGGATGAACAACTACCAGCTCCCCGAGCGCGCACTCGTCGTCGACCGTGACCAGATGGGAATGGGTGCCCACACCGACTACGGCATCGTCACCGTGCTGTGGGCCGACCGGGTCCCCGGACTCCAGATCCTGGACACCGCTGGGCGCTGGCACGACGTGCTGCCCGAGCCGGGGTGCCTGCTGGTCAACCTCGGTGATCTGCTGGCCCGTTGGACCAACGACCGGTGGTTGTCCACCCTGCACCGGGTGCTGCCGCCGAACGATGCCGGAGGGCGGGTGGTGCGCCGGCGCTCCGCCGCGTTCTTCCACGACGGCAACTGGGACGCCGAGATCAGTTGCCTGCCCCATTGCGTCCCCGCCGGCGCCGCGCCGCTCCACCCGCCCACGACGGTCGGCCGGCACCTCGCCGAGAAACTGGCCGGCTCGCGCGCCGGAAGGCCCAACGCCAACTCCCCCCGCGAGGCCGCCCGACTGCGTGCGGCCCGGGGTGAGTGAGCGTCAATTCGGGTCGAGGGAGCGTCGGTGAAGGTGTGACGGGTGCTCAGTCGAGGCCCTGGATCCGCCGGGCGACCCGGGCGTGCTCCCTCAACTTCTCCACCAGGCCGGGTAGTTGAAGCTCACCGCTGTCGACGAGGACCCGGCCGCCGACGACGGTGGACCAGGCGCGGGACGGGGCGCAGCGCAGCCACGCCTCGACCGGGTCGGTGAGCGCCCCGGCCAGCGCCACCTGCGGGGTGTCCCAGACGACGAGGTCGCCGCAGGCGCCCGGGCGCAGGTGGCCCAGCTCGTCGGCCCGGCCCAGGCAGCGGGCCGAGCCGCGGGTGGCGATGTCCAGCGCGTCCCGGGCGGTCATCGCCGCCGGGCCGCCGCGGTACCGGCCGAGCAGCAGGGCGCCGCGGGCCTCCAGCCACAGCGAGGCGTGGTCGGTGGAGGCGGAGCCGTCGCAGCCGAGCCCGACCGGCATGCCGAGGGCGCGCATCTCCTGGACCGCCGCGGTGCCGCCCGCGATCAGCATGTTGGAGCTGGGGCAGTGCGCCACCCCGACGCCCGCCGCGGCCAGCCGGGCGCGTTCGGCCCCGTTGGGGTGGATGCAGTGCGCGACCCAGGTGCGGTCGGTCATCCAGCCGACGGACTCGAAGTACTCGACCGGCCGGCAGTCGTAGGTCTCCAGGCAGTACGCGTCCTCGTCCGGGTCCTCGGCGAGGTGGGTGTGCAGCCGGACGTCCAGGCGCTCGGCCAACTCGGCGGTGGCGGCCATCAGTTCGCGGGTCACCGAGAACGGCGAGCAGGGCGCCAGCGCGACCCGGGTCAGTGCGCCCGGGCCCGGGTCGTGGTGGGTGCGGACCAGGCGTTCGCTGTCCGCCAGCACCTCGTCGGCGGTCTGGGTGACGGAGCGGGGCGGCAGGCCGCCGTCCTCCGTCGAGCGGGTCATCGAGCCCCGGGTGGCGTGGAAGCGGAAGCCGAGGTCGGCGGCGGTGCGGATCTGGGCGTCGATCAGGCGGGGCCGCGGGTGGACGTAGTGGTGGTCCATCGAGGTGGTGCAGCCGCCCATGAGCAGCTCGGCGATGCCGACGTAGGCGGAGAGGTGGACAGCCTCCTCGTCGAGCGCCGCCCACAGGGGGTAGAGGGTGGTGAGCCAGGTGAAGAGGGTGCCGTTGACGGCGGGGGCGTAGGCGCGGGTGAGGTTCTGGTAGAGGTGGTGATGGGTGTTGATCAGGCCGGGGGTGACCAGGCGGCCGGTGGCACGGAGCGTGCGGGCGGCCCGCTCCGGCTCGGTGCCGGCGTGGCCGTACGCGGCGACGCGGCCGTTCCGCAGGGCGATCCAGCCGCCGGGGATCTCGGTGTCGCCGTCGACGACCAGCAGGCGGGCGTCCCGGACGAGCAGGTCGCAGCCGGAGAGTGGGGTGAAATCGGTTTTCTGGACGGTGAGTTGGTGGTCGGGCATGGGGGCTCCTGGGAGGCGGTGTGCCGAGGTACCGGCACGGGGCTCGGTGCGCGCGGGCCCTGTACCGGTGTGCTGCGCGGACACCGGATCGGCACCGCCGGGCCGGCCGGCGGACGGGCGGTCCTCCTTCCGGACGGGTCAACTCGACGGCGGCGGGCCGTCGTTGGAGCCCTGCCCGGATCTCCGTGAGCCAGTCGCGGCGCGGGCGGGCGGCGCGGGCCGGGGTGCGGCGGGCAGCGGGCGCCGCAGGACGTAGCCGCCGACCGCGACCACCACCGCGATGACGCAGCCCGCGAAGGTCAACCCGGCGCCGCGCAGCCCCAGTTGGAGGGAGAGCGCGCCGATGCCCACCACCGGCAGGGAGATGCCGAGGTAGGCGACGAGGAAGAAGGCGGAGAGGGTACCGCCGCGGTGTTCCGGAGGGGCGGCGGCGCTCACCGCGGTGAGCCCGGCGCGGAAGGCCAGGCCCTGCCCGGTGCCGCCGCACAGCGCGCCGACGACCAGTACGGGCAGCGAGGCCAGCGCGAGCGAGGTGCCGACCAGGATCAGTCCCAGCACCAGCACCAGGCAGCCGGCCGGGAGTGCGGCGCGGGTGCCGATCCGGCCGGTCAGCGACTGGCCGAGGGTGGAGCCGACGAAGACCGTGCAGACGACCGTCCCGGAGACCGCGAGGTTGTGCTCGTCGAGGGTCTGCGCGACGAAGCTGGGGGCGATCGCGGTGAACAGCCCCAGCAGGGCGAAGCCGGCGAACGCGGCGACCGCGGCCGGCGCGAACACCCCGCGGACCTCCGGCGGCACCACCAGCCCCTGGGGGCGCAGCGAGCGGGGCCGGTGCGGGTGCGCGACGGTCTCCGGAAGCAGCCGGGTCACCACGGTGGCGACGGCCAGCAGGAGCAGGTGGGCGAGGAAGGGCAGGGCCAGTGGCCGGGGCGCGTACTGGGCGAGCAGCCCGGACAGCAGCGGGCCGCAGCCCAGGCCGCCCATGTTGGCGGCGGTGGCGGCGAAGCCGGCCGCGGACTCCCGGCCGGGGCGGGCCAGTTCGAGGACGGCGGCGGTGGCGGCGCCGCTGAACAGCCCGGCGGCGAAGCCGGACAGCACCCGGCCGAGCAGCAGCAGCGGCAGCCCGCCCTCGAAGAGGAAGCACAGGGCGCTCGCCGCCGACAGGCCCAGCGCGGCGTATAGCACCGGGCGCCGGCCGGTGGTGTCGGAGAGGTTGCCGGCGCCGAAGAGCACGGCGATCACGCCGAGGGCGTAGGTGGCGAAGACCACGGTCACCATCAGCTCGGAGAAGCCGAGCTGTTGGCGGTAGAGCCCGTAGAGCGGGGTGGGCAGGGTCGTCCCCGCCATGCCGATCGCGAAGACGGCCGCCGCGGCGGAGCTGCCGGGCCGGCGGCCCCGGCCGGTGCGCAGGGTCATGACGTCAACGTACCCGCGCCCCGGCCGGGTCGGACCGGGGCGGCCCCGCGCGTGGCGGGGACACCGGTCCGGTCGGCTCAGCGTCGGGTCACCGCTTGGGGGTGTTGGCGGCGGTGACGTTGACGGCGGCCCAGGCACGGTCGACCGTCTTGTACGCGGTGCTGCCCGCGCCGTAGAGGTCCTTGGCGGCCTGGAGGGTGGCGGTCCGGGCGCCGTGGAAGTCGGTCGTGGAGACCATGTAGCGGGTGAGCGCCCGGTAGAAGATCGCCGTCGCCTTGTCCCGGCCGATGCCGGTGACCTTGGCGCCGTCGTAGGTGGGGGAGTCGTAGGCGACCTTGCCGATGGTCTTCTTGCCGCTGCCCTCGGCCAGCAGGTAGAAGGCGTGCGAGGAGACGCCGGAGCCGGCGTGCACCTCGGTGTCGTAGGTGTCCTTCGACCAGTAGTCGACGGTGCCTTCGAGCTTGTCCAGCGACGGCTTGTCCAGGCGGCGCAGGAACTTCTGGGCCAGGCCCAGCTTCTCGCCCATCAGGTAGTTCGGCGGGTTGTTGGGGTTGTTCGTGGCGAACTCGACCGCGGTGCCGAAGATGTCGGCGAGCGACTCGTTGAGCGCGCCCGGCTCGCCGAACTGGTGGCCCTCGGCATCGACGCGGGTGGGCTGGAGGTTCGCGGTGGCGTTGACCACGCCGTGGGTCAACTCGTGGCCGGTGACGTCCAGGACGACCAGCGGCTTGCTGAACAACTCGCCGTCGCCGTCGCCGTAGAGCATGCAGCCGCAGTCCGGGGACCAGAAGGCGTTGCCGACCTTCTCGCCGTAGTGGACCAGGGCGTGCGCGCCGGCGCCGTCGTTCTTGATGCCCTTGCGGCCGAAGGTCTTCTTGTAGAAGTCCAGGGTGCTGGTGATGCCGTACTGGGCGTCGACCGCGGCCGTGGTCCGGTCGGCGGTGGTGCCGTTGCCCCACCGGTTGGTGCCGTTGGTGACGGGCTTGCCCGCGCTGAACTCGTCGAGCGCCTTGCCGCCGGCGTCGCGGGTCTCGGTGTTGCCGCGGGTGGTGTCCTTGAGCACGAAGGCGTTCTTGGCGGTCTGGGTGGTGGACAGCGGGACCGTGCCGACGAAGAGCGCGGCGCCGCTGCCGGTGGCCGGGGCCGGGTAGCGGCCGGCCGCGGGCTTGCCGGGGGCGGCCGGGGTGGTGGTCGCCGCGGCGCCGGGGTTCGGGCGCTCGCCGCGCTTGCGGAGCTCGTGCAGGACGGAGGGCGACAGGAACGGCTCGTTGACCGGGACGTTGCTGAGGACCTTGCCGCTGTCGGCGTCGAGGACGACGGTGCGGGCGCCGCCGCCGTCCGCGGTGCGGCTGTCATCGACCTGCACCTGGTAGGCGAGCGCGGTGCGGCCGCCGCGGGCGTCGACGACGAGTTGGGGCGCGCCGGCGGTGCCCTGGGCCACCGAGGCGGCCTTGGCGGCGGCCTGACGGCCGGACAACTTCGGTTCGGCGGAGGGGAGTTCGACCTGATGGCGGGCGGCCCGGGTCACGCCCTGGTAGGCGGAGTCGGCGCCGAGGTGGATGACCAGGTCGCCGCCGAGCACCGGCATGCCGCGGTGGACGCGGACGAACCGCACGTGTTGGCGGCCGTCGGGGTCGACCAGGGTGTCGGTGGCCTTGAGGGTGTCCTGCTTGTCGACGCCGGTGGTCGCGGAGTGGGCGTAGGCGGCGGTGCGGGCCGCGTCCACGAGTGAGGGGGTGCCGGTGGCCGAGGGGGCGGCGGGAGTGGCGGGGGCCGCGACGGCGGCGCCCGCGGTGAGGGTGGCGGCCGTGGTGACGGCCAGGGCTATCGCCAGGTGGCGGCTGCGTATGTGGGGTCTACGCACAGATTCGTTCCCTTTGCGCTGTGGGCGGCGGAATGCGCCAACCGCCCGTACACGCGGTGGTGTTGCGCACCGCGGGGACCGTCCGGCCCCGCACAGACCCTGATATGTCTGCCATGGGCATGTAAAGGGAAATGATCAATTTTCCGTGCTGAGCAATCAAAAATTGACAATTGATCAGCTATGGGTAGTCAGAAGATGACCAATCGTGTTCTGGGGGAGGGGACGCAGGAGGTCGCGCCACGGTTGCCCGGCGCGGGGCGGGGGTTGTCGGGCGCCACGGAACGGCGCACGGCGGAACGGCGCACGACACGAGGCCGGGACGGCGGTTGCCGTCCCGGCCTCAAGGCGATCGGGGGTGCGCGGCGGCGCCGCGCGGGCCGCTAGCCGGTGCGGAAGAGCTCCTCCAGCGACGCCTGGGCCTTCTCGCCGCCGCGGACCGCCTCGACGACGGCCTGGTGGAAGGCCCGGCTGTCCTCCTCGGAGTGGCAGGGCACGGGGCTGCCGACCATGGTGTACCAGTCCGAGGACCCGGTGTACTGGACGGCGACGTGCGCCTCGTCCTCCGACCACGTGGTGTGGATGGTCAGATCGCCCTGCATCGGGCCGACCTCCTCGGTCTGCACCGCGCCGGGGCGGGCGTGGATACCCACCGTGGTCCAAGATGCCCAGGTCATGTCGTTCCCCTCGGTCACATGGGCTCCGGCCGGCAGCCGGGCGCGGTGCTTCAAGTCTGGCACTCGACGTGCGGTGGCGCACCGCATCAACGGGCCGCCACGGCTCCCCCGCATACTGTCACCATCCTCGCCACCCGGCCCTCACCGGCTCGTCACGTCGCCGTCACTCACGGTGCCGAAGAGCCACTTCGCGACGGCGTCCAGCGCGGCGTCCGCGGCCGGCAGCGCGCCGGCCGCGCCGAGGAAACCGTGGAAGGCGCCCGGGTATTCGTCCACCCGCGCCGGGACGCCGGCACGGCGCAGCGCCCGCCCGTAGGCGCGCCCCTCGTCCCGCAGCGGATCGCACTCGGGCAGCACCAGCAGCGCGGGTGGCAGCCCGGTCAGGTCCGCGGCCCGGCCGGGCGCGGCGTAGGGGTGCGCCCGGTCGCCCTCCGGGCCCAGGTACCGCTCCCAGTACCAGCGCATATGGGCCGTGGTGTGGAAGAAGCCGGTGGCGTAGTCGGCTGCCGAGCGGCCGGTCAGCCGGTGGTCGAGCGCCGGGTAGAGCAGCACCTGGGCGGCGAGCGGCGGGCCGGTGCGGTCCCGGGTCATCAGGGCGACCGCGGCGGCCAGGTTGCCGCCGCTGGAGTCGCCGGCGACCGCCACCCGGGCCGCGTCGCAGCCCAGTTCGGCGGCGTGCCCGACCGCCCACCGGGTCGCCGCGTAGGCGTCCTCGGCGGCGGCCGGGAAGCGGTGCTCCGGGGCCCGGCGGTAGTCCACCGAGACCACCACCGCGCCGAGCACCACCCGGCCGCCCGACGCCACGAACAACCGGGCCTCGGCCGCGCCCTGCCCGCGCCCGGCTCCGGTGATGACCGCGACCCTGCCGTCCAGCCGCACCCCGTCGGCGGTCATGCCCGCGCCTGAAGGGCCCGGAAGTGCGGGATGACGCGCTCGCCCCAGTGCCGGATGGTCTCCAGGCACACCTCCTGCGGCACGGCGCCCATCTGGATCAGGCACATCACCTCGTCCACCCCGATCTCCCGCAACTGCTCGACGTAGGCGACGGCGTCCTCGGCGGTGCCGTAGGCGTGCCGGGCGTGGTAAGTGCCGGTGTCGACGGGGCGGGCCGGGATGCTGGCCTCGTGCAGCTTGGCGACCAACTCCTCGCGGCCCTGCGCCAGCGCGGCCACGTGGTCGTCGTGCTCGTCGTGGACGGTGGGCGCCGGGCCGTTGCCGTACCAGTGGGCGATCGCCTCGGCGAAGAACCGCTGGCCGCGGGTGCCGATGCGGTGCGCGGCGGCGCCGTCGTCGAGCACCACGGTCGGGCAGAGCACGGAGAAGTGGTCGTTGGCCGCGTCGGAGACGAAGCGCTCGCCGGTGCGGACGGCGATCGCCTCGTCGTAGACCTCGCGCATGGTGCGCACGTCGTCGGCGCCGGCGAACCCCAACACCAGGGCTCCGACGCCCAGTTCGGCGGCCAGCCTGAGGGTGTCGTGCTTGCTGCACGCCATGAACAGCGGTGGGTGCGGGGCCTGTACGGGCCGCGGGAGGACCGCGCCGGGGCCGATGTCGAGGGAGCCGTGCCACTCGAAGGTCTCGTTCCGCCAGGCATTGCTGACGATCCGCAGCGCCTCCTCCATCTGCGGATAGGTGTCCTCGGGGCGGACCCCGAACATCGCCATCTCCTGCGTGGTGGCGCCCCGTCCGGCGCCGAGGTTCACCCGGCCGCCGGAGAGCACGTCGAGCATCGCGGCCCGTTCGGCGACCCGGACCGGGTGCTGGTAGCCGAACGGCAGGGTGACCACGCCGTGGCCGATCCGGATCCGGGACGTCCGGGCGGCGACCCAGGTCAGGAAGATCTCCGAGGCGCTCATGTGCGCGTACTGGGTGAGCGAGTGGTGCTCCACCGCCCAGATGCGGTCGAAGCCCATCTCCTCGGCGTGGACGGCCTGTTCGACGCAGTCGTGGATGACCCGGCGCTCCCGTTCGGGCGTGGGATCGGCGAGCTGCGCCTCGAAGATCATCGAGAACTTCACGGAACTGCCTCCTCGTTCGGGGGGTGAGGGAGAGCAGAAGATTTCTAATCGGAATATGTCTAGCAGGAGCAGAAGGGGAGGAGGAAGGGGCCCGATGGCGTCCCGTCAGGCCCGGCCCGCGAGGCCGTAGACTGCGGAGCGTGACGGAGAAGAAGGCGCACGGGGCAGGGGACGACGTGGAGCGCCCGGCGCTGCCGGCGACCAGTTGGGCGGTGCTCGGACTCCTCTCGTTCGGCGAGGAGTTGTCCGGTTACGACCTCAAGAAGTGGTCGGACTGGTCGCTGCGCTCCTTCTACTGGAGCCCGTCGTTCAGCCAGATCTACGGCGAGCTCAAGCGCCTGGAGAAGGTGGGCTACGTCAGCTCCCGGATGGTCGCCCAGGAGACCGGCAACCGCGACAAGCGGGTGTACGTCATCACCGACGACGGCATGGCGGCGGTCCGGCGGTGGGCGCGCGAGGCGCCGGTGGAGCCGCCGGTCCTCAAGCACGGGGTGATGCTGCGGCTGTGGCTGGGGCACCTGTTGGAGGCCGACCAGATGCGCGACGTGCTGGGCCGGCACCGCGAGTACGCCGAGACGATGCGCCGGCGCGCCGAGGTCGACGCCGAGGGCGCCCGCTCCGACGCGGCATGGGCCTACCCCGCGCTCGTCCTGAAGTGGTCCGAGCGCTTCTACGCCTCCGAACGCGACCTGGCCGACGCGATGTTGGCCGACCTCGACGAGCTGGCGGCCGCGGACGACGCCGACGACGAGGGGCCCCGGCGCTCGCAGGCGCGCCGGAAGTAGAGCAACGGGCCGGCCGCGCACCGCCGTTCGGGGAGCGTCAGGGCGGCGGCATATCGCCGGCGGCCCGTCACCGCGCCCAACACCCCTACGCCGGAGGCGTCATCAGCAACCCCACGGTGGGAAAGCCGACATCGTGCGGCTAACCGGTGAGCACCCGCGCCCGACACGCACCGGGACCACCCCACGCATCCCGCAACGGCCGCGCCTTCCGAATCCACAGCGAAAGATCCGGCTCATCGGTATAGCCGACCGCGCCGTGCAACTGGAGGGCGGCGCGCGCCGCGGCATAGCCCGCTTCGCCGGCCGCCACCTTCGCCGCGGCCACTTCCGCCCCGGCCGACAGGCCGCCCGCCCCGGCCGATGCCGCCTCATTGGCCAACGCCAACGCCCCCGCGTGCACCAACGGCTCGGCGAACTCCACCCCCATCAACGCATCCGCCAGCCGGTGCTTGACCGCCTGGAAGGACCCGATCGGCCGCCCGAACTGGGTGCGCTGGCACACGTATTCAACGGTTCGGGCCAGCAGCGCCCGCCCCACCCCGACCGCCTGGGCTGCGGTGAGCAGCCGCGCGAGGTCGGTCGCGTGCCGGGCGGCCTCGGTGACCGCGGGGCCCCGGGCGAGCACGGTGCCGCCCAGCGGCCGCGCGAGCCGCCGGGTCGGATCGAGTCCGGGCTGCACCGGCCCGCGGGCCTGGGTCCGACAGACCGTATCGCCCCGGACGACCAGCACGGTATCGGCGGCATCCGCGTCCAGCGCAAACGGCTCGCCGTCCGCGCACAGCCCGACCACCGCGTCCCCGGCGGCGATCCGCGGCAGCCAGTCACCGGCCGCGGCGCCGTCGCCCAACCGGTGCAGAAAGGCCGCCGCCGCAACGGTCTCCACCAGCGGGCCGGGAACCACGTGCCGGCCCAACTCGACGAAGGCGACGACGAGTTCGAGGGGCAGCGGGCCCATGCCGCCGCGCTCCTCCGGAACCGCGAGGGCGAACACCCCGGTCTCGGCGAGCCTGGCCCACAGACCGCGGCCGGGCTTGTGCTCGCCGGCGGCCCAGGCGCGGGCGGCGGCCGGGGTGTCGGCCGCCCCCAACAGGGAGTCCAGGGTGCGGCCGAACTCCCGCTGCTCGTCGGTCAGCAGGAAGCGCATCGGCGGCGCCCTCCCGCAAGGCCGGCCCGGGGCGCCCCGTCCCGGCGCGTGCGCATGCTCATGCCCTGGCCTCCTTCGGCAGGCCGAGCAGCCGCTCGGCGATGATGTTGCGCTGGATCTCGTTGGTGCCGGCGTAGAGGGGGCCGGCGAGGGAGAAGGTGTAGCCCTCGGCCCAACTGCCGTGCGCGGGCGCGTCGTCGGCGTCGTCGGCGAGGGCGCCGTACGGGCCGAGCAGGTCCAGAGCGGTCTCGTGGAGGGCGAGGTCCAGCTCCGACCAGAAGACCTTGTTGAGGCTGGATTCCGCGCCCAACGTGCCCCCGGCGGCGATGCGGGAGGCGTTGACGTAGGTGAAGAGCTGATAGGCGCGGGCGCCGATCACCGCGTCGGCGACCCGGTCGCGGAGCGCGGTGTCGGTGGGGTCGGCGCTCTCCCGCCACAGCGCGGTGAGCCGGTCGGCGGCCGCGGTGAAGCGGCCGGGGCTGCGCAGGGTCAGCCCGCGCTCGTTGCCGGCGGTGCTCATCGCCACCCGCCAGCCCTGGCCCGGCTCGCCGATGACGTCCTCGTCCGGGACGAAGACGTCGTCGAGGAAGAGCTCGGCGAAGGCCGGTTTGCCGTCCAGCCGGCCGATCGGACGCACCGTCGCCTCCGGTGCGTCCAGCGGGAACATCAGATACGTCAGGCCCTGGTGCGGGCGCGGGGCGCCCGGTTCGCTGCGGAACAGGCCGAACGCGCGGTCGGCGAAGGCGGCCCGGGACGACCAGGTCTTCTGGCCGCGCAGCAGCCAGCCGCCGTCGGTGCGGACGGCGGTGGACCGCAGGGCGGCCAGGTCCGAGCCGGCCTCGGGCTCGGACCATGCCTGGGCCCAGATGGCCTCGCCGGTCGCCATCGGTCCGAGGACGCGGGCGCGTTGGTCCGGGGTGCCGTGCTCGAAGAGGGTGGGGGCGAGCAGGTTGATGCCGTTCTGGCTGACCCGGCCGGGGGCGCCCGCGGCGTAGTACTCCTCCTCGAAGGCCAGCCACTGGAAGAGGGTGGCGTCCCGGCCGCCGTACCGGGCCGGCCAGGAGACCACCGACCAGCGGTCGGCGGCGAGTTGGGCCTCCCAGGCACGGTGCGCGGCGAAGCCCTCGCGGGTCTCCAGGGACGGCAGCGGCGTCGCGGGGACGTGCGCGGCGAGCCAGGCACGGGCCTCGGCCCGGAACGCGGCGTCGGCGTCGCTTGCGTCCAGGTCCATCAGGAACCGGCCTCCTTCATCTTCGCGATGTCCATCCCGCCGAGCGGGTCCCGGG
The DNA here is from genome assembly GCF_028898845.1 of Streptomyces sp. WZ-12. NCBI lineage: Bacteria > Bacillati > Actinomycetota > Actinomycetes > Kitasatosporales > Streptomycetaceae > Streptomyces > Streptomyces sp. WZ-12. The sequence continues at coordinate 1,305,879 of NZ_CP118574.1, read as the reverse complement.
CGGTCTCGGCGTTGTGCGCGTGCGCGAGGTGGTGCAGCCCGAAGACCGAGTCCAGTCCGGGGTGCAGGCCCTGGAGGTCCTCGGCCTGGTTGACCGCGCGCTTGGTCAGCGCCAGTCCCATCCGCGGCATCTCGGCGATCCGCTCCGCCAACTCCCGGGTGCGGGCGGCCAGTTCGGCGCGCGGGACGACGCGGTTGACCATGCCCAGTTCGTACGCCCGTTGCGCCGACATCCGGTCGCCGGTGTAGAGGAACTCCTTGGCGATCCGCGGGGGCATCACCCACGGGTGGGCGAAGTACTCCACGCCGGGGATGCCCATCCGGACGACCGGGTCGGCGAAGAAGGCGTCGTCGGCGGCGACGATCAGATCGCAGATCCAGGCGAGCATCAACCCGCCCGCCACGCACGCCCCTTGGACCGCGGCGATCACCGGCTTGGGCAACTCCCGCCAGCGGCGGCACATTCCGAGGTAGACCTCGGACTCGCGCGCGTAGCGGCTCTCCGCGCCGGCCTTGTCCGAGTGGTCCCACCACAGCCCGGCCGTGCGGTCGAAGGGGAGGTGGGCGTCCCGGCCGGGGCTGCCGATGTCGTGGCCGGCGGAGAAGTGCCGGCCCTCGCCGGCCAGCACCACGACCTTGACCGCGTCGTCGTCCGCGGCGCGGTAGAAGGCGCGGTCGAGGGCGTAAGTCAGCGCGGAATTCTGGGCGTTGCGGTAGTCCGGGCGGTTCATCGTGACGGTGGCGACCGGGCCTTGCCGGGCGTAGCGCACCACGGGCGTCTCTTCGCCGGCGGTCATCGGCGACTCCTTCCCTAACAAGTGTTTGGTAGGTTAACGTACGGCCATGAGCAGCGTCGAGGCCCCCGCCGCCGAGAGCTTCCGCACCGGGATCCGCGACTGGCTGCGCGCCGACCTCGCTGGGGAGTTCGCCGCGCCACGCGGCGAACTCGGCCGGGAACATGAGGAGTTCGCCGCACGCCCTCCTGGGAACGCAGTCCCGTGCGGCCGGCCCGGTGTCGGGATCCGGCCGCTCATCCGGCTCACCGGCGCCGCCGGGTTCAATGAGGTGGTCCTCGGTGGCGCCCGCGCACCGCACGTCGTCGGGGCCCCGGGCGACGGCCGGCAGCGGCTCGTCCGCTTCCTCCGCGCCGACACCCGCTACGCGGGCTCCGACGAGATCCAGCGGAACACCATCGCCGAGCGGGTGCTCGGCCTGCCCAGGGAGGCGAAGCCATGACAACGCCGTCGTATGTGTCCGGCCACGAGCTGCTCACGGGGCGGACGGCCGTGATCACCGCCGCCGCCGGGGCCGGGATCGGCGGGGCCACCGCCCGCCGGTTCCTGGAAGAGGGCGCCCGGATCGTCATCGGGGACGCGCACGCCCGGCGGCTGGCCGCGAGCACGGCCGCGCTGGCCGAGGAGTTCGGGCCCGACCGCGTCGCCGGGATGCCGTGCGACGTGACGGACGAGGAGCAGGTGGCGGCGCTCTTCACGCTCGCCGAGGCGCGGCACGGCCGGCTCGACATCGTGATCAACAACGCCGGATTGGGCGGCACCGCCGATCTCGTGGAGATGACCGACGACCAGTGGACGAGGGTCCTCGACGTCACCCTCAACGGCACCTTCCGCTGCACCCGGGCCGCGCTGCGCCGGATGAAGGCGACCGGCGCGGGCGGCGTGGTCGTCAACAACGCCTCCGTGGTGGGCTGGCGCGCCCAGCGCGGCCAGGCCCACTACGCCGCCGCCAAGGCCGGTGTGATGGCGCTGACCCGCTGCGCCGCCATGGAGGCCGCCGAGTACGGCGTGCGGATCAACGCGGTCGCGCCCAGCCTGGCCATGCACCCGCACCTGGTGAAGGTCACCACCCCCGAGCTGCTGGCCGAGTTGACCGAGCGGGAGGCGTTCGGCCGCTACGCCGAGCCCTGGGAGGTGGCCAACGTGATCGTCTTCCTGGCCGGCGACTACGCCTCGTACCTGACCGGGGAGACCGTCTCGGTCAGCTCCCAGCATGCCTGAGGAGCGCCGCGGCCAACTCCTCGCCACCGCCGCGGAGGTGTTCGCGGCGCAGGGCTACAGCGCGACTACCGTCCGACAGATCGCCGACGCCGCCGGCATGCTCGCCGGCAGCCTCTACTACCACTTCGATTCCAAGGAATCGATGGTCGACGAGATCCTCGCCACCTTCCTGGACGAGCTGCGGGCCGGCTACGACGCCGTCCTGGCGGCCGAACTCGGCCCGCGGGAGACCATCGAGGCCCTGGTCACCGAGTCGTTCCGGGAGATCGACCGGCACCGTGCCGCGGTCGCGATCTACCAGAAGGAGGCCCAACACCTCGCCGACCGGAACCCGCGCTTCGGCTACCTCGCCGACGCCCGCCGCCGCTTCGCCCGGGCCTGGCTCGGCACCCTGGAGCGCGGGGTGGCCGACGGAGTCTTCCGCGTCGACCTCGACCCCCGGCTGACGTACCGGTTCGTCCGCGACACCGTCTGGGTTGCCGCGAGCTGGTACCGACCGCAGGGCCGACACGGCCCCGAGGAGATCGCCCGTCAGTACCTGTCCATCGTGCTGGACGGCATCGCCTTGCGGGACTGACCGGCACATCCGCAGAATCTGACCAAGGACCAAGGAGTTCACCATGTCCGAGGCGTACATCGTCGACGCGGTCCGCACCCCGGTGGGGAAGAAGGGCGGCGGACTGTCCGCCGTCCACCCGGCCGACCTCGGGGCGCACGTGCTGACCGCGCTGGTCGCGCGGACCGGGATCGATCCGGCCGCGGTGGAGGACGTCGTCTTCGGCTGCCTGGACGCCGTCGGGCCGCAGGCCGGGGACATCGCCCGGACCAGTTGGCTGGCCGCCGGGCTGCCGGAGGAGGTACCCGGCGTCACCGTCGACCGGCAGTGCGGCTCCTCGCAGCAGGCGCTGCACTTCGCCGCCCAGGGGGTGCTCTCCGGCACCCAGGACCTGGTCGTCGCCGGCGGGGTGCAGAACATGTCGCAGATCCCGATCGCCTTCGCCAGCCGGCAGGCCGCCGAGCCGCTCGGCCTCACCGGGGGCCCGTTCGCCGGCTCCGAGGGCTGGCGGGCCCGCTACGGCGACCAGCCCGTCAACCAGTTCCACGGCGCCGAGCTGATCGCCACCAAGTGGGGCATCTCCCGCCGGGACATGGAGGAGTTCGCGCTCCGCTCCCACCAACGGGCGGTCCGCGCCCAGGACGAGGGCCGCTTCGACCGCGAGATCGTCGCCTACGGGGACGTCGCCGCCGACGAGGGGCCCCGGCGCGACACCTCACTGGCGAAGATGGCCTCGCTGCCCCCCGTCGTCGAGGGCGGCCGGCTGACCGCCGCGGTCTCCTCGCAGGTCTCCGACGGCGCCGCCGTCATGCTGCTCGCCTCCGAGCGGGCGGTGGCCGAACACGGCCTGACCCCGCGGGCCCGCATCCACCACCTCTCGGTCCGCGGCGAGGACCCGATCCGGATGCTGTCCGCGCCGATCCCCGCCACCGCGCACGCGCTGAAGAAGACCGGGCTGACCCTCGGCGACATCGATCTGGTCGAGATCAACGAGGCGTTCGCACCGGTGGTGTTGGCCTGGCTGAAGGAGACCGGAGCCGACCCGGAGCGGGTCAACGTCAACGGCGGCGCCATCGCCCTCGGCCACCCGTTGGGCGCGACCGGCGTCCGGCTGATGACCACGCTGCTCAACGAACTGGAGCGTACCGGGGGGCGGTTCGGCCTCCAGACCATGTGCGAGGGCGGCGGCCAGGCCAATGTGACGCTCATCGAGCGGATGTGATGATGCGTCAAAATCGTTGAGGCATAGGGCAATTCGTTGACCGGCAGCCCGGAACGGTGCGGCGGTGGTGCGTCGGTCCGGGCCGTCGTCGTGACATGCGTCCAGGCGCCCTGATGCCTGGACGGGCGGTCAGTGGGGAAGAGCCGCCACCGTCCGGTGCGCCTCGGCCATGATCCGGTCGACCAGTTCGGCGCACGACGGGAGGTCCTCGATCAGCCCGGCGACCTGGCCGGAGGCCATCACGCCGAGGTCCGTGCGGCCGTCCACCATCGACGCCTTGAGCAGCATCGGAGCATTGGCCGCCAACAGCACCTGACTCCAGGTCAGTTCCCGGCCGTGCTTCATCGCCAGCCCGTCGCGCACCAGTTGGGCCCAGCTCAGCCCGGACAGCTTCCGGAACGACGCGGCGTGCCGCACCGCCGTCAGCAGCGTGGCGGCCCGTCCGGACCGCTCCAGGGACGCGACCAGTTCGCTGCGCAGCATCCGGTGAGGCAGTCCGTCGACCTTGGTGGTGACGGTGACGTCCTTGACCGCCGCCTTCAGATAGCGGGCCTGTACGGCCGGTGGCACGGTGCTGTCCGAGGTCAGCAGGAAGCGGGTGCCCATGGCGATCCCGGCCGCCCCGTAGGCGAGCGCGGCGACCAGGCCCCGGCCGTCGAAGAACCCGCCCGCGGCGATCACCGGGATGTCGACCGCGTCCACGACCTGGGGGAGCAGCACGGTGGTGGCCACGCTCCCGGTGTGCCCGCCGCCCTCGCCGCCCTGGACGACCACCGCGTCGGCGCCCCAGGCCGCGACCTTCTCGGCGTGCCGCCGGGCGCCGATGGACGGGATGACCACCACCCCCGCGTCCTTGAGGCGGGCGATCAGCTCCCGGGACGGCGCGAGCGCGAAGGAGGCGACGCGCACGCCCCCGTCGATGATGATCCGCACCCGCTCGGCCGCATCGCCCGCGTCCGCCCGGAGGTTGACCCCGAACGGCCGGTCCGTACGGGAGGCCACCTCGCCGATCGCCGACCGCAGTTGCTCGGGGGTCATGGTCGCCGAGGCGAGGATGCCCAGCGCGCCCGCGTTGGCGGCGGCGGAGACCAGCCGGGGGCCGGCCACCCAGCCCATCCCGGTCTGCACGAGGGGATGCCGCACTCCGACCAGCTTCGTCAGCGCGGTGGCGAGGACGGGGGTCTCGTTGGCGGCGGCCCCAGTGGTCGCGGTGCCCTCGGCGGTCATGCCGGCACCTCGCGGTCGCGGAGCCCCTGCGGATCGATCACCTCGCGGATCAACCGCAGCTCCTCGGCGGTCGGTTCGCGGGTGTACGGCACCGCGTCCGGGCGGGCCAGCTCGAAGCCGGTGGCGTCCAGCACCTCCTCGACGGTGACGCCGGGGTGCACCGACGCCAGGCGCATCGAGTGGTCCGGGGTGGCGAAGTCGAAGACGCCGAGGTTGCTGACCACCCGCGGGATGCGGTGGTAGCGGGTGGCGGACGGTCCGGCGGCGGCCGCACTGTCGTAGCCGACCCCGCAGACCATGTCCACCCGCTCGACGAAGACCCGCCGGGAGTGCCGGGGAACCCAGTAACTCGTCGGGTTGTTGAGGGAGTTGGCGGGCGCGCCGCGGACGCCGAGCAGTTGCCGGGTGGGTCGTTCCCAGTCACCGATGCAGGAGATGTTCTGGTTGCCGAACCGGTCGAGCTGACTGGCGCCCATCATCACATGCCGTTTGCCGCCGGTGACCATGGCCAGGTGCTGACGGTAGGGCAGCCAGCCCTCGGCCCGCCCGTCCAAGCCGACCAACAGCGCCTCGCCGTCGGTGAGCAGCAGGTCGGGGGAGAAGGTGCGCTTGGCGAGCCGGGCGCCGATGGACGGGACGGCGCCCATCGGGCTGGCGAGCACCTCGCCGTCGTCGCGCCAGGCATCGGCGCAGGCGAGCACGGCGTATTCGGCGCGGCTGGTCATCGCTGCTCCTCGTGCCAGGTCTGGACGGCCGACTGGTAGCCCTTCTCGTCCCCGTGCAGGAACCGCGCGGCGAACTCCGGCCAGGGCGTGGCCGCATAGAACTTCACGAACGCCTCGTCGCGGTCGTAGTCCGGCGCGCAGGAGGTGAAGTGCGCGCCGTGCGGGGTCTCCACGACGCCGGTGACGGCATGGCGTTTGATCAGCAGGGTCTGCGGGGCGGCGGCGCCGAAGTCCTCCACCAGTCGCTCGCAGGAGACGTAGGCGCTGTCCGCCGCCTCGCAGAACAGGTCGTCGAAGTACGGGTCGTGGCCCAGGTATTGGCCGTTGCCGAGCCGGTCGGCGCGGTTGACGTGGACCAGCGCCGCGTCCATCCGCAGCGCTGGCGCGGCGACGAAGGTCTCGCCGTCCTCGTACGGCGAAGTGACCGTCCGCAGCTCGGGGTTGACCCGCATCACGTCCGAGCCCAGGCCGGCCCGGACGGGGAGGAACGGCAGCCGGTTGGCGGCGGCGTGCAGTCCCCACATGAACATCGCCTCGTCGAGCTCCCGCAGCGCGAACGCGCCCCGCTGGCGGGCCGCGCGGAAGTGCGGCTCCAGGGGTATCGAGTCGAGGGTGACGAACGCGGTGACCAGCTTGCGGATCCTCCCCGCGGCCGCCAACAGCCCGACGTCCGGCCCGCCGTAGGAGATCACGGTCAGATCGGTGACGTCGGACCGTAGTAACGCCCGCACCAGCGCCATCGGCTTGCGGCGGGCGCCCCAGCCGCCGATGCCCAGGGTCATGCCGCTGCGCAGGCGCGCCACCACGTCCTCGGGGGCCATGGTCTTGTCGGTCATGAGCGTGCCTCCTTGCCGGATGCGCCGAAGGCGTCGCGGACCCGGTCCGCGACCCCGCTGAGGTTGGCCTCGAAGGTGAAGCCCTGCTCGAAGCGGTAGCTGCGACGGACGTCGACCGGGTCGATGCCGTTGAGGGCGGCCTTCGCGAGCCGCAGCAGATAGCCGTCCTTGCGCGCGATCTCCCTGGCCAACTCCATCGCGGCGTCGGGCAGTTCGCCCCTCGGTACCACCCTCCACACCGAACCGTGCGCGTGCAGTTCGTGCGCGGTGGCCGTCCGCGAGGTGAAGTACAGCGCCCGCATGAGGTGTTGGGGCACCAGTCGGGCGAGGTGGGTGGCGGCGCCCAGTGCGCCGCGGTCCAACTCCGGTAGCCCGAAGGTCGCGTCCTCGCTCGCCACGATCGCATCGGCGTTGCCGACCAGGCCGATGCCGCCGCCCAGGCAGAAGCCCTGCACGGCGGCGACCACCGGCACCGCGCAGTCGTAGACCGCGGCGAACGCCTCGGCGCAGCCGCCGTTGGCGCCGAGCAGCGCCCCGCGACCGCCGGTCGCGGTGTCCCGCTGTAGCTCCTTGATGTCGACGCCGGCGTTGAACCCGCGCCCCGCGGCGGTGAGCAGCACACAGCGGACGGCGGGGTCGCGACCGGCGGTCCGGACCGCGTCGGCGAGGTCGTACCAGCCGTGTACGGGCAGGGCGTTGACCGGCGGGAAGTCGACGGTGACGACCGCGACGCCGTGGTCGGGCGCGGAGGTGGAGACACCCATGGGCAGATCAGCTACCTTTCCACCAAGCGTTTGTTAGGTAGCGAAGTTAGCAGCGGATCGCCCGCCGCGGGAGGTACCAGTTGTCCCTCACCCTCGATCTGACCGGACGCGTCGCCGTCGTCACCGGCGGCACCAGGGGCGTCGGCGCCGGCATCGCCCGCGCGTTCCTCCGGGCCGGCGCGGAGGTCGTCGTCTGCGCCCGCCGCCCCCCGGAGACCCCCATCGCCGCCGACGGCCGCACCGCCCGCTTCCACCCCCTCGACCTGCGCCAACCCGACGCGGTCCGGGCCTTCTTCGGTACCGTCGCCGCCCACGGACGCCTGGACTGCCTGGTCAACAACGCCGGCGGCACCCCCTACCGACTCCTCGGCGAGTCCACCGCGGAACGCCACGCCAGGGTCGTCGAGCTCAACCTGACCGCCCCCCTGACCGCCTCGCTCGCCGCGTACGAGGTGATGCGCGCACAGCCGGACGGCGGCTCGGTGATCATGATCGGCAGCGTCAGCGGCACCCGCCCCTCGCCCGGCACCGCCGCCTACGGCGCCGCCAAGGCCGGCCTGGACAACCTGGCCCGCTCGATGGCCGTCGAATGGGCCCCGCACGTCCGCGTCAACACCGTCGTCCTCGGCATGGTCCGCACCGAACTGGCCGCCCGCCACTACGGGGACGCCGCCGGCGTCGCCGCGGTCGAGGCCACCGTGCCGCTCGGCCGGCTCGCCGAACCCGCCGAGATCGGCGACGCCTGCGTCTTCCTCGCCTCCGGCCGCGCCGGCTACGTCAGCGGCGCCAGCCTGCTCGTCCACGGCGGCGGGGAACGCCCCGCCTTCCTCGACGCCGCCACCGTCAACCACCCCAAGGAGCCTTGAGATGACCGGAATCTGCACCGGACGCGTCGCCGCCGTCACCGGGGCCGGCCGCGGCCTGGGTCGCGCCCACGCCCGCGCGCTCGCCGCCGAGGGCGCCGCCGTCGTCGTCAACGACCTGGGCGTGGCGGCCGACGGCGCCGGCGGCTCCGCCGGCCCCGCCCAACAAGTCGTCGAGGAGATCCGGGCGCACGGCGGCCGGGCCGTCGCGCACACCCGCGACATCACCACCGACGAGGGCGCCGCGTCCCTCGTCGCCACCGCCCTGGACGCCTTCGGCCGCCTGGACGCCCTGGTGAACAACGCCGGCTTCCTGCGCGACCGGATGCTGGTCAATCTCGCCGAGGACGACTGGGACGCGGTGCTGCGGGTCCATCTCAAGGGCCACTTCCTCCCGTTGAAGCACGCCGCCGCGCATTGGCGCGCCGAGTCCAAGGCGGGGCGCACGCCCGATGCCCGGGTCGTCAACACCAGCTCCGGCGCCGGGCTGTTGGGCAGCGTCGGCCAGGCCAACTACTCCGCGGCCAAGGCCGGCATCCTCGGCCTGACCCTGGTCGCCGCCGCCGAACTCGCCCGCTACGGCGTCCACGTCAACGCCCTCGCGCCGGCGGCCCGCACCCGCATGACGGAGCGGACGTTCGCGTCGGCGATGGCGCCCGTCGAGGGCGCGTTTGACGCGATGGCCCCGGAGAACGTCTCCCCGCTCGTCGTCTGGCTCGCGTCGGCCGACAGCGCCGGCGTCACCGGACGCGTCTTCGAGGCCGAGGGGGGCCGCATCACCGTGATGGAAGGCTGGCGCCCCGGGCCGACGGCGGACAAGGGGGCACGGTGGACCCCGGAGGAGGCGGGGCTCGCGACCCGCGACCTGCTCTCGGCGGCGGAGCCGGTGCGGGTGGCGTACGGAGTGGTGTGACCTCCCACGTTGTCGGCTGCCCCGCCGTGGGGGTTGCTGTTCTTTGCGCCTGCGGCGCGGGCCGATCCGCTGCGCTTGGCTTGCTGCCCACGTGGGTGGCTGTCCCGCCGTGGCGCCTGCGGCGGGCCGGTCCGCTGCCGTTCCGCTGCGCGGGGCGGGTGGGTTGTTGTCCGCTGCGCGGGGCTGTTGGGTGCGGTGACGGGCCTCCGGGGTGGGTGTGCAGGACTGCTTCGCTTTACGTCCTGCACACCCACCCCTCCGGCCCGTCCCCTCCCGTTGGGGGTGGGTGAAAACGGTGGGTGCCGCATCCTGCCGGTGGGTCAACTCGGGCCGTTGGGTTGAGTGGTGACCGTCAGAGGAACGGGTGGCCCAAGCACCCGGGCGGTGACCGTCAGCGGACCACAGTGATCAGCCCCCGACTAGAGAAATCCACCCCTCAACGGGAGGGGACGGGCCGGAGGGGGCGGTGTGCCAGACGTAGAGCGAAGCAGTCTGGCATGCCGCCCCCGGAGGCCCGTCACCGCAGCCAACAGCCCCGCGCAGCGGAGTCGCAAGTGCCACGGCGGGAGAGCCAACAACGTGCGGCGCCAATACAAACGTGCGGCGCCGTTACAGCGTCGGCAGGTTGACGACGATCGCCTCCTGCGTGCTGCGCGCGATGACCACCACCGCCTCCTCCTCGGGGTGAGGGTTCTCCTCGCGGTGCGGGACGTACGGCGGGACGAAGACGTAGTCGCCGGGCGAGGTTTGGAGGCGGACCTCCTCGCCCGACTCGTCGGCGAAGACGAACTCCGGGTGGCCCCGGACGACGTGGATGGCCGTTTCCGAGTGGCCGTGGTGGTGGTTCGCGGAGGAGGTCGCGGGAGCGACATGCGTCTGGCCCATCCAGATGCGTTCCGAGCCGACCCGTTGCCCGCTGATCGCGGCGAAGCGCCGCATGCCGCCGGTCTGTGCGGTGTCTCCGTCGAGCGCGTCGGCACGGACGTGGTGCAGCCGCGCCCGCAGCGGGGCGGGGCCGTCCTGGTCGGCGTGGCCGGTCAGGTCCGGGTGGAAGGCGTCACCCGGCGTCGCGCCGTCAGGTGACGGGTCGGGCGGAAGGGCGTGGTCGGGCGCCGTCATGGCGTTCCTCCTCGGGACGACGGGCTTAGCCGATCGCCACATGCTCCCATCGGCTCGCGGAGCTCCGCGGCCCTTCGGCCGCGTTGACGCGGAACGGCCACGGCATCAGGACCGGCGAGGGGCGGCCGGGCGCGACCGTGCGCCGGGACGAACCGCCGGGGCCGGGGGTCGACGGGGAGTCCGGGGCGGCGGTGCAACCGGCGGCGGCGAAGGAGGCGGCGGCCAGTGCGGTGGTGAGGAGGGGCGGGATGCGGCGCACGGTCTCACGGTGGGGGACGGGCCGCGGGGGGCCAAGCGACGCGCCGGGCGGTCACGCGGACGAACGACAGCGGCGGGCCCCGGCAGGTCCGTGCCGGGCGGCCGGGCCCGGCTCCGGTTAGCGTCGAGTCGACGTCGGGCGAGGGAGAGGTGGGCGCGTGGCCATCTGGGCGGCCGTCGTGTTCGCGGTGCTCGCGGCGGGGTGCAACGCGTTGTCCACCGTGCTCCAGCGGCGCGCGGCGCGCACCGTGCCGGTCTCCCCGCGGCTCCGGTTCGGGCTGATCGCCGACCTGTTGCACCGCGCGGTGTGGCTCGCGGGGATGCTGATGGTGTTGCCGGCCGCCGCCTTCCAGGCCCTGGCGCTGCTGCTGGGCCCGCTGTCGGTGGTCCAGCCGATCTTCGTGTTGGAGCTCCCGTTGGCGCTGCTCATCGCCCGGGTGTTGCTGCGCGGGCCGACGCCGGCGCGGATCTCCCCGGCGGGCTGGATCGGGGTGGGGCTGATGGTGCTGGGGCTGGCGACGGCGCTGGGCGCCGCCGCGCCTACGGGCGGCCGTGACTACGCGCCGCTGAGCCGTTGGGTGCTCGCGCTGATCGCCTGCGTCTCGGTGATCTGCCTGACGGTCGGCGCGGGGCTGCGCCGCGGGGCCGGCAGCGTCCGCGCCGCCTGCTTCGGGGCGGCCGCCGCGGTCGGCTACGCGCTCACCGCCGCACTGCTCAAGGACGCCTCGCACAGCTGGCAGCACGGCGGGCCGGCCGAGTTCTTCACGTCCTGGCAGAGCTACGGCTTCGCGGTCAGCGGTGTCGTGGCCCTCTTCATGATGGAGAACGCCATGCAGTCCGGGCCGTTGACCGCCTCCCAGCCGGTGCTCACCCTGGGGGACGCGTTGATCAGCCTGTCCCTGGGGGTCACGCTCTTCAACGAGCGGGTCCGGGCCGGTTGGTGGCTGATCCCGGAGGCGGTGGGCGTCGGTCTCGTCCTGTGGGGCGCGGTGCTGCTCTCCCAGGTGTCGCTCGCCCGCGATCTGGCGACCGGTCAGAGCGGGGAACCGCTGTCCCGGCCGCCGCGCACCCGGTCCCGGCGCCGGGGTTGACCGGTCAGCCCGCGTACGCGGGGGCGAGGGCCGACGTCATCAGCCGCCGGGTGGTGCCGGTGCCGTCGGCCGGGACGGTCCACAGGTCAGAGCCGTAGTCGCCGGGCAGCGCGTAGACGAGGGTGTGGTCGTCGGACCAGAGGGCCTGGTCGTCGATGTTGCGGCGCTCGGCGGTGGCGGTCTCCCGCAGGGTGGCGAGGTCGAGGACGTACAGCCGCCAGGGGGCGTCCGGGGAGGCGCCGGGGACGCGCTTCTTGTACGCGACGCGGGTGCCGTCGGGGGAGAGCGAGGGGCATTCGACGTTGGGGTGGAGGGTGGTGAGGGTGCGGGCGGTGCGGTCGCCGCGGACGAGGTAGGTGTGGCCGGCGGTGGCGAGGGTGGCGTAGAAGCGGGTGTCGTCGGCGAAGGTGACGCCCCAGATGTTGATGTCCGAGGCGTGGTACGGGTGGCCGTCCTTGATGACGGCGTACTCCTCCAGGTTGTCGTCCAGCGCCCAGGTGCGGGTGTCGGCGAGCGCGGTGCGGGTGGAGAAGGCGGTGCCCGCGTACGAGTCGCCGCTGACGAAGACGGTCCAGGCGACCGTGTGGCCGGAGGGGGAGACCCGGGCCCGGGTGGGGATGCCGGGCGCGGGGAAGCGGTGCCGTTCGCGGAGGTGGGCGTCGAGCACCACCGCCCGGTAGCTGTCGGCCAGCGCGCCGCGCTCGGCCTGGAGGCAGATGCCGGTGCCGGCGGCGGCGTGGAAGCGCAGGCACCGCACGCCGGAGGCGGTGCGCGGGCCGTCGGGGCGGCCGGCCGGCACCGTGGCGAGCTCGTCGCGGTGCGGGCCCCAGGCCAGGTTGCGCACCAGCAACTGCCGCCCGCCGGACGGGCGGAGGGTGACCGCGCCGGCGCGGACCGGCGGGCCGCCCGCCTGCTGCCGGTCGCGCGCGGCGGACCGGTCGGCGGCCCGCAGCACCGCCGCGGTGCCGACCGTCCCCAGCAGCGCCACCGCGAGCAGCAGCACGGTCAGGCGGGTCGTGCGGTTCATCGGGGTGCTCCTTCGGGGGTGTGGTGGTCGTCGTCGGTGCCGGTGCTCCGGAGCAGGCGCGCGGCGAACAGGGCGGCGATGGTCAGCGCCGCCGCGGCGACCGCCAGCGCGGCCCGCCCGTCCCACCGGCTCCAGGCCGCGCCGAACGCCAGCGAGCAGACGAACCGCGCCAGGGCCTGGCCGGTGCCCACCAGGGCCTGTCCGGCGCCCAGGTGCTCCGTCGGGACCGCGCCGGCGGTCGCGGCCGCCAACACCCCGTCGGTGGCGGCGTAGAAGGCGCCGTGCAGCACCAGCACCGCGACCACCGTGGCCGGGCCGCGCAACGGGCCGAGCACCAGCCCGTACGCCAGGAGCAGCGCGGCGTGGCCGGCCAGGAAGAGCCGGCGGCGGCCCACCCGGTCGGCCAGGGCGCCCAACGGGACGGCGAGCAGCAGGAAGACCGCGGCGGTGCCGAGCGGCAGCAGCGGGAACAGGCCGGCGGGCACGCCGAGTTCGCGCTGGAGAAGGAGGTACAGGAAGGCGTCGCTGACGGTGGTGAGGCCGAGCAGTGTGGCGCACAGCGTCAGCCGGCGGAGCCCGGGGCGGCGCAGCAGGGCCAGCGAGTCGCGCAGCGCGGGCCGCGGGGGAGCGGGGGTGGGGGTGCCGGCGGCGCCCGCGCGGGCGGGGACGAAGAGCACCAGTACCAGCACGCCCAGCGCCGCCACACAGGCGCTGACGGTGAACACCGCGTCGTACCCGTCCACCGCGACCCGCAGCACCGCGAACGCGACCAGCGGGCCGAGCAGCGCGCCTCCGGTGTCCATGGCGCGGTGCACCCCGAACGCCCGGCCGCGCTGCTCCGGCGCGCTGGCCAGCGAGATCATCGCGTCCCGGGGCGCGGTGCGCAGCCCCTTGCCGGCCCGGTCCACGGCCAACACGGCGCCGATCGCCGGCAGTCCACGGGCGATCAGCAGCAGTGGCTTGCACACCGCCGACAGGCCGTAGCCGATCCCGGCGACCACCTTGTGCCGGCGCCCGCCGCCGTCCGCGAGGTGGCCCCCGGCGAGCCGGACCAGCGCCCCCACCCCGTTGTTGAGGCCGTCCAACAGGCCGAAGCCGAGCGGTGACAGGCCGAGCGCGGTGATGACGTACAGCGGGAGGACCGCGGTGACCATCTCCGCGGAGACGTCGGTGATCAGGCTGACCGCGCCGAGCGCCAGCACCGTGCCGGGCACCGCGGGCCGCCGCCCCGGACGGGTGCGGTCCGGGGCGGCGGTGGTACGCGGGTCGGGCGCCGGGTCGGCGGTGCGGGAGTCCGCGAGGTACACCGGCGTCAGTTCCAGATGCCGGTGATGTCGGCCGCCGCGGCGGCGTTGCCGGCGTGCGCGGTCAGCCCGGCCAGGTCCTCCAACGTGCGCAGGACGTTGTAGTGGTTGTAGGTGGTGTCGGTGGTGCTGCCGGGCGCCACGTGTGCGCCGTAGAAGAGCGTCGGGATGCGGTTGCCGGACAGCCGGTCGTCCTCGTCGAAGGTGACGGCGAGGATGCTGTTGTGGGTCTTGGCCCACTCCGCGTAGCCGGCGAGGTTCTCCTTGAGCCAGCCGTCGCCGGTGGCCACCGAGCAGTCGTGCATGTCGTTGCACAGGTCCGGGATGACGAACGAGACCTTCGGCAGGGTGGTGTAGTCCGACGGGAACTGGTCGAAGGACTGCGCGGTGTCGGTCGGCACGTTGTCGAAGCCGAACCACGGGTTGTGCTTCTGCGCGTACTGCCCGCTGCTGCACACCGTCGAACCCTGCTCCGGTAGGCCCTCGTTGTAGCTGCCCCAGCTCTTGCCGGCGGCGATCAGCTCGGAGGCCAGGTTGGGCGCGGTCAGCGAGCCGACCGGCACGCAACCGTCGTCGGTGCGCCCCTGGTTGGAGCCGGAGAAGAGCATGTAGTAGTTGGGTTCGCTGGGGTGGGTCAGGGCGTGCGACTGGGTCAGGTCGGCGCCGCCGGCCTTGAGGGAGTTCAGGTAGGGCGCGTGGGAACTGCCGATGACCTGGCCGTAGGCGTGGTTCTCCAGCACCACCACGACCACGTGGTCGGGGGCCGGGAGCCCGGTGGGCTGTGCGCTCGCGGTGGCGCCGGTGGTGGCCCACAACCCGAGCGAGGCGGCGGCCAGCGCCGCCGCGCCGGCCAGCGCGGCGAGGGAACGCCGGGTGCGCTTGCGCGCGTTGACTGCGGTCATGACTGTCCTCCGGACGGAAGCGACGGGTGTGCGACGACGGGCGTGCGGGGGAGGGGCGCGGTAACCCTAGAAGCCGCCGCGCGGATTCGGCCGCGACCGGAGGATGAAGAACAGGCGAACGAATGGCCTTGGGGGGGTGGGGTGCGATGTTCCGTCAAGTGACGGTCGGAGCGCGGGAGTTGTTGTGCCGCCAGGCGGTCGCGCGGGCCGCCCGGGCGCTGGAGCCCTCCGGGGCCCGGGCGGTGCACCGCGGGTGCCGGGGTGTCAGGCCCCGGTGCGCGGCGCCGCGGGGGTGTCGCCGCGCACCGCGTGCAGGTACAGCAGCAGGGTGTCGACGGTGAAGTACGAGCTGTACGAGATGTCCGGGGTGTCCCCACCGGTGTGGTAGCCGCCGATCACGCCGATCACGGCGTAGCCGCGGGAGTCCCGCACCAGGAACGGCCCTCCGGAGGTGCCGCCGACGTAGCCGGTGCAGGGGATCTCCAGGAAGTCGCCGGGGGCGGCCGGGTCGGTGCTGGTGTAGCGGTGGGTGGACGAGGAGCAGTCCAGCGGCTCGGGGTAGTGGGCGTCATCGCTGCCGGGGTAGCCGACGAGCCGGACCCGGGGGTGGTCGTAGCCGGGGTAGGCGAACAGGTCGTAGCCGCCGGTCACTTGCTGGACGCGGGCGCCGTCCTCGCGGGGGCCGACCTTGACGACCGCGTAGTCCCAGCGGGCGCCGCCGTCCGTGCCGAGGTCGTAGTAGTGCTGGTCGAGGTAGATCCGCTCGACCGGGTAGATGCCGTGCGGCTTGCGGCCGTCGTGGTACTGCGGCACGAAGGACAGGTACTTCTTCGGGTCGGGGGAGCGCAGACAGTGTCCGGCGGTGAGCACGAGGTCGCGGTGCGGGCTGCGGAGCACCGTTCCGCCGCAGAACCGGCCGGTGTTGGTGCCGTCCGTCCAGAAGAACGTGCCCACTTGGGGCAGCCCCTGGAAGGGATGGCTGGGCGGCGCCGGCGGGGTGGTCGCCGCCCGCCGGGCCAACGCGCCCTTGTCCACCACGGGTTCGGCGGCCTCCATGCGGTGCGCGGTCCAGTACGCGTCGACGTCGGAGGCCGGGTCGCCGACGGCGCGCGCGGGCGGCGCCGGCACCGCGAGCAGCGCCAGCACCAGCACGAACAGGGCGGCGAGCGGCACGGGGGCGGGGCGCCGGCGGGCGGCCAGGGGTCTGCCCATGGTCGGGTTCCTTTCGGGGGGAGACGACGTGCACGACGGGATGCGGTCGGGGCCGTGCGGTCCGGGTGCGGTGCCGGGGTGGGGGACACCGGCTCACCGTCCGGCGGTCGCGGTGCAGGGGCCCGCCCGCTCAACCTGGCGGGCCCCAGGGCCTGTTCGACGGGTCAGGGTCGGACCGGCCCCAGGCCGACATGGTCGTACGCCGGGGGGCGGCTGACCAGAGGGGGCGTCATCCGTTCTCCGTGGCGTCCCCGCCCGTTTCCCCGGCCGTGCCGTCGAGTTCCGCCAGAATGCGCTCCCGGTCCTCGTCCAGGGCCGGGATGCGGTCCATCCGGGGCTCCCGGCCGGCGACCGTGACCGGCGGCAGCAGCGCCCGCAGCGGGCCGACGGGCGAGTCCACGGTGCGCCAGCGGTCCCGGGCGGCGAGCTGCGGGTGGTCGGTGAACTCCGCGACGTCGCGCAGCCGTCCGTGGGCGATCCGGGCGCCGGCCAGCCGCCGTTCGATCTCCTCGGCCGGCAACGCGCCGAACCGCGCCTCGATCCGCTCCCGCAGTGCCGCCCGGTTGGCCACTCGCACGGAGTTCCGGGCGAACCGCGGGTCGGCCGCCAACTCCGGCCGCCGCAGCACCTCCCCGCAGAACGCCCGCCACTCCCGCTCGTTCTGGACGCCGAGGAAGATCCGGGTGCCGTCCGCCGCCGGGTACGGCCCGTAGGGGGCGATCGCGGCGTGCTCGGCGCCGGAGCGGGGCGGGGTGGTGCCCCCGTAGCCGGTGAAGTAGGCCGGGTAGCCCATCCATTCGCCCAGCGCCTCCAGCATCGACACCTCGAAGGCGCCGCCCCGGCCGGTCCGTTCGCGCTCGTAGAGGGCGGTCAGGATGCCGCTGTAGGCGTACGTCCCGGCGGCGATGTCGGCCACCGGGATGCCGATCTTGGCCGGTTCCCGCTCGGTGCCGGTCAGCGACATCGCCCCGGCCTCGCACTGCACCAGCAGGTCGTACGCCTTCTCCCGCTCGTACGGGCCGCCGCTCCCGTAGCCGGAGATGCCGCACACCACCAGCCGGGGGTGCGCCGCCAGCAACTCCCCGGCGGACAGGCCCAGTCGGTCGGCGGCGCCCGGCGCGAGGTTCTGCACGAAGACGTCGGCGCGGGCGATCAGCCGGCGCAGCACCGCCGCGTCCCCGGGGCTCTTGACGTCCAGCGCGATCGACTCCTTGTTGCGGTTGAGCCAGACGAAGTGGCTGGACATGCCGCGCACCGTCTCGTCGTAGCCGCGGGCGAAGTCGCCGGTCCCGGGGCGCTCCACCTTGATGACCCGGGCGCCGAGGTCGGCGAGTTGACGGGTGGCGAAGGGCGCGGCGACGGCCTGTTCGAGGGCGACCACGGTGATGTCGTCCAGGGGGAGCGGGGGCATGAGCGGACCTTTCCTGAAAAGACGGGGCCGGGGCGGCCGGTGGGGGTACCTATGAGCGCGTGGATCCGACCGACGGATCCCCGGATCCGGCAGGGATCCGGTGGCACCCCCACGCATCCGCAGGAGTCACCATGACAGCCGACCGGCACGGGCACGCCATGACCGACACCGGCGCCGAGGCCCTCGGCCACTACGAACAGGCCCTGGACGACCTGCTGTTCTTCCGCCCCAGGATCGAGGAGACCAGCGGGGCGCTGCTGGCCGCCGCGCCCTGCTCGCCCATCGGGCACGCCCTCGCCGCCTACCTGGGCGTGTTGGGCACCGAGGAGCAGGGTGCCGCGGCCGCCCGGAAGACCTTCACCGCCTTCCGCGCCGGTCTCGACACCGCCCGCCTCACCCCGCGCGAGCGGATGCATCTGGCCGCCGCCGGCGCCTGGTTGGACGGTGACTGGCGCACCGCCGGCCGGGTCCTCGGCGAGATCGCCGTCGCCCACCCCCGCGACCTGCTCGCCCTCTTCGCCGGTCACCACCACGACTTCCTCACCGGCGACGGGCTGCGGCTGCGCGACCGGGTCGGCGGCGCGCTCGACGCCTGGGACGAGGACGATCCGCACTACGGCCCGCTGCTCGGCATGTACACCTTCGGCCTGGAGGAGAACGGCCACTACGAACACGCCGAACAGACCGGCCTGGCCGCCCTGGAGCGGCACCCGCACGACGTCTGGGGCATCCACGGCGTCGCGCACACCTACGAGATGCGCGGCCGGTTCCTCGACGGCGCGCGCTTCCTGGACGCCCGCACCGACGCCTGGTCCGAGGGCACCCTGCTCACCGTCCACAACTGGTGGCACTACGCCCTCTACACCCTGGAGACCGGCGACACCACCCGCGTCCTGGACATCTACGACGCCGCGGTGCACCACGAGGACTCCGGCGACGTGGCCATGGAACTCATCGACGCCGCGGCCCTGTTGTGGCGGCTGTACCTCGCCGACGACGACCAGGGCGCCCGCTGGGCGGCCGTCGCCGACGCCTGGGAGCGCCGGGACGACGGCCCGCACTACGCCTTCAACGACGCCCATGCGGTGATGGCGTACGTCGGCGCGGGTCGCCCGGCGCGGGCCGAGCACCTCATCGCGGACCGCGAGCGCTGGCTGGCGGCCACCCCGGCCGGCCCCGCGCCCGCCAACCGCGCGATGACCGCCGACGTCGGCCTGCCCGTCTGCCGGGCCCTGGTCGCCTACGGCCGGCGGGACTTCGCCGCCGTCACCGACCTGCTGCTGCCGATCCGGCACCGGCTGCACGACTTCGGCGGCAGCCACGCCCAGCGGGACGCGGTCCAGCGCACCCTGGTCGAGGCCGCGCTGCGGGCCGGCCGGCACGACCTGGCCGGCACCCTGCTCAGCGAGCGCAGTCGGCTCCGCCCGATCTCCCCCTACAACTGGTCGGCCAAGGCCCGGTTGGCGGAGCGGACGGGCGACCCGGAGCGCGCGGCGGCGGCCCGGGAGCGGGCGCGCGTCCAGGCGGCCGGCCGGGTGGGGACCGTCTGAAGCGGGCCGGGGCGGCTCAGGCCAGCAGTTGCTCCGCCCAGATCACCTTGCCGTCGGTGGTGTAGCGGGTGCCCCAGCGGTGGGTGAACTGGGAGATCAGGAACAGGCCCCGGCCGCCCTCGTCGGTGGTCCGCGGATGCCGCAGGTACGGGGAGGTGCTGGAGCCGTCGCACACCTCGCAGATCAGGGTGTGCTCCAGGATCAACCGCAGCCGGATCGGCCCCGACCCGTACCGGATCGCGTTGGTGACCAGCTCGCTGACCACCAACTCGGTGGTGAACGTGAGGTCCGGCAGCTCCCATTCGGCCAGTTGTCGGGCGGCCATCTCGCGGGCGCGGCCCACCACGGCCGGGTCTGCGTCCAGCTCCCAGGCGGCGAACCGGTCCGGGGCCAGGCCGCGGGTCCGGGCCAGCAGCAGCGTGATGTCGTCGTGCTGCCGGCGCGGCGTCAGGGCGCCGATGACCGACTCGCACAGCGCGTCCAGGGCCTCGTCCGGCGCGGCGAGCGCGCGCAGCAGCCGCTCCTTGGCCGGTTCGCCGGTCCCGGGGACCGCGCCGGCCAGCAGCCCGTCGGTGTAGAGCGCCAGCACGCTGTCCTCCTTGACGGCCACCTCGACGGCCTCGAACGGCAGCCCGCTGACGCCCAGTTGGGGGCCGACCGGCAACTCGGCGAAGGTGGCGGTGCCGTCGGGGTCGACGATGACCGGCGGCGGGTGTCCGGCGCTGGCCGCGGTGAAGGAGCGGCCCACCGGGTCGTAGACCGCGTACAGGCAACTGGTGCCCACCGCACCGGCGTCGGCGCCCTGGCCGCCCTCCTCCGACACCCGGCTGACCAGGTCGTCGAGGCGGGCCAACAGCTCCTCAGGGCGCAGGTCCAGGGCGGCCAGCGTCTGCACGGCGGTGCGCAGTCGCCCCATCGTGGCGATCGCGCCGATGCCGTGCCCGCGCACCTCGCCCACCACCAGCGCCAGCCGCGCCCCGGACAGCGGGATCACGTCGAACCAGTCGCCGCCCACGCCGGCCAGTTCGTCGGCCGGCCGGTAGCGGGTGGCCAGCGACAGGGCGCTGTGGTCCAGCACGCCCTGCGGCAGCAGGCTGCGCTGGAGGGTGAGCGCCGCCTCCCGTTCCCTGGTGTAGCGGCGGGCGTTGTCCAGGCAGACCGCGGCCCGCGCCACGAACTCCTCGGCCAGCCGCAGGTCGTCGGCGGTGAACGGCTCGCCGCGCGCGCCGCGGAAGAAGCTGGTGACGCCCATCGTCGTGCCGCGGGCCCGGATCGGGACCACCATCGCGGTGTGCAGGCCCTGTTCGCGCAGTGCCCGGCGCCGGCCGCCGGGCACGTCCGCGGCCCACTCCTGACCGTGCGGGTCCAGCCACTCCATCCGCCATGGCTTGCCCTCGACCAGCGCCCGGATGGGCGGGGACCAGGAGTGGTACGACGCCAGGTCCCCGACGTCGACGACCGCCTCGGGGATGCCGGCCCGGGCGGACTGCTGGCCGCCGCGGCGCAGCGCGACCCGGTCCGCGTCGCCGGGCGGCCCGGTCAGCGGGTCGCCGCCCCGGATCACCGAGTCCAGCAGGTCGACGGTGACGAAGTCGGCGAGGTCGGGCACCGCGACGTCGGCGAGTTCCTGGGCGGTGCGCAGCACGTCCAGGCTCTGGCCGATGGCG
The DNA here is from genome assembly GCF_028898845.1 of Streptomyces sp. WZ-12. Classification (NCBI taxonomy): domain Bacteria; kingdom Bacillati; phylum Actinomycetota; class Actinomycetes; order Kitasatosporales; family Streptomycetaceae; genus Streptomyces; species Streptomyces sp. WZ-12. The sequence continues at coordinate 1,285,218 of NZ_CP118574.1, read as the reverse complement.
GTGCCGGCCCGGTCCAGCAGGATCAGCCGCTGGCGGTTGCGGTACCGCTCGGTGATGTCGATGACGGTGTAGCAGACGCCGATGGGGCGGCCGTCGCCGTTGTCGAGCCGGACGAAGGACATCGCGTGGGCGCGTTCGTGGTGCGGCTCCGACTGGGGGCGGCCGATGTGTTCGTAGCCCAGGACCGGTTCGCCGCTCTCCAGGACCCGCCGCATCTGGGCCTCCAACGCCTCCGCGTCCAGGCCCGGTTGGACCTCGGCCAGCCGCCGCCCGATCCGCTCCCGGGCCGGGCCGCCACCGAACCGCTCCAGCGCCACGTTCGACCAGACGAACCGCAGGTCGGTGTCGACCACGGCCATCCCGACCGGCGTCTGGAGCAGCAGTTGCTCCAGCACCGCCCGGCTCATCTCCCGCCCGGGGAACACCGACGCCCGGGTGGCCACCGCCAGCCAGTGCGCCGCCCCCGTGCCGTCGACCGCGCGGGCCAACTGCACCGTGACGTCGACCGGTCCGCCGTCCTTGTGCCGGGCGGTGACGGTGCCGCTCCAGCCGCCCCGCGTCCGGCACTCCGCGGCGATCGCGGGCAGCCGCGCCGCGTCGTCGGGTGCCAGCAGGGCCGCGGCGGTCCGCCCCACGACGTCCGCGGCCGGGTGGCCCAGGAGCCGTTCGGCGCCCTCCGGCCAGCTCTCCACGCGGCCGCGGGCGTCGCACAGCACCAGGGCGGCACCGGCGATGTCCAGCGGTGCCTGCCGTCGTGCGGGGCCGTGCTCCTCGAAGTCCACCATCTGAGCCGTTCCGTCTCTGCCGGACGAGCCGGGTGCATGTGTTATATGCGCTATTTACCCCATATGAGGCTACTGGCCCCGGGCCTTTCGCCCCGTCTCACAGCCCGGCGAGTTCCCTGGCCCGGGTGAGCAGGTCGACCAGCATGCCCGGGGTGAGCTTGCCGGTGAAGGTGTTCCGCTGACTCGGGTGGTAGCACCCCAGCACCCGCAGCTCCCCGAGCCCCCCGACGGCCGGCAGGACCACCTCCGCGCCGTGGCCGAACGCCGGCCGGGGCCGCGGCACCGACCAGCCCGTCGCGCCCAACACCGGCCACAGGGCCTGCCACCCGAACCCGCCCAGCGCCACCACCGCCCGCAACCCCGGCGCCAGCAGCCCCAGCTCCGCCGCCAGCCAGGGCCGGCAGGCGTCCCGCTCGCCCGAGGTCGGCCGGTTCTGCGGCGGCGCGCAGTGCACCGGCGCGGTGACCCGCACCCCGTACAGCTCCAGCCCGTCGCCCCGGTGCGTGGCGGTCGGCTGCGAGGCCAGGCCCACCGCGTGCAGCGCCGCGAACAGGAAGTCCCCGGAGGCGTCGCCGGTGAACATCCGGCCGGTGCGGTTGCCGCCGTGCGCGGCCGGCGCCAGGCCCACCACCGCCAACGCCGCGGTGGCAGGACCGAAACCCGGCACCGGCCGGGCCCAGTAGTCCCAGTCCCGGAACGCCGCCCGCCGCTCCGCGCCCACCCGCTCCCGCCAGGCCACCAGCCGGGGACAGGCCCGGCACTCCACCACCGCGGCGTCCAGCTCCGGCAGTCCGCCGCAGCGCGGCGCCCGCTCGGCCGGATACCCGGGCGCCTCCGTGCCGACCGGCGCCCCGCCTCGGTCCCGATGCATCCGCGCCGCTCCTCTCCGGGCGCCGCCCACCGGCGCGCCGCACCCCGGTATACCGGGTCATCCGCCCTCACCCCGCCCGTCGTCCGTCGGCGAGAGCAGCAGCAGCGCCACGTCGTCCAGCCGCTCGGCATGGATGCCGCGCCGGGTCAGGACGGCGTTGGCGAGGCAGTCGAGGTCCACCGGCCCCGCCGCGGCGAGGTCCGCGGCCAGTGCCGCCACCCCGTCGTCCAGGTCCGCGCCCGGCCGCTCGACCAGCCCGTCGGTGTAGAGCGCCAGCACCGCACCGGGCGGCAGGGCGACCGTGGTGGCCGAGTAACGGGTCCCGTGCGCCACGCCCAGCAGCATGCCGGGCGGCACCCGCAGCACGTCCGCGGGCCCGTCGGGATGGCGCAGCACCGGCGGCGGATGGCCGGCGCTGGCCAGCCAGGCCAGGTGGGTGCGCAGATCGAGGTGGACGTAGAGGCAGCTGGTGAACAGGTCCGGGTCCAGGTCGGCCAGCAGCCGGTTGGTGCGCGCCAGCACCTCGTCCGGCGCCGCGCCGGCCGTCGCGTAGGCGTGCACCGCGGTGCGGGCCTGGCCCATCAGCGCGGCGGCCGCCGCATTGTGCCCCTGGACGTCACCGATGACCGCGGCCACCTGGTGCGCGCCGAGCCGGATCAGGTCGTAGAAGTCGCCGCCGATGTCCATCCCGCGGGTCGACGGCAGATAGCGCGCGGCGACCGACAGCCCCTTCACCGGCGGCAGCCCGCGCGGCAGCAGCCCCGCCTGCAACTCGTGCGCCAACTGCTGCTTGGCGTCGTAGAGGAACGCCCGGTCCAGGGCCTGCGCCATCAGCCCGGCCAGCGAGGTCAGCACCTGGCGCTCCTCCGGGGTGAAGGTCCGCGGATGTCGGTAGGCCAGGATGCAGCAGCCGACCGGGCGGCCGGAGACGATCAGCGGCAGCACCGCCCGGGCCGCCATCCCGGTCAGCTTCCCCAGCCCGGGGAACTGCCGCTCGGTCTCCTCCAGGGAGCTGAAGAAGCTCGGCTCGCCGGTGGCCAGGGCGCGCACCGCGGGACTCTGCGCGGTGCTCAACGGGATGCCCTCGAACGCCTCCACGGCCTCCTCCGGGTAGCCGCGCTGACCGACGGTCCGCAGCCGGCCCGCCTCCGCCGCGTACATCAACATCCCCTGGGCGCCGAACGCCGGCACGATCTGCTCCGCGAACAGGTCCGTGACGTCCTGGACGCCCACCGTCTCGGTGAGCGCCGCCGCCAGGTGCAGCACGTGGTACATCTGCGTGGCCCGCACCGGCAGCACCTCCGCCGGCCAGCGCGCGGCCGGGTCCTGCTCCTCGTCCGCGGCGCCGAACCACACGCTCACCCCCCGGCCGTCCGGGAACAGCCGGAACGTCAACCACTGCTCCGGCGGCCGGCAGGCGGTGAACGAGGCGGGCCGGCGGCTGAGCACCGCGGCCCGACACCGGTCCTCGAAGACCGGGCCGCCGAGCCACGGCAGTGCCTCCCACGGCCGCGCGCCCAACAACTGCCCCGGCCCCGCGCCCAGCAGCTCCGTCGCTCCGGTGCTGAGCATCGTGATCCGCCCCTCCAGATCGAGCGCACAGCCGCCGCCCGGCAGTCGCTCCACGAAGTCCACCGCGGCCCGCGCCTCGTCCGGACCGGCGATACGGGCCGGGGGCTTCGGTACCACCAGCGGCCCGTCCGGGCTCCGCCCCACGGGCAACAGCGCGGCCAGCCGCCGACAGGCGGCCGCGAACGCGGCGCGCTCGGCGGGCGACAGCTCCGGCGGGTGCCCCGCCGGCCACAGCAGCACCGCCGCGCCCCGGCACCCGGACCCGTCGTCCAGCGGCGCCGCACCCAGCGCGAAGTCGTACGGCAGCGCCACCGCCGTCCGGGGAAAGTCCCGGGCCAACTGCTGGTGGCCGGCCGCCCACACCAGGCACTGCCGGCGCGCGGCCACCGCGACCGGGATCGGTGCCGCCAGCGCGATCCGACGCCAGGGGGCCAGCACCGGCGGCGGGAGCCCGCTCAGCGCCGTCAGCCGCAGCACCGGGGTGTCCGGGGCCAGCTCGTAGACCATGACGGCCGAGGCCCCGGTGTCCGCCATCGCCCGCAGCAACTCCTGCCCCAGCGAGACCTCCCCGGCCCCACGGGTCGTCGTCACGGTGCACCTGCCCACAGCCACGGCACAGTGTTGACGTTACGCCGCCGGGCGTCGACCAGCAGGCCCGCCGGACACCGGCCCGGAAGGCCCGCGACGGCGGCCTCACTCCGTCTGCTGCGGCCGCCAGGTGGCGGTGACCGTCAGGGACGCCCGCCCGTTGGCCCCGACGATGCCCAGCTTGAGGTCCTGGCCGATCTGCACCCCGAACTGCACCGACATCTCGGGCGGGAGCCGCTCGGCGGTGGTGACCGCGTCATGGATCTCCTGGAGCAACTGGCCCAGGGGGTGGAGCGTGGTGCGCAGCGCGGCCGTGACGGGCGCCTTTCCCAGCCCGAGGAAGGCGTCTTCCGCGGTCTCGGGCGGACCGGGCGCACCCTGCGCCGGCGCGAGCTCCAAGCGGATGGATGTCCCATCGGCGAGCGTGAGTTCAGCGTGATTCGGCACGGTCCCCATTGTGCCGATCGCCCGCGATCAGGCGGGGGGAACGGGCCGAACACCGGGGCCACGCGGACAACTTCCGTACGTAGCAAGGCGGCTACGTTCCGCGAGGGCGGGTGGCCGCCCGGCCCGCGCTCCCGCCCCGCGCGTCCGCCCCCTCCTCGCCCTCGGTTTGGCGGAGGCGCCCGCCGCTACGTAAAGTTCCGCCGAAGCTCGAACAGGGTTTGAGGGCCGGAGGCGGCCGGCCTGGCGAGACCGTACGAACCCAGGAAAGCGGCAGCGGCGATGACGGTGACCGAAGAAGGCCGGGCCGAGGGCGTAGGCATCGACGCGGAGCGGATGGCGATCTGCCTCGGCGTGTTGGAGGAGCTCGACACCCTGCCGCTGGACCACCCCGACGCGATCGCCATACGACGCGCCACCGCCGGCGTCTTCCGCGAGGTCAAGCGGCGCCGCCGGCAGGAGCGCCGGGCCGCCAAGACCGCCCACGACAAGGCCGTCACCGAGGCCACCGCCACCGGCGCCGCGGACCGGATCGACGACGAGACGATGGGCCGCGCGCTGGCCAGTTCGGTGAGCACGGAGCTCGCCGGCATCCTGGAGCGGCCCCGCTCCTGCTACGTCTGCAAGGACCGGTACGTCGAGGTCGACGCGTTCTACCACCAGCTCTGCCCGTCCTGCGCGGAGGAGAACCGGGCCCGCCGGGAGGCCAGGACGGACCTCACGGGGCGGCGCGCGCTGCTCACCGGGGGCCGCGCCAAGATCGGCATGTACATCGCGCTCCGCCTGCTGCGGGACGGCGCACACACCACCATCACCACCCGCTTCCCCAACGACGCGGTCCGGCGCTTCGCGGCGATGCCGGACAGCGCGGAGTGGCTGCACCGGCTGAAGATCGTCGGGATCGATCTGCGCGACCCGGCGCAGGTCCTCTCGCTCGCCGAGTCGGTGCGCGCCGAGGGCCCGTTGGACATCCTGATCAACAACGCCGCGCAGACCGTGCGCCGTTCGCCCGAGGCGTACCGCAAGCTGGTGGAGGCCGAGTCCGCGCCGCTGCCCGCGGGGGAGTTGCCCACCCCGGTCATCCTGGGCCGCTTCGGCAGCGGGGCCCCCGAACTGCCGGCCATAACGGCCGGCGAGGCCGACCCGATGACCGCCGAGCACCTCACCGCCCTCGCCCTGACCAGCGGTTCGGCCTCGCCGGCCCGGATCGAGGCGGGCACCGCGATCGACGCCGGCGGGCTGGTGCCCGATCTGCACGCGCGCAACAGCTGGATACACAAGGTGGACGAGGTCGACCCGGTGGAGCTGCTGGAGGTCCAGCTCTGCAACATGACCGCGCCGTTCCTCCTGGTCAGCAAGTTGCGTCCGGCGCTGGCCGGCTCCCCGGCCCGGCGCAAGTACGTGGTCAACGTCTCCGCGATGGAGGGCCAGTTCAGCCGCGGCTACAAGGGGGCCGGCCACCCGCACACCAACATGGCCAAGGCCGCGCTCAACATGCTCACCCGCACCAGCGCCCGCGAGATGCTGGAGACCGACGGCATCCTGATGACCGCGGTCGACACCGGCTGGATCACCGACGAGCGCCCGCACCCGGAGAAGATGCGGCTGGCCGACGAGGGCTTCCACGCCCCGCTGGACCTGGTGGACGGCGCGGCCCGGGTCTACGACCCGATCGTCCGCGGTGAACAGGGCGAGGACCTGCACGGCTGCTTCCTCAAGGACTACGCCCCGTCCCCGTGGTGAACCCCCGCGGCCGCCGCACCGGGGTCGCGCTCCGCGGCTCCGGGCGGCGCTCCGCCGCCCCTCCGGCGGAGATCATCGGGTCGTACCCTGGTGAGGTGACCACGACCGCCTCCGGCGCCGGCTCCGGGCTCGACTCCCGCGACGTCCGCCGCATCGCGCTCTCCCTCCCGCAGACCGTGGAGAAGGAGGCGTGGAGCATGCCCACCTTCCGGGTCGCCGGGAAGATGTTCCTGACCGTGCCCGACGACGAGACCTCGTTCGCGGTGCGGTGCCCCCTCCACGAGCGCGGTGAACTGATCGCGGCGGAGCCGGCGAAGTTCTGGGTGCCGCCGCACGAGGCGGGTTCGCACTGGGTCCGGGTGCGGCTGGCCGCCCTCGACGACCGGGACGAGCTCCGCGACATCCTCGTCGACTCCTGGAAGCAGGCGGCCCCCGCCGACCTCGTCGCGGCCTATCTCACGACGGGCTGAACTCCCCGTCCGGCACCAGCACCGCCGCCCCCTGCACCCGGTCGCCCGCGAGGTCGGCGAGCGCCTCGGGGGCGCGGCCCAGCGGATACCGCATGGTGCTGACCCGGATGCCGATGCGCGCGGCGGTCCGGAGGAACTCCCGCCCGTCGAGCCGGGTGTTGGCGGTCACGCTGCGCAAGTTCCGCTCGTAGAAGAGGTGTTCCTGGTAGTCGAGCGGGGGGACGTCGGTGAGGTGGATGCCGGCCACCGCGAGCGTCCCGGAGCGGTCCAGCGCCGCCAGTGCCACCGGTACCAACTCACCCACCGGCGCGAAGAGGATCGCCGAGTCCAGCGGTTCGGGCGGCCGGTCGTAGGCGTCGCCGACCGACATCGCGCCCAGGGCGCGGGCCAGTTCGCGCGCCTGCGGGGACCGGGTGAGCACGTGCACCCGGGCCCCCTCGGCCACCGCCACCTGGGCCGCCAGGTGGGCCGAGCCGCCGAAGCCGTAGATGCCCAGCCGCCCGCCCGGTGGCAGCGCGGACCGTCGCAGCGCCCGGTAGCCGATGATCCCGGCGCACAGCAACGGGGCCAGCGTCTTGGCGTCTTGGGACTCCGGCAGCGGGTAGGAGTAGTCGGCCGGCAGCAGGGTCAGGTCGGCGAATCCGCCGTCCGCGTCCCACCCGGTGTACCGCGAGGCGGGGCAGAGGTTCTCGGCGCCGGACCGGCAGTAGCGGCACTCGCCGCAGGTGGCGCGGAGCCAGGCGCCGCCCGCCCGGTCGCCGACCCGGAAACGCGTCACCGCCGGACCCGCGGCCACCACCCGCCCCACGATCTCGTGTCCCGGTATGGTGCCCGGCCGGTGCGGCGGAAGATCACCCTCAGCGAGATGCAGATCCGTACGACAGACACCGCAAGCCTCCACCCTCACCAGCAGTTCTCCGGGACCGGGCACCGGAACGGGGCGGCGCACCGCCGTCAGCGGTCCCGAGGCCATCGGCCCCGGCCGCTCAACGGCCCACCCGGACAACGTCTCCGGGAGCCCGGCGCCCGCCATACCCCCAGCCTCCCGCCGGCCCGACGCCCCGGCAAACGCGGTGCCGCAGGTCCTGGCCGGATCGCGCGCGGCCAACTTCTACAGTGATGTAGATTTTCGCGAGCGTGCGACGGCGGCGGCCGTTCACCGGGCGTCCCCGAGGCAACGGTGCCGGTACCCGGCGGCGTCCTTGTCCACGGCGTCCGTGGCCGACGACCGCTCACCCAACGACCGCCGCACACAACGATCTGGGTACACAACGACCTGCGTACCCACCACCGAGGGGAGGATGTCCCGTGGGCATCATCAGTTGGATCGTGCTCGGGCTCCTGGCCGGGGCGATAGCCAAGTTCCTGCTTCCTGGGCGGGACCCCGGCGGGCTGGTGGGCACCACGCTCATCGGCATCGCCGGTTCGTTCATCGGCGGTTGGCTGTCGGCGAAGTTCCTGCACCGGCCGATCGCGCACAACTTCTTCGACGTCGCCACCTGGGTCGCGGCCATCGCCGGTGCCCTGGTCCTGCTCATCATCTACCGGTTGCTGTTCGGTAATTCCCGCGACTGAGCGCGCGCCGGCCCGGCCGTCAATGGCCAACTCCGTCCCAGTATGTCCGTTTCGCGCGTGACAGGGATCGCGGATTCGTCGACGGAATCCGGAACTGCCGTGCCGGCGCGTCCGTTTCCTGGGGAGACCGACATATGGGGAATCAGATGAGTGTGAACTTGAGCAAGGGCCAGAAGGTCAGCCTGAGCAAGGCCGACGGCGGCTCGTTGAGTGTGGTCCGGATGGGCCTGGGCTGGCAGGCCGCCCGCCGCAAGGGCTTCCTCGCCCGACTCACCGCCCGCGAGATCGACCTCGACGCCTCGGCCGTGCTCTTCGCCGGCCAGCAGCCCGTCGACGTCGTCTTCTTCAACCACCTGGTGAGCGACGACGGTTCGGTGCGGCACACCGGCGACAACCTCGTCGGCGGCGCCGGTCAGGGCGGCGACGACGAGTCGATCCTGGTCGACCTCCAGCGGGTGCCGGCCCACGTCGACCAGATCGTCTTCACCGTCAACTCCTTCACCGGGCAGACCTTCCAGGAGGTGGAGAACGCCTTCTGCCGCCTGCTCGACGAGGCCAGTGGCCAGGAGCTGGCCCGCTACACCCTCTCCGCCGGCGGCTCGCACACCGCCCAGATCATGGCCAAGGTCTTCCGGTCGGGCGGCGGTTGGGAGATGGCCGCGATCGGCGCGCCCGCCCAGGGGCGGACGTTCGAGGACCTGATACCCGCCGTCGTCGCGCATCTGTGAGGTGCCCGGCCCGGACGGTGCGGCGCCGCCGGGGGGCTTCCCCGGCGGCGCGCATCACGGGGAGTCGGACGCCGACGGCCCGGTGAAGCCCGGCCGGCCGTAATCCGGGCCGGCGAAGTCGGGGCTGGCGAAATCCGGGCTGGCGAAGTCGGGCGAGCTGAAGCCCGGACCGTCGGCCGGCGCCGGACGCCCCTCGCCCGCGCCGCCGACCACGCCGGCCGCGGCCGGGCGGGGGAGCGCCGGGCGCTCGGCGGCCGGCACACCGCGCACCGCGGCGTCGATCCGACCGAGCAGGAACGGCATGATCCCCCGCTCCAACAGGGCCAGTTGCCAGACCTCGTGCGCCCGGGCGGCCGCCGGGTCGGACTCGGCGGAGGCGTCGCCGGCGCGGTTGCGGGCGGCCGTCGTCAGCAGCCAGACCAGCCCGACCAGGGTCGCGACGACGGCGACCCCGGCGGACGTCCAGCCCGCCGTGATCAGGTTGTCGGCGAGGGAGGACGGGGCCACGGCGCGCAGCCCGAAGCCGAACAACAGGAAGACGGCCGCGGCGGTGGTGGCCAGCCCTGGTATCAACACCCCCAGCGCGGGCAGCAGTCCACCGCTCCGGGAGGTCGTGCCGACGCCGGACGGCGAGGGGACGACGCTGGCGGGCGCGTCGGCCGAGGCGGTGCGCAGCCGGAGCAGCTCGCGGTGTTCCGAGGCCGCCGTGGCGGCCAGGGTGTCACGGGACTGCAGCGCCGCGCTGCGCAGCTGCTCGGCGTTGACCGAACCGGCGGTGCGGGACAACGCGGCTCTGAGGTCCGGGGAGTTGAGGGCCTGGTCCAGGGTGCGCTCGAAGGCGAGAGCGTCCTGGGCCGTTAAGCGGTCGTTGTGGTGCACGTGTCATCCCCGATGGGTTGAGGGTCAATTGCCCGGGGGCCCGGCCCGCTTGCCGGCCGCGTCGCCCGGGCGGTGAACGGGGGGCGGCCACCGCTCAGACAACGCGGCGCGCTCCTTGATGGTTCCCTGGTTGCGCAATCCCTAAAGTGTTGCTCATGGACGAAACGAAGTTGGTGCAGGGCGCGATGACGGACGCGGCGCACTGGGAGACGGCAGTGCTGACCGGAGGGCCCGCCGACGGGGTGCGGCTGCAACTGACCGGTCGGCCGAGCGTGCTCCAGGTGAGCCATCCCTGTCGGGTGGAGAGTGCCCCCGAGGGCATGCAGATCGCGGCGCTGCACATCTACCGCCGCGACCTCAAGGTGAAGAGCGAGCCCCTGCGGTACGGCTTCGACGGGGTGAGCCCGTGAGGCCGGTGTAGGTGGAGGCGTGCCGGTGGCGGCCCGGCTTCAGTGCGCGGGGTTCGGGCCGGCTTCCTGGTTCGCGGGGGCGGCGGCCGGTCGCTCGGCGGTGCCGGGGGTGGCGCTGGCGGCCGGGGTGCCGGAGGTGGTGCCGGTCGCGGCGGCGCCGGGTGCCGCGTGGATCGTCCGCGGTGCCTCCGCCGACTCCTGCGGGCCGGGAGCGTAGGCCGCGGTGGGCGGCGTCCCGTCGTCCTCCCGCATCGCCTTGGTCTCGCTCTTGAGGATGCGCAGCGACTTGCCCAGCGCGCGGGCGGTGTCCGGCAGCTTCTTGGAGCCGAAGAGGAGGATCACCACGAGCGCCACGATCAGTAGATGCCAAGGTTCCAGTCCGTTGCGCAGCATCGCTGCCACCCTTCTCTCGTTTGTCACCACAGTCGGTGTGCGCGGCCGGTCTCGCGGGGCCGGGCTCACATTTCACTTGCTACATTGCGCAACTGTATAACCCTGGGCAGGGGGGATCCGTCTGCCGTCGGGAAATCGCACGGACGAGGGTGCACACGTGACACGCAGCCACAGGGCAGGAGGCGCACGGGGGGACGGGGCGGAGGCCGGGCGCGGGCCGGGCGCGGTCCGTACGGCGGCCGCGACGACCCTCTCGCTCCTGGTGCTGCTGGTCGCCGGCGCCGGCTGGCTCTACCTCCAGCTCAACGGGGACATCTCCACCTTCGGCGCGGACGGCCTCAGTCGGGACCGGCCCGCCGCCGGCGCCGGCGGCAACAACGTCCTGGTCATCGGCTCCGACTCGCGGTCCGGCGAGAACCGCAAGCTGGGCGGCGGCACCGGCGACGTGGGGCGCTCCGACACCGCGTTCCTGCTGCACGTCTACGGCGACGGCCGGCACGCGCTCGCGGTCTCCTTCCCCCGGGACGCGCTCGTCGGGATCCCGCCCTGCCGGATGCCCGACGGGACGTGGACGCCGGCCAGGTCGGCCGCGATGTTCAACTCCGCGTTCACGGTGGGCGGCACGGCCAAGGGGAACCCGGCCTGCACCCAGAACACCGTGGAGCAACTGACCGGAGTGCGGGTGGACCACACCGTCGTCGTCGACTTCGCCGGCTTCGCCGCGCTGACCACGGCCGTCGGCGGGGTGGCGGTCTGCGTGCCGCAGGACGTCTACGAGGGCGACCTCAACCCGCACCGGGGGGCCCGCGGCAAACGGCTCTTCTCCCGGGGGCCGCAATCCGTCTCCGGGCAGCGGGCGTTGGACTACGTCCGCCTGCGGCACGGCCTCGGGGACGGCTCCGACATCGGCCGGATCAAGCGCCAACAGGCGTTCACCGCCGCGCTGATCAAGAAGGTCAAGTCCCGCGGCATGAACCCCTCCACGCTGCTCCCGCTGGCCCGGGCGGCCACCGCGGCCCTCACCGTCGACCCCGGGCTGGGCTCCGCGGACCGGCTCCTCGCCTTCGCGCTGTCGATGAAGGACGTCGACCTGCGCGACACCAAGTTCCTGACCGTGCCCTGGCGTTACCAGGGCGCCCGGGTCGCGGTGGTCCACCCGGACGCCGACCACCTCTGGGCCGACCTGCGCGCCGACCGCACCATCGACGGCCAGGACGCCGGGGGCGGCCCGCACCGCGGCGCGCAGGAGGACCCCAAGGCCGCCGTCCCGACGCCCGTCGCCGCGCCGCCCGCGCCCGGCGCCGCCGTCGCGGTCTACAACGGCACCTCCGTCGCCGGGCTCGCCGCGCACGCCGCCGCCCAACTCCGGACGGCCGGCTTCACCGTGACCCGCACCGCCACCGCCGCGGCCCACCAGTACACCGCCACCGTCGTCGCCTACGGTCCCGGCCAGCAGGACCAGGCGCGGGCCGTCGCCCAGCAGTTCGCCGGCGCGGTGCTCCGGCAGGCCGCCGCGCCCGGCGTCAGCGTCACCCTCGGCCGGGACTACGCCGACGGCCCCGCCACCCCGCCGGCACACCGCGGCGGCGCGGCGCGCTCCGCAGCGGACGACCCGTGCGCCGATCTCTCGTACGGTTAGCGCCGGTACCTTGCGACGGTCGCCGGCACCGGTACGTCACTTGTCGCCCATGTCCCCCATGTCGCCACGATGTTGAGGAGAAGATCAGCCCATGTCAACCCTTAGCCGGCCCTCCCCCGGCGCGATGCCCAGAGCCGTTCCCGGCGCCCTGTCCAGAGTCCTGGCCGGACTCCTGCTGGCGGCCCTGGCGCTGCTCGGCGCGGCGGTGGCCGCGCCGCAGCTGGCGCACGCCGCGGGCGGCGGCCTGGACGCCGTCGCCGAGGCCCTCAAGAAGAGCCCGGTGTACGTCGATCCACGGGTCCGCGACCAGCTCCCGGACGCCGACCGGAAGGCCCTCGCGCAGAAGATACTCGACGCCGACAAGCCGGTCTTCGTCGCCGTCCTGCCCGACGCCCCCGAGTTCCCCCAGAAGACCCTGCTGCAGGACCTGCGCACCAAGGTCGGGATCACCGGCGTCTACGCCGTCCACCTCGGCGCCAACGGATTCAACGCCGGCGCCGACGGCCAGGTCCTGCCCCGCAACGCGGTGCACAACCTCAAGGACGCGGCGCGTGACTCCCACAAGGGCGACACCAAGGCCATGGTCACCGAGTTCGCCCAGCAGGCCGCCGCCCAGGCCCGCGGCGGGGCGCCCGCCTCGTGGAACGAGGGCGCGGGCGCCGGCGGTTCGGGTACCGGGCTGCTGATCGGCGGCGCCGTGGTGGTCGCCGGCGGGGTCGGCGGCTACGCCCTCTTCCGCCGGGCCAAGAAGCAGCGGGAGGAGCGCGAGCGCGCCGAACTGGAGACGCTGCGGGTGGTCGTCGACGAGGACATCACCGCCTTCGGCGAGGAGTTGGAGCGGCTGGACTTCACCCCGTCCGAGCCCGGCGCCACCGACGCGATGCGCGCGGACTACAGCGGCGCCCTGGACGCCTACGACCTCGCCAAGACGAAGATGGCAAAGGCCCACCGCCCCGACGACGTCCGCCCGGTGACCGAGGCGCTGGAGGACGGCCGGTTCGCGCTGGCCACCCTGGCCGCCCGCCGCACCGGCGCCCCGTTGCCCGAGCGCCGGCTGCCCTGCTTCTTCGACCCGCGGCACGGCCCCTCCACCGTCGACGTCGCGTGGGCCCCGCCCGGCGGCGCCCCGCGCCCGGTCCCGGCCTGCGCCGCCGACGCGGCCCGCCTGGCCGACGGCCTGGAGCCGATGTCCCGCACCGTCCAGACCCCGGGCGGCCGGCAGCCCTACTGGGACGCCGGACCGGCCTACTCCCCGTGGGCCGGCGGCTACTTCGGCGGCGGCAGCGTGCTCACCGCGATGGTCGCCGGCACCGTGCTCGGCTCGGTGCTCAGCGCCCCGAGCGCGTACGCCGACTCCCCGTCGTTCCTCAGCGGTCCCGAGGGCGGCACCGAGTCCGGCGCCGACTTCAACCCCGGGGACTTCGCGGGCGGTTTCGGCGACGGCGGCGGCTTCGACGGCGGAGGGTTCGGCGGCGGCGACTGGTGAGCCGACCGACCTGTTAGCCGTTCCCCCCGAGGGCGGGCCCGCGGATCAGAGCTGCGATCCGTCGGGCACGCCCTCGGGCGCTTCCGCGCCGCGTTCCCGGCGCGCGTACCGGGTGCGCGCGAACGCCAGCGCCGCCCCGTAGAGCGTCAACACGACCGAGAGCAGCAGGTAGTACAGCGGCGGCGGGGCCGACATGGCCAGCACCGGGGCCAACGGGGAGACCGGCAGCAGCAGCCCGACCACCGCCAGCGCGGTCACCGCCAGGTGGACCGGACCGACCGTCCGCCCCTCCGCGGCCCGTCGCCCGGTGCGCAACAGCAGCATCACCATCCCCTGGGTGAGCAGGTTCTCGGTGAACCACCCGGCGTGGAACATCGTCGGGCTGTCCACCCCCGCGGTGGCCCGCGCGGCGAGCGCCAGCGCCCCGAACGTCGCCAGGTCGGCGGTGGCGTTGATCACGCCGAACGCGGTGATGAAGCGCAGGAACACCCGCGGCCGCAGCACCGCGGGCCGGCGCGCCGCGCCCGCCGCCGGCCGGTCGAAGGCGAGCGAGAGCTGCGCCGCGTCGAAGCAGAGGTTCTGCACCAGCACCTGGGCCGGCAGCATCGGCAGGAACGGCAGCAGCAGCCCCGCCGCCAGCATCGCGATCACGTTGCCGAGGTTGGACGACAGCGTGATCCGCAGGTAGGCCGAGATGTTGCCGCTGGCCAGCCGGCCGGTGGTGATCGCCCGCTCGATCGCGGTCAGGTCCTTCTCGGCCAGCACCACATCGGCGCCCTCCCGCGCCACCGGCACCGCATCGCGCGGGCAGATCCCGACGTCGGCCGCGTGCAGCGCCGGCAGGTCGTTGACCCCGTCGCCGAGGAACCCGGTGGTGTGCCCGGCCGCGCGCAGCGCCGTGACGATCCGGGCCTTGTCCTGGGCCGTGCAGCGCGCGACGACCGTGGCCCGCCCGACCGCCTCGGCCAGCGCCGGCCCGTCCAGCCCGGCCAACCGGCCGGCGGTGAGCACCTCGCCCGGCTCCAGTCCCAGATCCCGGCAGGCCCGGGCCGCGGTGCCGGGATGGTCGCCGGTGAGCACCTTCACCGCCACCCCGCGCTCGGCCAACACCCGCAGCGCGTCCGCTGCCGACGGCGCCAGCGCATCGCTCAGCGCCACGAAGCCGAGGAAGGTCAGCCCCCGCACGTCCGCGTCGGTGTACGCGCCGAGCCGGGGGCGGCGGTCGCCGCGGGCCACGGCCAGCAGCCGCAGGCCGCCGTCCGCCTCCGCGGCGGCGCTCCGCAACAGCCGCTCCCGGGCCGCCCCGTCCAGCGCCACCTCCCGCCCGCCGGTCCGCAGCCGCCCGCACCGGGCCAGGACGTCCTCCACCGCGCCCTTGACGACCAGGGTGTGCGAGCCGTGCTGCCCCGGGCGGCGGACCACCGCCGTGGACGTCCGCACCGCCGGGTCGAACGGCAGCGCCGCGATCCCGTCGAACTCCAGCGGATCCGCGCCCATGTCGTCGGCGGCCGTCAGCACCGCCTCGTCCAGCGCGTCCGGGACCGGCAGTTCGGCCAGCTCGATGGTCCAGAAGCTGTTGACCGCCGCCAGGCGCAGCACTTCCGGATCGGGCGCACCGTCCGGGTCCACCGACCGCACCACGACCGGCCGGTCCTGCGTGAGGGTGCCGGTCTTGTCCAGGCACAGCACGTCGATCGCGCCCAGGTCGTGCAGCGCCGGCAGCCGCTTGACGATCACCCCGCTGGTCCGGGCCAGCAGCGCGGCGCCGCGGGCCAGCGCGGTGGTCACGATCACCGGCAGCATCTCCGGCGTCAGCCCGACCGCGACCGCCACCGCGAACGGCAGCGTCTCCAACCCCCGCCCGCGCAGCGCCGCGTTGGCCATCAGCACCAGCGGCGGGGTCAGCAGCATGAAGCGGATCAGGGTCCAGGCGATGCCGTGCACCGACCGGTCGAAGGCGGTCTCGCCGCGCCGCCGGGCCCGCTCGCGGTAGGCCGCGGCGAACCGGGTGTCCCGACCGGTCGCCACCACCAGGCCGGTGCCGCTCCCGGTCGCCACGCTGCTGCCCTGGAAGCACAGATGCGGCGGCTCCTCCCCGTCCTGCTCCGCGGTGGGCGGGGCGTCCAGGGCCCGCTTCGGCACCGGCGCTGACTCCCCGGTCAACGCCGCCTGATGCACCGTCAGTCCGTTGGCGCGCAGCAACCGCACGTCCGCCGGGATCAGATCGCCCGGCCCCAGCCGCACCACGTCCCCGACCACCAACTGGTCGACCGGGACCTCCCGCACCTGCGGCGGCGCCTGCGCATCGGCCCGGCGCTGCACCGACGAGGTGGTGGCGACCAACTCCCGCAGCGCCGCCATCGCCCGACCCGCCTGGTGCTCACCGCCGGACCGCAACGCGCAACTGACCACCACCAGCGTCATGATCACGCAGGCGGTGCCCCACGAGGCGACGGCCGCCGAGACCAGCGCCAGACACAGCAGCACCGTGGTGAACGGATCGCGCAGCGCCCCCAGGAACCGCCGCGGCCAGGACACCGGCCGCCACGACGGCACGGTGTTCTCCCCGTGGCGCGCCAGCCGCTCCTCGGCCTCGGCCTCGGTCAGCCCGCGCGGCCCGCTGTCCAGCCGCCGCATGAGCTGCAACGACGTCAGCGCCGCCGACTCCTCCGTCCCGGCACCGCCCGGTGGCTCCACCGGGCCCGCGCACACCGCCTCCGCATCCGGGGGCACCGGGCTCGCCCCCGACACGGCGGTGGTCTCAGGCACCGAGCCGGCGCAGGCGGGCCGGTGCCGGTGTCGGGGGTGCGTTGCGGGCGGCGAGTTGGGTGACGAGGGTGCGCATCACGGTGACGGTTTCGGGGTCGTCGACGAAGTAGACGACGCGGCGGCCTTCGCGGCGGGAGCGGACCAGGCCGGCCAGTTTGAGTTTGGAGAGGTGTTGGCTGATGGCGGGTAGGGCTCCGCCGACCCGTTCGGCCAGGCCGCTGACGTCGCTCTCTCCTTGGGCCAGTGCCCAGACGATGTGCAGTCTGGGGGGCGAGGCCAGCAGGCCGAACACCCCGGCCGCCTCGGCCAGCACCTCGGCGGACGGGTCGGCCATCGCCTCCCCCTCGATGCTCCTCACCACTGCCGCACTCCGTCCTCCCGCGCCGCTTGCACCGGAGCGCCCAGTGTAGGCGGCGCGCCGGATCCGCCGGCAGGCCGAAGCCGGCTGTTGATCGGCGCGCGCGCAGTGCCCGGCCGGCCGGCTGCCCGCATGATGGCGGAGCCCCACCGGCGCCCCTCCCACCCCGCGAGGTCTGATCATGGACGAGAGCCGGCCCCTGCCGGACGCCCGGGCGGTACGGACGGCCCCGGCGCCCGCCCGCGCCGAACGCCGGCCCACCCCGGAGTCCCGGTCAGCGTCCCGCCCGCGCCCCTGGCTCGCCCTCACCGGCGCCGCGTTCGCCCTCCTCCAACTCGCCCTGGTGGTCCCCGGGACCGGCCTGGGCTGGGACGAGACGGTCTACGCCAGCCAGGTCGCCCGGGACCTGCCGGCCGCCTTCTTCAGCGCGCCCCGGGCCCGCGGCATCACCTACCTCATCGCCCCCGTCGCCGCGCTGACCCCCGACGCCACCGCCCTGCGGATCGCCCTCGCGGTCCTGTCCGGCGCCGGGCTGTGGGCGGCGCTGCGGGTCTGGCGGCCGCTGCTGCCCACCCGGGTACTGGCCCTCGGCGGCGCCCTCTTCGCCACCCTCTGGATCACCCTCTACTACGGCCCGCAGGTCATGCCGAACCTGTGGTCCGCCTACGGGGCGCTCGCCGCCACCGGCTGCTTCCTGCGCGCCGTCCAGGACCGCGGGGACCGCCGGGCGCTCGTCGGGCTCCCGTTGGCCGTCGCGGTCGTCGCGCTGATGCGCCCGCCGGACGCCGCCTGGCTGGTGCTGGTACCGGCCACCGCGGCGCTGGTGGTGCCCCGTTGGCGGCGCCCCGCGCTGGTCCCGTTGATGGCCGGCGGGCTGCTGCTGGGCGCCGCGGACTGGCTCGTCGAGGCGTACGCCCACTACGGGGGCCTGCTCGCCCGGCTGCACCGCGCCGCCGAGATCCAGGGCGGCATCGGCTGGCACCTCGCCGTCGGCGCCCAGCTCCGCAGCCTGGACGGGCGTGGGCTGTGCCGGCCCTGCGACGTGCCCTGGACGCACCCGGTCACCGCGGTGTGGTGGTTCGCGCTGCCGCCGCTGACCGCCGCCGGCGTGCTGGCCGCCCGTCGGGCCCGGCGCACCGCCACCGCCGTGCTGCCGGTCGCCGTCGCGGCCGCGACGGCGGTGCCCTACCTCTTCCTCCTCGACTACGCCGCACCGCGCTTCCTGCTGCCCGCCTACGCCCTGTTGGCGCTCCCGGTGGCCGACGGCCTGTGCCGACTGGTCGCCCCCGAGGGGCAACTCCGGCCGCGCCCCGCGGCCCTCCTCGCCGTCGCGCTCGCCGTCCACCTGGTCGTCCAACTCGCCGTGCTCACCGGCAACACCGCCCGCAACCGCCACATGCGTCGGGACTTCACGGCCGCGGCCGACGCCCTGCACGCGCTCGGGGTCCGCCCGCCCTGCGTGCTCTCCGGCGATCACGCCGTCCAACTCGCCTACTACGCCGGCTGCGCCTCCCGACAGACCGCCGGACCCGACGCCGGCACCACCCCGGAACAACTGGTGGCCGAGGCCGCCCGCCGGCCGGTGGCGCTGCTCGTCCCGCCGGCCGCCGCCCCGCCCGCACTCGCCCGCGGCTGGCGGCCCGCGCCCCTGCCCGACGTCGCCAGCTTCCGCGGCTACCGCGTCTACCTTCCGCCGGCCACGACCGCCCGGTGACGCGCCGGCCCATGCCCGGCGAACTCCCGTGAACCCAGAATTCATCCGCTCTCCGCCCACTCGTACGGACCCGAGGCTTCCGCACCGTGTTTGATCGAGAGACCGTGGAGCACCCCCACCACGCCCCGTCACCTCGTCGCACCCAGCAGTTCCGGAAGTGGGTCCATGACCGCGATCAGCACCGGCCACGCCGAACGGGCCCGCCGGCTGCGCGCCGCCGAGGATGCCGCCGAACTCATCGGCACCACGCTGGACGCCCGCACCACCTGCCGCGAACTGGCCCGCTTCGCCTGCCGCTCGCTGTGCGACGCCGCCGCGGTGGAACTGCTCCCCGACGAGGTCGGGCCGGTCGCACACGAGCGGGACGCGGGCGGCGCACCCGAGGCGGCCGTCGCGTCCCCGGCGGCGCTCCACCGCGTCGCGATCGAGGGCCGCACGCCCCTGCTGGAACTGCACGGCCCCGCCGCGACCGCCCCGGTGTCGGTCCCGCTGCTCGCCCACGGGCAGTTGCACGGCGTCCTGCTCGCCGCCCGCGCCGGCGGCGGCTTCACCGCGCACGAGACCGCCACCCTCCACCACGCGGCCCGCCTGGCCGCCGTCCACCTCGCGCACGCCCGCCGGCACGCCGCCGCCCGGCGCACCGCCCTGGACCTCCAGCGCGCCCTCCTGGCCGAGCCCGGCCGGCCGCACCCCAACCTGGAGCTCGCCACCCGCTACCTGCCGGCCGACAGCGGCACCCTGGTCGGCGGCGACTGGTGCGAGACGGTCCGACTCCACTTCGGGCGGACCCTGTTGGTGATGGGCGACGTGATGGGGCACGGCCTGGAGGCCGCCGTGGAGATGAGCGGCTACCGCGCCGCGCTCCGCTACGTCGCCTCCGCCGAACTGCCGCCCCACCGGGTGCTGCGCCAACTCGACGCCGCCGCGGCCCGGGACGACCGCCGCCCGGCGACCTGCCTGCTGGCCCAGATCGACCCGGCCCGCGGCATCGCGGCCTTCGCCAGCGCCGGCCACCTCCCGCCGGCCGTCTTCGGCGCCGACGGCACCGCCCGACTGCTGCCGGTGCCCGCCGGCCCGCCGCTGGGTACCGGCGCCGGCGGCTACGAACCCGTCAGGTGCCCGCTCACCGCCGACGACACCCTGCTGATGTTCACCGACGGCCTGGTCGAGCGGCGCGGCGAGGACATCGACGTCTCGCTCGCCCGGCTCGCCGGGACGCGGCTGCCGGCCCGGACCGGCGTGGCCGCCGCCCTCGACGAGGTGCTGCTCCGCCTCGGCGGCCGGCACGCCGAGGACGACGTCGCGGTGCTGGCCGCGCGGATCCGCCGCCGCTGACCGGGCCCGTCAACCCGGGCCGTACCCCGGGGGCCGGGTGATCGCGACCATGGCCACGTCGTCGCCCAGATTGCCGTCCGCGTACCGCAGCAGATCGTCGTGCAGCCGCCCGATCAGCGCCGCCGGATCGGGCTCGTTCCACTCGGCCAGCCGCTCGGTCAACGGGTAGAACGCCCCCGAGCGGTCCCGGGTCTCGATCACCCCGTCCGTGTAGAGCAGCAGCACCTCGCCCGGCCCGAACGCGAAGCTCTCCACCTTGTAGTCGCCCTCCGCCGGGGCCGTCAGCCCCAGCGGCACCGCCGGCGCGGCGACCTCCAGCGACCGGATTCCGCCGCTCCCCAGGACCAGCGGTGGGGGGTGTCCGCAGTTGACCAGTTCGACGCACGGGCCGTCGTCGTAGACGTCCAGGACCAGGGCGGTCACGAAGGACTCCGGGTCCTCCTCCGGGGCGTGCGCCATGTTCCAGTGCACCGCGTTGCCCAGGTGCGCGACGGCCGCCGGCAGCGCGAGGTGCTGGTAGGCCGTGCCGCGGAACGCCCCGACCAGCGCCGCGGCCTCCCCGATCGCGGTCAGGCCCTTGCCGCGGACGTCCCCGATGACCAGCCGCGTCCCGCCCGGCACCGGCACCGCCGCGTAGAGGTCGCCGCCGATCTCGGCCTCGGCCTCCGCGGAGATGTACGCCGACTCGATCCGCAGCGCCCCGCTCCGGCGCGGCAACGGCCACAGCAGCACCTGCTGGGCGGCGACCGCCACCGTGCGGACCTGGCTCAACTGCCGCTGGTGCCGGTCGCGGGCGTAGCGGAAGAGGGTGACCAGCACCGAGATGATGACCAGCGCGGCGATCTGCGCCTCGTGGTTCGAGGTGGTGATCCCGCCGTGCAGGAAGCCGATGAGGATCTGCGCGGCCACCGCCAGGGCCCCGATGGCGCCGGTGAGGACGGGGCCGGCGAACGAGGCGGTCAGCGCCGGCGCCGCCACCAGGAACGGGCCCAGGTGGACGGTGGTGGGCGTGGTGAGGTCCAGCACCGTGACCGCCGCGATCAGGGCGAGCGGCAGGGCGATCAACCCGTGGCTGGGCCGCCAGGGCCGGCCGCTTCGATGACGACGGTGCCGGACGCGCATACCTCTTCTCTACACCTGGGCCGGCCCCCGCGCCCGTAGGGCGTACCCCGCCGCCGGCCGCCGACGGGGCCGGACGGCGGGGTTCCGGGGCCGGGCGTCCCCGGTGGGCCGCCGCGACCCCGCCGCGCCCCACCGCGACCGTCCGGCCCGGTCCGCCGGTCGGTCAGACGCCCGGCGGCAGGTGCGTCGGCCGGCCCGAACCGCGGGTCAGGCGGTAGCCGCCGATGCCGGCCAGCGCCGCCAGTACGCCGCCGATCGCGGTCCACACCCAGCGGTCCGACCACCAGCCCGAGGACCAGCCGCCGTCCGGCGCGCCGTCCGCGGCGGGCGCCTGCGTCGCGCCGCTCTGCTGCGGCTTCGGCGACGCGGCCCCGGCGCCCGGCACCAGGGGAGCGGACAGCTTCCCGTCCACCGCCTGGGCGCCGCCCGCGTCGGCCGCGGACGCCTCGACCTCCGTCTGCACCGGTTGCCCCAGCTCCTCCTGTGGCAGGTCGACGGCGGTCAGCCGGACGTAGTAGTTGCCGGGCAACGGGTCGTTGGACCACTGCTCGGCCCAGCCGCGCACCGTGCGCAGCGCGCAGGACAGCTCGACCGCGTCGGCGTTCTCGGCCGCCGCCCTGGTCTGCACGCCGTAGCGGCACGCCTGCCGGCGCCGCAGCCCGTCGTACACGTCCAACTGCCAGGCGGCCGCGCCGTGTCGGGCCGTCTTCGGCAGCGTGACCTTCGCCTTGACGGTGACCCGCTGCCCGACGTCGGCCGGCAGCACCCAGTACAGGTAGTCGCCGGTGGAGGCGCTGGCGGTGGCCCGCTGGTCCAGGGCGAGCGGCGTCGCGGTACGGAAGGAGGTGCCGGCCTCCGTGGGCCCCTTGGCGGCGTCCCCCGCACTGCTGGCGCTGGCGCTCGGGCCGGGACTGTCGGCGACCGCCGCGCCGGCCCCGACGAACGCCACCGCGGCGGCGCTCACCACCACCCCGGCACCCCGCATCGCACGGGCAGTACGCCCCGTCATCTTGCCTACACTACGCATCAGTTGGTCCTCCAGACGGTGACGCGCCAACGGGAGATCCAGCCCCACGCCAGGCCGCCCACCAGGCCGGTGAGGACCAGGGCGCCGAGCAGCCACCAGCCCCGGCCGAGGCCGAAGGAGGCGACGTCGGAGGCGTCGTGCGGCCCGTCGACGAGGTCCACGGCCAGCTCCACCGGCAGACCCGGGTCGGTCTTGACCGAGGGGCCCGCCGAGAAGGAGTTGCTGACCTGGAGGCAGACCGTCTCGGGGGCGTCCCCGGCGGCGGCGTCATCGGCCTTGGCGTAGCGCAGCCCGGTGGAGATCACGTCGGTCCGGCCGTCGCCGGCCTCCGCACCGCGGACGATCTCCCGACCGTGCACGGTCGAGGCGCGCAGCAGCACCCCGTAGTCGTTGTTGACCGCGCGGTCCGCGCCGACGCTCACCGAAGCGCGCAGCTCCTGGCCCGGCTTGACGTTCACCCGGTACCAGCGGTGCTCGGCGAACTTCTCCCGGTCGGTGAACAGACCCGGCTTGAGCTCCGGGGCGGTGGCGCACTGCGCGGCGCCCTTGGTCGCCACCGGAGTGACCACGGGCCGCGCCGTCCGGTCCACCAACTGGTGCACGCGGTCCCGGAGTTGGTCGGTGTGCTGCACCGAGGTGTAGGTACCGCCGGTCGCCTCGGCGATGCAGCTCAACTGGCTGCGGGTCTTGGCGTCCGGCAGCAGCCCGAGGGTGTCGACGGTGAGGTGGATGCCCTCGGCGGCGATGTCCCGGGCCACCTGGCAGGGGTCGAGCGGCTGGCAGGTGTCCTCGCCGTCGGTGATCAGCACGATCCGGCGCTGTCCGTCACCGCCCTTGAGGTCCTTGGCCGCGGCCTGTAGGGCCGGGCCGATCGGCGTCCATCCGGTGGGCACGAGCGTGGCCACCGCGGTCTTGGCCTCGGTCCGGTCGAGCGGCCCGACCGGGTAGAGCAGCTTGGTGTCCTTGCAACCGACCTGACGGTCGTTGCCCGGGTAGTTGGCGCCGAGCGTCCGTATGCCGAGCTGGACGTCCTTGGGGACGGCGTCCAGCACCTCGTTGAACGCCTGCTTCGCGGCGGCCATCCGGCTCTGCCCGTCGATGTCCCGGGCCCGCATCGAGCCGCTGACGTCGAGCGTCAGCTCCACCTTGGGAGCCGATGTCTGGGGAGCCGATGCGGCGGGCTCCCCGGTGGGCTCGCCGGCGACGGCCGACGTGGGCAACAGCCCCACCGCCATCGCGGCAAGCAGTCCGCACACCCCGGATGCCAGCCTTCTCCTGGTGATCCGTTTGGTGATCGTTGTGATGATCATCGCCGGATCGTACGGAGACAATGGCTCACCGCCAAAATCGCCCCACGTTTTCGGCTGTCCCGCCGTGGGGGTTGCTGTTCTTCGCGCCTGTGGTGCGGGCTTCGTGTCCGCTGCGCGGGGCTGTCGAGTGCGGTGCCGGGCCTGCGGGGCAGGGTGTTCGGACTGCTTCGCTTTACGTCCGAACACCCTGCCCCGCAGGCCCGTCCCCTCCCGCGGAGGGTGGGTAAAAGACGGTGGGTGCCACGTTCTGCCGGTGGGTCAACTCGGGCCCCTGGAGCGAGCAGTGACCGTCAGGGGGATGAGTGACGACGATCGCCGGAGTGACGGGTCCCGACGGTCAGGGGACCACGATGGCCAGTCCCCACCCACCAGTCTTCCCACCCCCAGCGGGAGGTGACGGGTATCGGGGGTTGGTATGCCAGACGTAAAGCGAAGCAGTCTGGCATACCAACCCCCGATACCCGTCACCGCACCCCGACAGCCCCGCGCAGCGGCAACAAAGCTCGCGCCGCAGGCGCAAAGAACAGCAACCCCCACGGCGGGACGGCCGACAACGTGGGAAGCCAGCCAAGCGCAGCGAACTGGCGTGATCGCCCATGTCGCCCGTCCCCGAACGTGGGTAACTTCGCGCGTATTCGCGACGGAACGGAGACCTGCGCATGCCGCACTTCGGCGACTACCAGCACGAGATCTACGCGGCCGGACTGGAAGGCGAACTGCCCACGCTGCCCATGACGTTCGAGGAGTTGGCGGCGCGTACGGAGGCCGCGTTGCCGCCGGCCGTCTGGTCGTATGTGGACGGCGGGGCCGGGGACGGGCGGACGCAGCGGGCCAACGTCGCGGCCTTCGCGCGGTGGGGGCTGATGCCGCGGATGCTGGTCGGTGCCGCCCAACGGGACCTGACCGTCGAGCTGTTCGGTCGGACGTTGCCGTCGCCGCTGCTGATGGCGCCGGTCGGGGTGCTGAGCCTCTGTGCGCAGGACGGGCACGGGGAGCTGGCCGCCGCGCGGGCCGCGGCCCGCACCGGTGTGCCGATGATCGCCTCGACCTTCGCCGAGGACCCGATGGAGGCGGTCGCGGCCGAGTGCGGGGACACCCCCGGCTACTTCCAGCTCTACACCCCGACCGACCGGGAGTTCGCGGAGAGCCTGGTGCGCCGCGCGGAGGCGGCCGGCTTCCAGGGCATCGTGGTGACCCTGGACACCTGGACCCTCGGCTGGCGTCCGCGCGATCTGGCCCTCGCCAACTTACCCCAGGCGCACGGCCGTTGCCTGGCCAACTTCACCTCCGACCCGGTCTTCCGGTCCCGGCTGCGCAAGCCGCCGGAGGAGGACCCGGCCGCCGCCATCGACCTCTACGCCAGCGTCTTCCGCAACCCGTTGACCTGGGATGACCTGCCCTGGCTGCGCTCGCTGACCGAACTGCCGCTGATCCTCAAGGGTTTGAGCCACCCGGAGGACGTCCGCCGGGCCCGGGACGGTGGCGCGGACGGCATCTACTGCTCCAACCACGGCGGCCGGCAGGCCGACGGCGGCCTCCCCGCGCTCGATGCGCTGCCGGGCGTGGTGGCCGCCGCCGACGGTCTGCCGGTGCTCTTCGACTCCGGGGTGCGCTCCGGCACCGACGTGGTCAAGGCGCTCGCCCTCGGTGCCACCGCGGTCGCGGTCGGCCGGCCGTACGCCTACGGGTTGGCGCTCGCCGGCACCGACGGCGTGGTGCACGTCCTGCGGTCGCTGCTCGCGGAGGCCGATCTGCTGATGGCGGTGGACGGCTATCCGACCCTCGCCGACCTCGGCCCGAACTCCCTGGTGCGCCTCTGAGCGGTGTCCGGGGAGCCCCGCGGCGCGCGCCGCCGCCGGTCGGGCGCTGGGTGGCGGGCCGACTCCGGCCGGGGGCGACGGGCGGGCGTAAAGGCCACCGGGAGCGGGAAGTGGTTAACGGCGAACCGAGCGGGTCGAGTTCGTGCCACTGCGAGGGGGGTCCCTTGGCGGCCGCTGTGCCATCGTCTCCGGAGCCACTGACTCTGGAACCGCGCCTGGAGCGGCGCCTCGCGGCGCTGCTCGGCGCGGGCGGCTTCCTCCCCTCGCTCGTCGACGCGTTGGGCTCGCCGTTGAGCGTGGTGCTGCCCGAGCAGATCGCGGAGAACGCCGAGCGGTTCCGCGCCGCGTACGGCACCCACCGGCTGGGCGGCCGGGTCTACTTCGCGCACAAGGCGAACCGTTCCAGCGCGCTGCTGCGGCGGCTCGCGGCGACCGACGCGGCGGTGGACGTGGCGTCGTTGGGCGAGCTGCAGCACGCCCTCGGCGCGGGGTTCACCCCGGACCGCATCATGGCGACCGGGCCGAAGAACCGCGAGTTCCTGTGGCTGGCCGCCCGCACCGGCGTCACCGTCAACGCCGACTCCGGCGGCGAGTTGGACGAGCTGGCCGCGCTGGTGCGCGCCCACCACCTGGCCCGAATACCGGTGGTGCTGCGGCTGTCCGCCTTCGACGGGCCCGGTGTGCGGGTGCTGTCCCGGCCCAGCCGCTTCGGCACCCCGGCTGGGGAGTTGGACGCCCTGCTCGACACCGTCGAGCGGCACGCCGACGCGTTGGAGCCGCTCGGCGTCGGCTACCACCTCGACACCACCAGCCCGGAGGAGAAGGCCCGCGCCCTGGAGGGTTGCGTCCGGGCCATGGACGCCTGCCGGGCCCGGGGGCTGCGGCCGCGGGCGGTGGACATCGGCGGCGGCTTCGGCGTCAACTACCTCGCGCACGCGGCCGAATGGGAGCGTTACACCTCCGAGCTGACCGCCGCCGTGCTCGGCCAGCGACCCCCGCTCACCTGGCGCGGCCACGGCTACGGGCTCCGCAACGACGGCGGCACCCTGCGCGGCGCGCTCGGCCTCTACCCGGCCCACCGCCCGGTCGCCGGCGCCCGCTACCTCGACGAGCTACTGGCCATGCCGGCCCCCTCGTTCGGCGGCCGCTCGCTGGCCACCCTGCTGCTGGAGAACCTCTACGACCTCTACACCGAGCCGGGCCGGGCGCTGGTGGACCAGTGCGGGCTGGTGCTCGCCCGGGTGTTGGAGGTGCGCCGCACGGACAGTGGGGAGCCGCTGGTGCGGCTGGCGATGAAGGCCGACGACGCCGCGCTGGAGGAGCACGGGGTGCTGCTGGACCCGGTGCTGCTCGGGCGGGACGGCGCCCGCGTCACCCGGGGCGGCGACGGCCCCGCGGCGGGGGTCTATCTGGCCGGCAGCCTGTGCCTGGAGGCCGACCTGATCACCCGCCGGATGGTGTTCCTGCCCCGACTGCCCCGCCCCGGCGAGCTGTTGGCGTTCGCCAACACCGCCGGCTACTGCATGGACTTCCAGACCAGCCGCGCGCAGCACCAGCCCGTCGCGCGCAAGGTCGCCGCGTGGGAGGAGGACGGGTCCTGGCGCTGGTGCCTCGACGAGCAGTTCTGGCCGATCACACGTCCAGGGGGAGAGCGATGAGGTACGAGAGCATCACCGAGGCCATCGGGAACACCCCGCTGGTACGGATCGATCCGGCCGTGCACGGTCTGCGCCACATCGACCTGTACGCCAAGCTGGAACTGCTCAACCCCTTCGGATCGGTGAAGGACCGCGCGGCCTGGAACATGGCCCGGCCGGGTCTGGCCGAGGCGGTGGAGCACGGCAGCCAGGTCGTGGAACTGTCCAGCGGCAACACCGCCAAGGCGCTGGCGGTGATCGCGGGGATGCACGGGCTCCCGTTCAAGAGCGTGACCAACCGCATGCGGATACCGGAGATCAAGGACCTGCTCCTGCTGCTGGGCGCGGAGATCGAGGAGCTGCCCGGGCAGAGCGAGTGCCTGGACCCCACCAACACCGAGGACCCGCTCACCCTCTTCCACCGGGAGCTGTCCGGACCCGGCACCAGCTACCTCCACACCGACCAGTACTTCAACCCCCGCAACACCGAGGCGCACGCCACTGGCACCGGCCCGGAGATCGTCAAGGACCTGGACGGCCGGGCCCCCGACTACTTCGTCGCCTGCGTGGGCACCGCCGGCTCGTCCACCGGGGTGGCCCGGGTGCTGCGCGAGCACGACCCCCGGGTGCGGGTGGTGGGGCTGGTCGCCGCCAAGTCCGACTTCATCCCCGGCATCCGGACCCTCGACGAGGTCCACGAGGTGGGCCTGTTCGACCCGGCGACGTACGACACCGTGGAGTCGGTCGGCTCCGACGAGGCCATCGAGGGGATGCTGGCGCTGGCCCGGCGCTGCGGCATCCTGGCCGGCCCCACCGGCGGTGCCGCGTATTACGGGACGGTGCGTCATCTTCGGGAGATCGATGAGCAATTGACGGAGGATCAGGCCGCTGGTGAGGAAGTGGCGCGCAGATCAGCCGTGTTCATCGTCTGTGACCGGATCGAGAGTTACCTCAGCTACACCAAGCGGCGCCGGCCCGATCTGTTCCGGCAGCCGGTGCGCCGCAACGACCCGGCCGACCTGACGGACGCCGAGATCGCCGCGGCTCCCGCGATCGACACCCAGGAGGCGCAGAAGTGGCTGGAGCGGGACCGGCCGCTCGTCGTCGATCTGCGCAGCCCGTTCGCCTATGCCGCGCTGCACATCGAGGGGGCGATCAACATCGTGGACCAGCTCTTCGACGAACTGGTGCGGGGCGGGCTGCCGTTCAGCACCCGGCAGCCCGTGCTGCTGGTCTGCCCGGTCGGCGAGCAGTCCGCCCGTTACGCGGCGCTGCTGACCCGCATGGGCCATCCCGACGTGCGCAGCCTCACCGGGGGCGTCATCGCCTGGCGGGACGCCGGCGCGCCGCTGGTCAGGGATTAGCGCGATGGCCCCGATCGCCGCGCACGGACCGGACGCCGCCCTGGTGGAGTTGGGCCCGTGGCAGCGCGGGCTGCGTGCCCAGTTCCCCATCGTCACCGGCAACCCGGAGCTGACGTACCTGGACAGCGCCGCCACCACGCAGAAGCCGCAGGCCGTACTGGACGCCGTACAGGCCCAGTTGACCACGGCCAACGCCAACGCCGGCCGCGGTTCCTACCCGTGGGCCAATGCCTCCACCGCCCTGGTGGCCGGCGTCCGCGACCGGATCAAGACCTTCCTCGGCGACCCGGACCCGGAGCGCTCGGCGGTCCACTTCACCAGCGGGACCACCGAGGGGCTGCGGATGATCGCCCGGGACTGGCTGCCCGAACTCCTCGCCGACGGGGACGAGATCGTCGTCCCGTTCGCCGACCACGAGGCCAACCTCGCACCGTGGCTGGAGGCGCAGCACCTGCTCGACCGGCAGGGCGTGCGGATCCGGGTGCGGGAGCTGCCGTACCAGACCTCGTCCGGGGACTACGATCCGGCGGCACTGGCCCAACTGGTCGGCCCCCGGACCCGTTTCGTGGCCGCCACCCACGTCCACCACGTCTACGGCGGCAACATGAACGTCCACCTGCTGCGCCGGGTGCTCGGGCCGGAGGTGCCGATCTGCCTGGACGCCGCGCAGAGCGTCGGCCATCTGCCGGTCTCGGTCGCCGAACTCGACGTGGATTTCGTGGCGTTCTCCGGCCACAAGGCGCTGGCGCTGCCCGGTTCGGGTGCGGTCTGGGCCCGGCAGACCCGCGGCCCGGAGCTGCACCCCGGCGGCTGGTCCGGCAGCCCCAACACCACCGGGATCGCCGGCCTGGCGGCCGCGTTGGACTGGTTGGACGCCGCGGGCACCGAACGGATCGGGCGCTGGACGGTCGCGCTGGCCGCCCGGCTGACCGAGGGGCTGCGCCATCTCGACGCCTACGAGGTCGTGGGGTGCCAACGCAGCCTGGCAGTCGCCTCGCCGGTCCAACAGCGCTGCGGGATCGTCACGTTCCGGCACCGCGACATCGGCGCGAGCGACCTCGGCTTCATCCTCTTCGACCACGGCTTCATGGTGCGGACGGACGGGCACTGTCAGGCGGGCGTGGGGGAGCGCGCCAGCTCGGTGCGGGTGAGCCTGCACGTCTACAACACCCCCGAGGAGATCGACCGGTTGCTGGCCGTGCTCGCCTCCCTGACATGACCGCCGAACCCCGTCCGTTCCGCACCGCTGTGCGTCCGCTCCCCGCCGGTCGGTGCCCCTCCGGAGTGAAAGGGGGACCCTATGGCTAATGGAAACCGTTTCCACCTGTAGCCTCGTGGTGATCGTGCGGCGCGCGGGAAACGGTAGGGGTGGTGCGTCCAGATGGGGCTGAGCATGGCCGTCGCGGAGTGGTGGGTGGAGCGTTGGGAGCGCCAACAGCGGCGCTACGCCATCGACCGCGAGGAGCGGTTCACGGTGATCGCCGACGTCGTCGAGCATGTGACGACGGGTCGGCGGAGGCCGCTGGTCGTCGATCTCGGCTGCGGCCCGGGCTCGTTGGCCGCCCGGCTCGTGGAGCGGCTGCCCGGCGCCGAGGTCATCGGGGTCGACATGGACCCGCTGCTGCTGGAGTTGGCCCGCACCCACCACTCCTCCGCCGCCCGGTACGTCGACGCGGTGATCGGCGCGGACGGTTGGATCGAGGCGCTGTCCCTGGGGCGCCCCCTGGACGCCGCGGTCTCCACCACCGCGCTGCACTACCTCACGGTGCCCGCGCTGCGCCGCACCTACGCCCAACTCGCCGCCCTGCTAAGGCCCGGTGGCGCGCTCGTCAACGGCGACCACCTGCCGCAAGCGGGGGCGGTCGCCGGTGCGCTCGCCGCCCACGTCGGCCGGTGCCGCGCGCGGCGGCTGCGGGACGGCGACCACGAGGACTGGGAGTCGTGGTGGGCGGGGGTGGCGACCGAGCCGGAGCTGGCCGAGCCGCTGGCCGAGCGCCGCCGCCGGTTGAGCGCGCCGGTCGTCGGCGACGGGGACGGCGCCGCGGACAACGGGCTGTCGGTGAGCGATCACGCGGCGCTGCTGCGCGAGGCCGGCTTCGCACATGTCGTCCCCGTCTGGCAGTTCGGCGACAGTTGCGTGCTGGTGGGGATCCGTTAACGCCGGACCTGGGACGGAATGTGCGGATATGCCCTAGGGGTGGCGCGCGTCCGCGGGGGTGTCCTTGCGGCTCACCGCCAGGTAGCCGATGAGCAGGGCGATGGGCACGGTCAGGGCCAGCGTGACCGGCCCGGTGCCCCAGCCGAGGCCGCCGCGGGTGACCGGGACGCCCATCCAGTCGGCGAAGGAGGCCCCCAGCGGGCGGGTCAGGATGTAGGCGCCCCAGAAGGCGGCGACCGCGTGGAGGCCGAGGAACCGCCCGCCGAGCGCGGGCAGCAGGATGAGCGCGCCGAAGGCGACGCCCGAGGTCAGATAGCCGAGGTCCAGGGTGCCGGCGGTGAGGTCGCCGACGGCGGTGCCCAGGGCGAAGGTGGCCAGCACGGTGGCCCAGTAGAACGTCTCCCGGCGGCGGGTACGGACGCTGTGCAGGGAGAGCGTGCCCTCGCTGGCGTACCAGGCGGTCAGGACGGCGGCCAGGGCCAGTGCGAAGCCGATCGTGGAGACGAGGTACGGGACCCCGAGGATGACGTGGACGACGTCGGCGGCCATCGTCCCGAAGACGCTCACCGCGACGATCGCGGACCAGTAGAGCGCGGCCCGGTAGCGGGTCGCGCGGAACTGCGCCACCAACAGGACGGCGAACAGGGTGAATCCCAGGGCTCCGGCCGGTATCGGTCCGAGCGTCCGGCCCAGGTAGTCCGAGGCGGTCTCGCCCATGCCGGTGGTGAGGATCTTCACCACCCAGAACAGCGCGGTGACTTCGGGGACCTTGGTCCGCAGCGGGGTGCCGCCGCGGTACCGTCCGGTGGCCTCCGGCGTCGCCACCGCCGTGCCGTTCGGCTGTCCGATCGTCATGTTCCGCCCTTCCGGCGCGCGGGAGCGCGCGTTGCCCGACCAGCGAGTGTCTACAGGACTGTAGACGATGATGCGGAGGGCGAGGTTCACTGCCCGGTGAGGCGCATCTCGCGCGGGATCTTGTGCGGGGCCTCGCCGCGGGGCGCGGAGTGGAGCGCGCCGTGGGTCGTGCGGAGCCGGTCGGTCCGCCGCCCGGCCGCGCCGCCCTACGGGACGGTGAAGGCAGCGGAAACTCTTGGTTTACGGCCCCCCGGAAGGATGTTCGGGGGTGCCGCGGCTGCCTAGCATGTGGGGCGGAGCGGCCGCCGGCCCTCCCATCCGCAGCCACCGCTCCCGAACGCCCCAGGAGGCCCCGTGCCACGAGCCGACCTGCGGCGGCTGCGGTCGCCGCGCGTCTGGGGCCCTGGCGGCGCGCTGTTGATCGCCGGCGCGGTGACCGCGGTCGCGCTGACCACCGGCGCCGGCCCCGGCGTCGGCACGGCCGCCGCCGACGGCCTCCCGCACACCACCGTCGAGGTCGATCCGGGCGCCTGCGGCCGCGGTTGGCGGCACCCCCACCCCGGCCTCCAGGTCTTCGACCTCCACAACGGCTCCAGCCAGCCGGCCGAGAGCTACCTCCGCGGCGCCGGCGGCGGGCCCGTCTACGGCGAGGTGGAGGGCATCGGCCCTGGCACCACCCGCCACCTTCAGGTCCGACTCGGCCCGGGCGCCTACGCCTTCACCTGCCTGCCCGACGACGCCAGCGCGGTCACCGGCCCCACCGTCCGCATCGTCGGCCCCGGCCGCGACGGTCCGGCCGCGGCGCCGATCACCCAACACGACCTGATCGGCCCGGCGCTCGACTACCAGAAGTGGGTAGCCGGCGGCCTCGACACCCTCGTCCGGCAGACCGCCGCCCTCCGTACCGCCGTCGCCACCGGCGACCCGGCCGCGGCCCGCTCCGCCTGGCTGCCCGCCCATCTGACCTACGAGCGACTGGGCGCCGCCTACGGGGAGTTCGGCGACGCGGACAAGAGGATCAACGGGACCACCGCCGGGCTCGCCGGCGGCGTCCACGACCCCGCCTTCGCCGGCTTCCACCGCCTCGAATACGGCCTGTGGCACGGCGAGTCCGTCACCGGGCTGCGGGCGCCGGCCGCCGCGCTCGCCGACGCGGTGCGCGCGCTGCGCGACGACTGGGCCCAGGCCCGGATGGACCCGGCGGCGCTCGGCCTGCGCGCCCACGAAATCCTGGAGAACACCGCGCAGTTCGAGCTGACCGGCCGCACCGACTACGGCAGCGGCAGCAACCTCGCCACCGCCCGCGCCAACCTCGACGGCACCCGCGCGGTGCTCGCCCGGCTGCGCCCCCTGCTCGCCCCGCGCTACCCCGAACTTCCCTACCTTCAGGCCGCGTTGGACCGCACCGGGCGGCTCCTCGACGGCTTCCGGCGCGGAGGCCGCTGGACCCCGCTGGACGGCCTCAGCCGCCCCGAGCGGCAGCGGACCAACGCGGCCGTGGGCGACCTGGTGGAACGGCTGGCCCCGGTGGCCACTTTGTGCGATCCGCGGAGGACGGTGTGAGCAAGGCCGGACACGGTGCCAACGGAGCCCACGGCACCGGCGACGACGGTACGCAGGACGCGCGGCGCTCCGGCGTCGGCCGGCGCGGCTTCCTGCGCGGGGCCGCCCTGGCCGGCGCCGGGGGACTCGTGGCCGGCGGGGCGTCACTCGCCGCCGGCGGCGCCGCATCGGCCCGCGCGCCCCACGCCGAGGGCCCCGTCCCGCAGCCGCCGCTGCCGGGCGCCGGTCAACTCCTGGGCGCCGCGCCCCCCGTCCCGTTCCACGGCCCGCACCAGGCGGCCGTCCTCACCCCGCCCCGCCGGGTCACCGCGTTCATCGCCCTCGACGTCACCACCGAGGGCCGCCGGGACCTCGCCGACCTGCTGCGCACCCTCACCGAGCGGGCCCGCTTCCTGACCGGCGGCGGCACCCCCGAGCCGCTCGGCGTCACCGGACCGCCCGCCGACTCCGGCATCCTCGGCCCCCAACTCCCGCCCGGCGCACTGGCGGTGACCGTCGGCGTCGGCTCCTCGCTCTTCGACGACCGGTTCGGCCTGTGCCCCCGCGCCCCCCGCCGGCTGACCGCCATGCCCACCTTCCCCGACGACGACCTCCAGGCGGACTGGTGCCACGGCGACCTCAGCCTCCAACTCTGCGCCGAGGACACCGACACCGTGCTGCACGCGCTGCGCGACCTCACCCGGCACACCCGCGGCGCCCTCCAGGTCCGTTGGCGGCTGGACGGCTTCGCCAGCCCGCCCCGGCCCACCGGCACCCCCCGCAACCTCTTCGGCTTCAAGGACGGCACCGCCAACCCCGACCCCGGATCGGCCCGTGCGATGCGGGACCTGGTCTGGGTCGGCAGGGGCGGTGGTGAGCCGGACTGGGCGGTCGGCGGCAGCTACCAGGTTGTCCGGCTGATCCGGATGTTGGTGGAGTTCTGGGACCGGGTCTCGCTGACCGAACAGGAGCGGATGTTCGGCCGCGCCCGGGAGACCGGTGCCCCGCTCGACGGCAACGACGAGCACGACGCCCCCGATTACCCCGGTGACCCCAAGGGCGACGTCATCCCCCTGGACAGCCACATCCGCAAGGCCAACCCCCGCACCACCGACACCGCCGACCAGCGCCTGCTGCGCCGCGCCTACAACTACGACCGCGGCACCGACGCCAACGGCAACCTCGACATGGGCCTGCTCTTCTGCTGCTACCAACAGGACCTGGCCCGCCAGTTCGAGACCGTCCAGCGCCGGCTGGCCGGGGAGCCGCTGGTCGACTACGTCACGCCGTTCGGCGGCGGCTACTTCTTCGCGCTGCCGGGCGTACAGGACCGCGACGACTGGTACGGCCGGGCCCTCCTCGCGCCGTAGCCCGGCCCCGCCACCCGGCGAACCACCCGCCGCTCGCGTACAACTGGGGCACCGACGGAGCCCGGGCCAACGGTCAACACACGGTCAAGGTTTGCCCCGGGATACCTGACCCGGTGTTCACCCCCGCGCCATCATGGCTCTGCCCCGCCGCCGCCCGCCCGGCACACCATCCGGCCGTACGCAGCGACCACGAACAGCCCGGAGGATGAGGACCAGATGGCCAAAAGGGGAAAGACGAGAGCGATACGGACCCTGGGGGCCGTCACCGGAGCCATGGCGCTCGCCGCGCTCGGCGGGGGAGCACCCGCCCTGGCCGCCGGCGGCCCGCACCCCGGTCCCACCGGAACCGCCACCCCCATCAAGCACGTGGTGGTCCTCTTCGACGAGAACATCTCGTTCGACCACTACTTCGCCACCTACCCCCAGGCCACCAACGCCGACGGGACGAAGTTCACCCCCTCCCCGAAGACCCCGCGGGACGTCGACAACCTGCGCACCGCCGGGCTGCTCAAGCACAACCCCAACCAGTACCTCCCCAAGCGGCTCACCCCGCAGCAGGCCATGACCTGCGACCAGAACCACGAGTACGGCCCCGAGCAGTACGCCTACGACGCCGGCAAGGCCGACAAGTTCGTCCAGAACACCGACTCCGGCAAGTGCTCCGGCGGCCTCTTCGGCGAGCCCGGACTGGTGATGGACTACTACGACGGCAACACCGTCACCGGCCTGTGGAACTACGCCCAGCACTACGCCCTCAACGACCACTCCTTCGGCTCGGTCTACGGCCCCTCCTCGCCCGGCGCGATCAACCTGGCCTCCGGCAACACCCACGGCGTGATCTCCACCGACCCGACCTCGGGCACCGAGAACCCCAAGCAGACGCCCAAGCCGGACGGTTCCGTCGTCCACTCGCCCGACGCCAAGGGTGTCGGCACGATGATCAGCGACCCGGACCCGGCCTACGACGACTGCTCCAGCAAGGACCACACCGGCAAGAACGCGCTCGCCGCCATGCAGGGCCGCAACATCGGCGACCTGCTCAACTCCCGCAACGTGAGCTGGGGTTGGTTCCAGGGCGGCTTCCGTCCCAGCACCCCCTGGGACGGCAAGCAGGGCCACTTCGCCAAGTGCGGCGGCACCACCCACGCCAACGTCGGGGGAGCGGCGGTCGTCGACTACAGCCCGCACCACGCCCCGTTCCAGTACTACAAGTCCACGGCCAACCCGCACCACCTGCCGCCCAAGAGCGTCGAC